>JAGWTZ010000003.1 GCA_028868695.1 Alphaproteobacteria bacterium | reverse complement strand
ATGGCTTTGCTGCACCTTGCCGGAAGAACAGGCCGAGCCCGAGGAAAGGGCCACGCCTTCGAGATCATAATTCATCAGCAGCGTTTCCGCCTTGAAGCCGGGCAAAGCAAAGCAGGTGGTGTTCGAGAGGCGTTCCGCGCCAGCGCTGAAAACTTGCGCGCCGCCCAGTGCGTCTTCCAGCGTGCCGCGCAAATGGGCCACCTCAAGCAGCGGCTCCTGCGCCAGGGTGCCAAAGCCTGCAATGGCGGCGATGTTTTCCGTGCCAGCCCTGCGGCGCAATTCTTGCCCGCCGCCATGCAGCAGCGGCTCCACCACCAGGCCATCACGTATCACCAGCGCGCCAATGCCCAC
Source organism: Alphaproteobacteria bacterium (assembly GCA_028868695.1). Lineage (GTDB taxonomy): Bacteria > Pseudomonadota > Alphaproteobacteria > Rhizobiales > Aestuariivirgaceae > Aestuariivirga. The sequence goes on along the minus strand of JAGWTZ010000003.1, from coordinate 104,064 downwards.
CGGACCGCCAACCTTGTGGGCGCCAATGGTGAGAAGGTCGCAGCCCAGCAGGCCGAAATTCACCGGCAGCTTGCCAAAGGCCTGAACAGCGTCGATGTGCAGCAAGTGGCCCGCGGTGGAGACGCGCGGCGCGATGGCGCCCATGTCCTGCAGCACGCCGGTTTCATTGTTGGCCAGCATGATGGAGACAAGCGCCCTGGGCCCAGCCAGCATGGCATCAAGCGCCGCCAGATCCACCCTGCCCTGATGATCAACGGGGATCACCTCCACCGGCTTGCCCGAGGCCTTGGCGGCGGCCAGCACGGAAGGGTGCTCGATCGCGGACACAAGAAGCCGCTCCACGCCCACCCCGCGCAGCGCCATGTTGTTGGCCTCGGTGCCGCCGCTGGTGAAAGTGATCATCTGCGGCAGGCAGCCCAGCCGGAAGGCAATCGCCTCGCGCGCATCATCCATGATCTTGCGGGCGGCGCGGCCTTCGGCATGGATGGACGAGGCATTACCGCCATGCGCCATGGCCCGCAGCATCGCGTCCCTCACCGAAGGGCGCAGCGGGCTGGTGGCATTATGGTCGAGATAGGCTCTCACGCGTGGGGCCTCACATGCCTGTCCTTGGTCTGCTTGATCGAGGCGGCCAGCGCCAGGTTGCGCTTTTCGATCACGTCTTCAAGCGACACGCTCTCGAGGAAATACATCATCTGCCGGCCGAGGGAGGACCACAGGTCATGGGCGCAGCAGCGCTCGCCCTTCACGCAGCCTTCCACGGCGTCGCCATCGCAGCGGGTGACGCGCAATTCCTCATCCACCGCCTGGATCACATCGGCCATGCCGATTTCATTGGCCGCGCGGGCCAGCACATAGCCGCCGCCCGGCCCGCGGGCCGAGGCCACAAGGCCGGCCCGGCGCAGCTTGGAAAACAGCTGTTCAAGATATTCCTGGCTGATGTCCTGCCTTGCGGAAATATCGGCCAGGGGCACGGGCTTGCCATGCGAGTTGGCGCCGATGTCAATCATGGCCATCACCGCGTAACGGCCCTTGGTGCTCATTTTCATGACTGCTGCTTTCCGCTCACGAAATGCTTGCTTTTTGCCCCCCTGGCTGTGCTAAAGCGCGCAAGCCCAAACGGGCGGGCAATTCCTAGAATTGTTCCAATGTGTTTTAGTAAACCCGAGTAAATGAGTCAACTAATTTGACTCGCTGCGCCGGGCCGCCAGGGGAAGTTGGGATTCCATGCCAGAAGTGATTTTCAACGGGCCGGCCGGCCGCATTGAGGCGCGATATCACCAGGCCAAAACGGCCGGCGCACCCATCGCCATCCTGCTGCACCCGCACCCCAGCTTCGGCGGCACCATGAACAACCCGATTGTTCATTCGCTGTATCAGCTTTTCCAATCGCGCGGTTTCTCGGTCCTGCGCTTCAATTTCCGCGGCGTGGGCCGCAGCCAGGGCATGTTCGACAATGGCGCGGGCGAATTGGCCGATGCGGCCTCGGCTCTGGATTGGCTGCAGAGCTTCAACCGCGAAAGCAAGATCTGCTGGATTGCCGGCATTTCCTTTGGCGCATGGATTTCCATGCAGCTGTTGATGCGGCGGCCTGAGATTTCCGGGTTCATCTCCATTGCGCCCCTGGCCAAGCATTATGACTTCTCGTTCCTGGCACCCTGCCCGGCTTCCGGCCTGTTTGTGAATGGCGGCAAGGACACGGTGACTTCGCCTGAAGCCGTGCACACGCTGGTTTCGAAACTGAAGACGCAAAAGGGCATCACCATCGAACACAAGGTGATCCCCGATGCCAACCACTTCTTCCAGGACCGCATCGAAGAGCTGACCAAGCTCTGCGCCGACTACCTCGACAAGCGCCTGACGCTGGAGTCATAGCAACCCGCGCGTAAAGCGGGTGGCAGGCCTTCTGTCTTTTGAGTAACAGGGCCAGGCTGGGTCTTGCCTTCAGGGCAAGGCGCAAACTGGGGAGGCAACACCGTGGCAATGTCAGAACAAAAGATTTCCGCCCAATCCTGGGCCCTGCTGGGCCTCTTGTCGCTGATTTGGGGCGGGTCTTTCTTCTTTGTCGGCGTTGCGGTGAAAGAGCTTCCCGCGCTGCTCATCGTGTTTGCGCGTGTCTCGATTGCGGCACTCATCCTCATTCCCATCCACCTGATCAGCCAAGGCCCGCTGCCGCGCGATGCCAAGACATGGATTTCCTGTGGCGTGATGTCCCTGATGAACAATGTGGTGCCCTTCACGGCGATCTCCTGGGGCCAGCATTCCATCGGCAGCGGGCTGGCTTCAGTGCTCAATGCCACTTCGCCGATGTTTGCGGCGCTGTTCATGGTGCTGTTCGGGCTGGAGGGCTTGATCCCGCGGCGCGCGGTTGCCTTGGTGCTGGGCCTTGCGGGTGTCATCGTTTTGAAGGGCGGCGGCTTTGGCGATCTTGGGCCGCAAACGCTGGGCATTCTCGCCGTCACGCTGGCCTCCGCCAGCTATGGGCTTTCGGCGCCATGGTCCAAGACGCGCCTGATGGGCCTGCCGCCGCTGACCACGGCCACCTGCCAGCTCACTGTTTCTTCATGCGTGATGGGGCTTCTGGCTTTCGGCTTTTCAACCCCGGCGCAGTATCTCACCATCAGCGGGGGAACCTGGGCGGCACTGATCGGGCTTGCGGCCATTTCGACTTCGCTGGCCTATCTGATCTTCTTCCGCATCCTCACCACCACCGGCCCTTCCTTCACCATTCTGGTGACGATGCTGATCCCGGTTTCGGCGATCATTCTGGGCGTGCTGTTCCTGGGGGAAAGCTTCACCGCCAATGAGGCCCTGGGCACGGCGGTGATCGCGCTGGCGCTGGCGATCATCGATGGGCGGCTGGTCGAAAGGCTGCGCTAAAACTGGCTTGAATTGGCGGCTTCCGCCTTGGCAAAAGCCTCATCGAACCCGCCTTGCCCGATGGCGCTGTTGATCATGGCGAGCAAGCCCTCATGGCCCAGCGCCTCATCAAGGCGGCGCACATTGTCGGCCGCCGCGCCATAAGCATCGCGCCAGCCGCGGGCTTTCACGAACTGGCCCCAATCCCAGAAATTGCGCGAGGCCCTGATCCAGGCGCGCTGCTCCGGGACATAGAACGGATCAAGCCGGGCATCCCGCGAGACGAATGACGCAAGGCCTTCATCGAACCAGTTGGGAATGGAGCCATAGGCAAGGCCGCCCAGCCCCATGCGCCAATGAAGCTCGGCATGGGTGCGCTCATGCGCCATGAGAATGAAACCGAGGCCCGGCGTTTCCAGGGCGCGGGGCGGCAGATGAATCATGTGCCAGCCAAAGGTTTGCGCTGTCACGCCGGTGAAGCCGAAGCGGCGCTCGCACTCCTGATGGGTGCACAGGATGAAGCGCGGCTGGGCCTTCAATTCCCCGAAAAAGGCCTGCACCCTGGCCTCGCCATGGGCCTTGATGCCGAGCCAGCGCTGTTGCTCGCTGACATCATCGGTGAAAACACCGGGGGCTATTTCACTCAGGCCGAAAAGCCCCGGCGCCAAGGCCCGCTGCGGCCCCGGAAGGGCGGCGGCGGCCACGCCGCTGACAAGCAAAAGGCAGAGGCAGGAAAAGGCGGCAATGCGTTTGTGTCTCATGGCGTTCCTCCCCTGCCCAAGCTAAGCAGCATTGCGGCAGATGTTGGGCTTCACGCCCTTGTCCGAACGCCGCCTGTCAATGGCTGGGCCACGCCCGTGGTGCCGGGAAATGTCAGCGGCAAGCCGCGCAGCGATCGCACCGCCAGATAGGCCCAGGCCTCGGCTTCCATCGAATCGCCATTGAGGCCCAGGTCTTCGGCCGTCACCACATTGGGCAGCAGGCCGCGCAAGGTTTGCATGATCGCGGCATTGTGCCGGCCGCCACCGCAAATCACCCATTGCTTGGGCGGCTTGGGGAACCACTTCGCGGCGGCGGCTATGCTGTGGGCGGTGAATGCCGCCAGCGTGGCTGCGCCATCAGCGAGGCCGAAATCCTTGAGCACCAGCGCCATGGCATTGCGGTCCAGCGATTTTGGCGGCTTCTGTGCGAAATAGGGGTGGTTCAAGGCCGAAGCCAGCTGCAGGCGGCCCACGCTGCCGGAAAGGCAAGTCTTGCCGCCCTCATCAAAGCTGAGGCCCTTGTGCTTCATCATCCAGTCATTGATCAAGGCATTGCCGGGGCCGGTGTCGAAGGCCAGCACGTCATCACCCACATAGGTCACATTGGCAACGCCGCCGATATTGACGAAGGCGGCAGGGCGGGTTTTGGCCAGTGCGGCATGATAGATGGGCACCAAGGGTGCTCCCTGCCCGCCCGCTGCCACATCGGCAGCGCGCATGTCATAGACCACGTCAATGCCCGTGGCCCTGGCCAGCGCCGCGCCATCTCCCAACTGCACCGTGAGGCGCTGTTCCGGCCGGTGCAGAACGGTCTGGCCATGAAAGCCAATAACATCGATCTTTGAATCGGTTAGGCCCCGTTCCTGCAAGAATGAGTGAACGGCGTTGGCGTGCCAGTCTGTGAGTGCCATTTCGGCTGCTGCCAGGCTGCCTGGCCGCTCGTTGCGGGCCCGGATCTCCAGCGCATCCTGCAGCGCCTGGCGAAGCCGGGCCTGCTGGCTGGCGTCATAGGCATAGGTGGCGGAGGGGCCACGCTGCACATGGCCTTCGCCATCGGTTTCCAGCAGGGCCACATCAATGCCATCCAGCGATGTTCCAGACATCAACCCTATCGCCCGGCAGATTTTTGACACCTCGCCTCCCCCTTGTTATGAGGCCCCATCATGACCCACTATAAATCAGACTTTCTTAACACGCTTTCGCAACGCGGCTATATTCATCAGTGCTCGGACTTTGAAGGGCTGGACGCGCTGGCGGCGCAGCGCAAGGTAGTGTCCTATATCGGGTTTGATTGCACCGCACCTTCGCTGCATGTGGGCTCTCTCGTCCAGATCATGCTGCTGCATTGGCTGCAGCAGACGGGCAACACCCCAATCGTTTTGATGGGCGGCGGCACAACGCGGGTGGGCGACCCTTCGGGCCGCGATGAAAGCCGCAAGATCCTTTCGCTGGAAGACATCGAGAACAACAAGCACGGCATCCAGCAGGTTTTTGCCAAGTTCCTGAAATTCGGCCACGGCCCGGGCGATGCGCGCATGACCGACAATGCCGAATGGCTCACCAGGCTGAACTGGATCGAGATGCTGCGCGACGTGGGCAAGCATTTCAGCGTGAATCGCATGCTGGCGATGGATTCCGTGAAGCTGCGGCTGGACCGCGAGCATGAGCTTTCCTTCATTGAATTCAACTACATGGTTCTGCAAGCTTATGATTTTGTTGAACTGGCCAAGCGCCATGGCACGAACCTGCAGATGGGCGGCTCGGACCAGTGGGGCAACATTGTCAACGGCATTGACCTTGGCCGCCGCATGGGCACCCACCAGCTCTATGCCCTCACCTCGCCGCTGATCACCCTTTCCTCCGGCGCCAAGATGGGCAAGACGGCGGCTGGTGCCGTCTGGCTCAATGCCGACATGCGCAGCCCCTATGAATACTGGCAGTTCTGGCGCAACACCGAAGACGCCGATGTGGGCCGCTTCCTGAAGCTGTTCACCACGCTGCCGCTGGATGAGATCGCCCGGCTGGAGAAACTGGCCGGCGCTGAAATCAACGAGGCCAAGAAGGTTCTCGCCAATGAGGCCACCGCCTTGCTGCACGGCCACGCCGCTGCCGCGGAAGCCGCGGAAACCGCGCGCAAGACCTTTGAGGAAGGCGCCGCTGGTGCAGCCCTCCCCACTGTCAATGTTGACCTTGGCGCGGGGATTGGCATCCTGCAGGCGCTGGTTGCGGCGGGGCTGGCCTCTTCCAATGGCGATGCCAAGCGCTCGATCGCCGGGGGCGCCATCAAGGTGAATGACGAAGCCGTGAGCAATGACAAGCTGATGCTGGACAAGAGCACGCTCAATGCTGACGGCGCCATCAAGCTTTCCATGGGCAAGAAGAAGCATGTGCTGCTGAAGCAGGCCTGAGCCCTCAGGGCTGCTTGCCGTTCACATCCGGCGCTGCCGCTTTCGGATTGAAGTCAAACAGGCGGCGGAAGATGCCGGGCGCCAGCGCCGAGATCGGATTCATCTGGATCTTGGGCTCGGCGAAAGTGCCTCCCATGGCGTAGGTCACACCGAAGATACCTTCATTGTAATTGCCGCCGCTGAGCAAGTCGCCAATCAGGGGCACGTTGTTCAAGGCGCGTGAAAGGCCGCAGGCCGGAACCACGGTGCCGGAAATATCGAGCGCATTGTCGGCCTTGCGGATCACGCCATCGGCTGTGGCGCACATGGTGGGGCCGCGCACCGTGCCATCCTTGAAGCGGATGAACTTGTCATCCGATGAGAAGGGCAGATACAACGTGGAGAAAAACACGGCTTCGCTGCGCGGGCCGGATTTCTGCGGCTTGCCGCGCTTGTCGAGATCAGCCAGCGTGGCTTCGTTGCGCACCTCAAAATTGCTGATGGTGAGGTTGCCATTGCGCAGCGGCGAACCCTGCTCATTTCCGATCAAGGCATAGAAGTTTATATTTCCCCCGGCGATCTTGGAATAGAAATTGGCGGCGCGCATGGCCGAGCCGGCATCGCTGCTCTTCAATCGCATTTCGCGCCCCTGCGGCAGGGGAACGACCGTTGCCGTGATGGGCTGGCCGTTGACGAAGGTGCCCTGGATGTTGGCTTCGGCGATGCGCCCTGCCCGCGAACGCAAGGTGGCGGAAACATTGTTGAGAATTTCACCGCGGTTGGCGATCACCTTGTCAAAATGGGCACGCATGGTGAAATCCTGCCCGGCGCTTTGGCCTGCGGGCGTGCCCTTGGCGGGCGGCGGCGGCGACAACACCGCCTTGATATAGGGCCTCGCATCAAGGTTCGTGCCTGTGACGGTGAGATCGGTCGTGCCATCGCCCGGAATGGCCCGCACGCTGAAGACATTGTCTTCATCAAGGCGGATTTCATTCATGCTCACGGCCTTGAGCTTGCCGTCCTTGAACAGCTCAATGGCACCCTTCAGGTGCAGGCCGTCGCCATCCAGCTTGAAATCACGCACGCTGCGGCCCTGGTCGGTGCTGATGAGGCGGAAGCTGGAGGTGGTGCCTGGCGTGGGGTCACGGTTCCAGCCAATGGCGGCCAGATGCATGTTGGCCTGGGAAAGATCAGCCTTTACGTCAAAGACAAAGGCGCCGCTGTCGTCCTTGCTCATGGAGGCTGCAACATCCACCGGGCCATTGAGATAGTCCGAGAGCTTCAGGCCCAGCTTTTCGCGGGATTTGTCATCAAGCGTCGTGGTGATGGTTGAAACCGGCACGCCGCCTTCGCGCGGCTTTGACCAGGTAAGCTTGGCGGGCTGGCCATTGATCTTGGCGGGGCCCGCGATGTCGATCTTCTCCTGGGTGACATTGATGTTGAAGTTGCCTTCCGTGAGGTCCACCCCCGGCGCCAGCCCGGCAATCTCGACATTGCTGGCGTTGAGGTCGGTCTTGAGCTGCACCTCTTCCTTGGGCGGGTCTTTCACCAAAGGCATCTGCAATTCCAGCTTCACATGGCCAAGGCCCGTGGCCTTGGGCACATTGGCCAGCGCGTCCGGCTTGAACATTTTCAAATCCGGGTTGGTGGCCACGGCCAGCATCGCGGGAACAGGCGCCTCCAACTCAAACTTGAACAGGCCCTGAATGATTGGGGCCTGCAGGTCATTGGCTTCAAAGCTGCCGCTGACCAGCTTAATGGTTTCACCGGAATCGAGTGTTGCAAAGCCGGTGTCGATATCGAGGTTGAAGCTGTTGTCCTGCAAATGGGCCTGACCTGCGCCGTTCTGCAAGTTGGGCAGGGATTTGAAATAATGCGTGGTGACGTTGGCCAGCGAGAACTTGAAATCGAGCGAGCCCGGCGGGTTGAGATGGGCGGCCTTGGCGGCGGCCAGCGCATTTTCATCAAAGTTGATCTGGAACGTACCTTCGGGAATGCGGCCATCCACCACATTCTCGGCGATCCAGGCTCTCGAGCGCGGGGCCACGATGGGCGGCCAGAGCAGCTTGAGCAGATCGTCGGACACATCCCTGATGCGGCCCGCCAGATGGATGCCGGGAGATTTTTCACCGCCGGTGATGTTGCCGCGCATGCGCAGGCCAGTGTTGCCGGACATCACCACAAGATCATCCACATCAAGGCGCGCCTTATCCACCGAGGCCGAGCCTGAGAACTCAATGTGATCGATCAGTGCCGGCGTGGCGTCGCCCTTTGCATCCGCCTTGGTATCCTGCGAGGCAGGCTGGTTCTGGCTCTTGCTGGTGGCCAGTTTGATGGCCAGCGCGCTCAGTTTCCCGTCTTGCCCGCGCTGCGGCTGCACGGAACCTGCAAGGTCCAGCCTGCGGCCGCCAACCACCAGCGACGAATTGGCGATGCTGAAAGCCGTGGTTTGCGGGTCATAGGCCACGCGCACCACGCCCTCATCAATGGCGATGGGCTCGGCAAACACATCAGGCAGCGTCACACGGCCTGCCGAGGCCTGGAACTCACCCGTTGCCGCCAGCAAGCGGCCATCAGCATCAACGCCCAGATCAACATGGCCGGAGAGCGGCGTGGACAAGGCAGCGAATTGGGAAAGAGCGAAAATCTTGCGGGCCACGCTGGTGGGCACCAGATTGTCGAGCGTTGAGCTGATTTCGAACTTCTTGGTGTCGTGCTTGTAGGTGGCCGACACTTCGGCATGCCAGGGCTTCGCATTGGTGGCGACATCGGCCTTGGCGAGGATCACGAAGCCATAGGGCTTTTTCTGGAAGGTGAGGTCTGCCTTGGGGGCGAACCATGTGGCGGCGTTGCCATCATCATAGAAATTGATCGCGGCACCGGAAATGCGGATGTCCTCCAGCGCGGAGATGGTGTTTTTGGTGTCATGCTGGTCCAGCAGGTTCAACAGCGTGCCGCCGGTGGTTTCCTTGGCGTCAACGCCGGGCGTGCCATCCGGGTTGGCCTTGGCCGGGGCTTCGGCATCTGCCGTGGCTTGCGTTGCCGCTTCGTCGCTGGGCGCGTTAAAGCCCAGCACCAGTGAGCCATCGACATTGCGGCGCGCGGAGATGCGCGGACCGATGAGTTCAAGGCTGCGCGCGCTGATCGTTCCGGTCAGCAGTTCGGCGGTGTTGAGGTTGAGGGCGGCTTGCGGCGCGCTGGCGATGAGGTTGCCGGCCTGGTCGCGCACCATGATGTTGTCGAAGGTGATGTGCGGCGCGCCGGATTTCGGATCAATGGCCACGAAGGCGTCGCCCAGCTTCACGTGCATGTCAGGCAATTCGGCAGAAATGGCCTTTTCGATGCGGGCGTTGAGGAAGCTTGCGGCCATGGGGCCCTGGGTCAGGCGCAAGTACAGCGCCAAAACCGCAATGAACAGGATGGCCAGAACCGCCACACCCGCCAAAGCCACGCGCTTGCCAATCCCCAAACTCAAATCCCTAGACCTGCTCTTTCCGGCCGCCGTTTCCGGTGGCCTGAGAATCTTTCCCAGTGTCCCATTTCTCACCGGCCAATCCAATAGTTAAGGCCAAGAAAGTTGGGCATAAGCATGGCGGCGGCGCGCCACAACTCCCATGACAAGGCCAGAGCCAGCCGCTATGTAGAGCGCCATGAGGCTTGTGCCCTTGCTGCAAGGTGGCAAGGGCCGGCCGCCTGCAATTGACGCATGTCAGGGCCTGCAACTTTTGGATTTTCGCCCTAAAGTGGCCCGAATGAGTCGCCTATAGGGGTTTGTATGTTGTTCAAACGCAAAAGAGCCGAAACCGAAGCCGAAACCATGGCAAGCGAGCCGCCGCAAAAACAGGGCGGAGCGGCAGAGCCCTCCTACATCAGCAGGGATGCGCGCTTTGTCGGGGACCTGTTCGCCGATGGGGAAATCCACATTGATGGCCTGGTGCAAGGCTCGGTCCATGCGCACACCTGCCTCGTTGAGAACAATGGCGAGGTGCAAGGTTCAATCTCGGCACAATTTGTGCTGGTGCGCGGGCGCGTTCTTGGGCCCATCGCTGCCACGCAGGTCACCATCCAGAAGGGTGCGCATGTCGAAGGCAATGTGCTGCATGAGGGCTTGAGCATTGAGCAAGGCGCCTTTGTGATGGGCTCCGTCACGCAAAGCGGCGTGCAGGCTTCAAGCGCTGCCCCTGCCCCGGCAAGCCAGTTCAGCGAGCGGCTGTTTGATGCGCCGCGGCCCTTTGAAGATGATGAATCTCTGGCGCCGGAACCGCAGGTGCTGCAGCTCAAGGCGCAGAAATAGGCCTGCCTATTCGATATCCTCAACCGACTCCGGCCCGCCACCATGGATGCGGTGGGCCAGCGAGGCTTGGATGAAATCCTCGATATCGCCGTCCAGCACCGCCGCGGTGTTGGACGTCTGGTGGCCGGTGCGCAGGTCCTTGACCAGCTGATAGGGCTGCAACACATATGAGCGGATCTGATGTCCCCAGCCAATGTCCGTCTTCTTGGCGTTGGCGGCGTCCACCTTTTCCTGCTTCTTCTGCAGTTCCATCTCGTAAAGGCGGGCCTTCAGCATCTTGAGGGCGGTGGCGCGGTTCTTGTGCTGGGAACGCTCTGCCTGGCATGCCACGATGATGCCGGTCGGGATATGGGTGATGCGCACCGCCGAGTCGGTGGTGTTGACGTGCTGGCCGCCCGCGCCGGAAGCGCGGTAGGTGTCGATCTTCAAATCACTTTCCACCACTTCGATCTCGATGTTGTCGTCAATCACCGGATAGGCCCAGGCCGAGCAGAAGGACGTGTGGCGGCGGGCGTTGGAATCATAGGGCGAAATGCGCACCAGGCGGTGCACGCCGCTCTCGGTCTTCAGCTTGCCATAGGCGTTGTGGCCCTTGATCTGCAGGGTGCAGCTCTTGATGCCTGCCTCTTCGCCGTCATGCTGGTCAAGAACCTCAACCTTGTACTTGTTCTGGTTTGCCCAGCGCACATACATGCGCATGAGCATGGAGGCCCAGTCCTGGCTTTCGGTGCCGCCAGCGCCGGCGTTGATTTGCAGATAGCTGTCATTGGCGTCGGCCTCGCCGGAAAGCAGCGCGTCCTGCTCCACGCGGGCGATGTCGCCCTTCAGCCCGGTGATGGCCTTCTCCGCCTCGGTGACAATTCCGGCGTCACCTTCCGCTTCGCCCATTTCGATGAGCTCGGCGTTGTCCTTCAAGGCCTGTTCGACCTTCAAAATGCCGTTGATGCGGGTGTCAAGGTCCTGGCGCTTGCGCATCACTTCCTGCGCCTTCTGCGGATCATTCCAGATCGAGGAATCCTCGGCCTTGGCGTTCAGTTCGGCTAGTTCACGGACTGAGTTATCCCAGTCAAAGATGCCTCCTGAGCAGGCCCAGGGACTGCTCGATCTCGGAAATGGCTTTGGCGGTTTCGGCGCGCATGGCTTTCTTCAATCCAATTGAAATGTGGTTTGGCGGCTCAATAGAGGCCGTTGGAGTTGTTCGTCAACCCGCCATCTTGCGGGGCCTGTTGGGCCGGGGGCTGCTGGCCCTGCGGCGCCTGCTGCGGCAATTGCGCTTGGCCTGCCCCATCCTGGGCCGAAGGCACCAGCACAACACCAGCGCCCGCGGCGGGCTTGGTGCCTGCGGCGGCAGAGCCGATCACCGTGCCGTTGGCGGGCGGCTCATCGCCCGGCTTGAAGGCCTCAAGGATCACGCCATCCTCGCCGAAAATCGCGCGCTTGCCGCTTTTGACCTCGATGGGAATAAGCTCAATGCCACGTGGCACGCGGAAGGGCACGGCGGCCTTGTCGCGCAGCGCCAGGCGCATGAAATCCGCCACGACGGGGGCCGCAAGCTCGCCGCCGGTGCGGCGCTTGCCCATGGGCTTTGGCGTGTCAAAGCCAATGAACACGCCCACCACCATGTCTGGCGTGAAGCCAATGAACCAGGCATCCTTTTCGTCGTTGGAGGTGCCGGTTTTGCCTGCCACGGGTTTGCCGACAATCTGCACCTTCTTGCCGGTGCCGCGCTCCACAACGCCCTCCATCATCGAGGTGATCTGATAGGCGGTGTAGGGGTTCATCACGGTTTCGCGGTTGTCGCTCAAATCCGGCTCCGGCATGCCGGGGGAATAGTGATCGGCCTTGCAGGCGCTGCAATCGCGCGTGTCCTGGCGCCAGATGGTGTGGCCGAAACGGTCCTGGATGCGGTCAATCAGCGTGGCATCCACCTTCTTGCCGCCATTGGCGATCATCGAATAGGCGGTGGTCATCTTGAGCAGCGTGGTTTCGCCTGCCCCCAGGGCCATGGCGAGTTCATGCGGCATGTGGTCATAGATGCCAAGGCGCTCGGCCAAGTCGGCCACCTTGGTGATGCCCATGGCATCGGCCAGACGCACCGTCATGGTATTGCGCGATTGCTCAATGCCGCGGCGCAAGGTTGAAGGGCCGTAGAAATCCTTTTCGTAGTTCTTCGGTTTCCACATCTCGCCATTGGGCATCTTGATTTCCAGCGGCGCGTCCAGCACCACGGAAGCCGGCGAATAGCCGTTGTCCAGAGCGGCGGCATAAACCACCGGCTTGAAGGAAGAGCCGGGCTGGCGCTCGGCCTGAACGGCGCGGTTGAACTGGCTTTGCCCATAGGAGAAGCCGCCCACCATGGCCAGCACGCGGCCGCTGTGCGGGTCCATCGCCACCATGGCGCCCTGCACTTCCGGCAGTTGCACCAGGTGATATTCCTTGTCCCGGCCTGAAGGCGCCACGTAGATAATATCACCGGCGGCGAGAACCTCGCCCGCCTTTTTCACTTCAGGCCCGAGCTTTTCGCCATCCACATATTTGCGGGCCCATTGCAGCAGCGCGAGAGGCACGAAGCCCTGGTCGCGCTCCGGGCCAAAGGTTCCGTCATTCTGGGTCTTGGGCTGAAGGCCCACTGTGGCGCCCTGATCGGTCACCTGAAGCACGATGGCGATGCGCCATGGCTGCTGGTCCGGCGGCACGTGATATTTATCGAGGAACTTGGCCCAATCGCCGCCATTCATATCCACATGCTCGACAGGGCCGCGCCAGCCGCGCTTGCGGTCAAAGCCGATGAGGCCGCGGGCCACGGCCTGGCGGGCGAATATCTGCAATTTCGGGTCCAGCGTTGTGCGCACCGAATAGCCGCCCTTGTCGAGCTGGTCCTTGCCATATTTCTGCAAAAGCTCGCGGCGCGCCTCTTCGGCAAAAGACTCCGCAGAGAACAGCTGCGCGCCAAAGGGGCGGGGGTTCACCTTCAGCGGCTTGGCCAGCGCCGCCTTCAGCTCATCTTCCTTGATGTAGCCGTTGTCGAACATCTGGTTCAGCACATAATTGCGCCGCGTCACCGCCTTTTCATAGTTGGTGAAAGGGTTGTAGTTGTTGGGGCCTTTGGGCAGCGCGGCGAGATAGGCCGCCTCCTCGATCGAAAGCTCATCCAGCGACTTGCCGAAATAGTTCAGCGAAGCCGCAGCCACGCCATAAGAATGGAAGCCCAGATTGATGTAGTTGAGATAGAGCTCCATGATCTGGTCTTTGGAGAAGCTCTGCTCAATGCGCTGCACCACCAGCGCCTCGCGCAATTTGCGGGTGATGGAGCGTTCATCGCCCAGCAGGAAGTTCTTGGCCACCTGCTGGGTGATGGTGGATGCGCCGATCACTTGGCCATGGCCTGTCAGCTTCACCTGGATGTAGCGGATGCCGGCCTTGGCGATGCCGTGCCAATCAAGCCCGGCATGGGTGTAGAAGTTCTTGTCCTCGGCCGAGACATAGGCGTCGATCACGCGGGCCGGGATGAGATTGACAGGAACATAAAGCCTGCGCTCCTGGGCATATTCTGCCAGCAGGGAGCCATCGGCGGCGTGCATGCGCGTCATCACCGGCGGCTCCCAGGAAGCGAGCTGCTTGTAATCCGGCAGGTCCTTGGACACATCCCAAATGATGTAGGTCGCCGCAGCCGCAAGGCCGAGCGTGATCATGAACAATGTGCCGAACAACCAGCCTAAGAACCGAAGCATGCCTTCCCTTGCGCCGGGCCCGGTGACCCGATGAATTTGAGCAGCGCCGCGCCAAAAGGCACAACGTTTCCGTGCACCTAGCACGATTCAAAGCGCTGCCAAATGCTTTTGCCGCGCTTGTGTGCCGCAATTGTGGCAGCGAAAAGGGGCTATTTCAGCGCGGCTGAAAGGCTTGGAGAGAAATAGCCGTCAATGGCCGCCGTCATGGCCGCCGCCATTTTGGATCGCCATTGCGGCGAGAGCAGCATGGCCTCGTCGGCCTTGTTGGAGAGGTAACCAAGCTCCACCAGCACCGAAGGCACATCCGGCGCCTTGAGCACGACAAAGGCGGCCGAGCGAATGGGCTTTGAGGTGAGTTCGGTCACCGGGCGGATTTCATTCACCGCCTTCTTGGCGAACAGCATCGCCTGGCTGCGGGATTCCTTCTGCGCCAGGTTGATCAACACATTGGCGACATCTTCGCTTTGCTTGCCAAGGTCCATGCCAGTCAGAATGTCAGCGCGGTTTTCCTTTTGCGCCATGGCTTCGGCCACGGCGTCGCTGGCCTTGTCGGATTCCGTATAGAGCGTGGTGCCGCGCACTTCGGCCTCATCCAGCGTATCGGCATGGATGGCGATGAACAGGTCGGCCTTGTGGTCGCGGGCATATTGCACGCGGTCTTCCAGCTTGATGAACTTGTCGCCCTGCCTTGTCATCACGACAGTGTAACGGCTGGTAGCCTCGAGGGCGGTGCGCAAAGCATCAGCAAAGGCCAGAACCACATCCTTCTCGCGGGTGCCGGTGTTGCTGGAGGCGCCGGGGTCCACGCCGCCGTGGCCGGGGTCCAGCGCGATGACGAGTTTGGCCGCGGCAGGCTTGGGGCTGGCCGGGGTGATTGAACCTGTCTCCAGCGCCTTGGTTTCGGCAAAGCCTTGCCTCGTGGTTACCACCAGGTCGATCTTGAGATGGGCGGGCTTGCCGTTGGCGGGAGGCACAAGCGTCGAGGCGCTGATGACCACAGGCGTCTTGGTGCTCAGCACAATGCGCGCCTTGCCCTTGTCGCCCGCGCCATAGCGCCAGGATGAGATGCTGCCCGCAACCTCGCGGCCTGCCCCGCGCGGAAGATTGAAAGTGAGGCGCGGCAGATCGATCTCCACCTGGCTCGGCTTTTCCTGGGCCGTCACGCTGAAGCTGACCGGGGCGGAAACATCGGCCTCAAACACTGTGTGGCCGCCCGCTTCGGTGATGGTGGCATTCTTCAGTTCAACCGCACGGGCCGCAATGGCCGGCAGCGCCAGCATGGCCAGCATCGCCCACGCCCAAGGGCGGCAACGAGACGGGATGGATGCGAGGTTGAACTTCAATTCGGGTAGGCCCTTGCCAAGTTGGGCGAGATTAGCCGGGCATGGTTAAGCGAAAGTTGCCAAGGTCGCCGGCGCGGCCGGCGGCGGAAGCAACGCCGCAGAGCCAGGCAGCCAGACAATCCTGTTTGTTTTTAGCGGCTTAACCATGCAATCCTCAGCTTTTGGTTGAAATTGCATTCTTCCAGGCCTGCCCGGTGGTCCGGCGCGGGCACCCAAGCCGGGGTGCGGGGCTGAAGCTTGGCTTGCATTCAAAAGAGGCAGGCCCTAAGTAAGGAATGCTCGTTGGCAGACTCAAAGTGACTTTTGGTTGCAACGACAAGAGTTTCGCATCTTTCAAGCGTCCGGGCCGTTGCCCGCTTGAAAGCCGTGCGTTTTCACCGGCCCGAAGGGGCCATGGTTTAACCGCCCCGTTGGGGGCAAAGGTCAACTTTGACGTGAAGCAGGCATCTGCACCGTTGCATTTCCGGTTTTCTCCCAGCGGGAAAGCCGCGCGCGGCGCTGCCTTGGGCCTCAAGCTCCCTTCACTGTCCACAATCGCCGACAGGCCCGTTCTCGCATGTGCATTTCCGGTTCCGGAGGAAAACGCATGACCAGGAGCCGCCCTGCCGCGCCAAGGAATTACGACAATGGGCTCAAAAATGCTCATCGACGCGAGCCAACCCGAAGAAACACGCGTGGTTGTTGCCCGTGGCAGCAAGCTTGAAGAATTTGATTTCGAAAGCGCATCGCGCAAACCCCTCAAAGGCAATATCTATCTCGCAAAAGTGACGCGCGTTGAGCCGTCGCTCCAGGCGGCCTTTGTGGAATATGGCGGCAACCGCCATGGCTTCCTCGCCTTTGCTGAAATCCACCCTGATTACTACCAGATCCCCATCGCTGACCGCATGGCGCTGATTGCCGAGCAGGAAGCCGAAGAGGCCGAGGAAGACGACGAGGACGATCACGCCTCCCATGAGGCAGCCGCCCATGACGAAGGCGCAGCTGACCATCATGACCATGAGGGTGATCACGAGCATCACCATGAGGAAGGCGAGGCAAACAGCCTGCCGTTGACCGCCGAGGCCGCACCATCGCTGGCGTCCGAGCCTGTCGAAGCCGCGCCCGTTGCGGAAGCAGGCGAAGCGCCCGCAGCCGAGGCTCATGGTGAAGACCACCCTGCCCCGGAAGCCGCGCCTTCGGGCGAACTGGTCGAGATCGAGACGGATTCCGAAAGCCAGAAGGTTGAGACCATCGGCGAGGATGATGCGCTGGAAGAAGTTCCGCAGCGCCGCCAGCGCCGCCAGCAGCGCCGCAAGCACTACAAGATCCAGGAAGTGATCAAGCGCCGCCAGATCCTGCTCGTGCAGGTGATCAAGGAAGAGCGCGGCAACAAGGGCGCCGCCCTGACGACCTATCTCTCCCTCGCCGGCCGCTATTGCGTGCTGATGCCCAACACCGCGCGTGGTGGCGGCATTTCCCGCAAGATCACCGATGCCAACGACCGCCGCCGCCTGAAGGAAGTGACCAAGGACGTGGAAGTGCCGAAAGGCATGGGCGTCATTGTGCGCACCGCCGGCGCCCAGCGCACCAGGCCGGAAATCAAGCGCGATTTCGATTATCTCATGCGCTTGTGGGAAAGCGTGCGCGAACTCACGCTGAAGTCGCAAGCGCCCTGCTTGGTCTATGAGGAAGGCAACCTGATCAAGCGTTCGATCCGCGACCTTTACACCAAGGATGTGGATGAAGTGGTGGTGGATGGCGACGGCGCCTACCGCGAAGCCAAAGAATTCATGAAGATGCTGATGCCTTCACATGCCAAGAATGTGAAGCTGTACAAGGACCCCAAGCCCCTGTTCCAGCGCCACGGCGTTGAAGGGCATCTCGACGCGCTGTTCTCGCCCACCGTGAACCTGCCTTCGGGCGGCTATCTGGTGATCAACCAGACGGAAGCCCTGGTGTCGATCGACATCAACTCGGGCAAGGCCACGCGCGAGCACAACATCGAAGACACGGCCACCAAGACCAACCTTGAGGCCTGCGATGAAATCGCCCGCCAGCTGCGCCTGCGCGACCTTGCGGGCCTGGTGGTGATCGACTTCATCGACATGGAGGAAAACCGCAACAACCGCGCGGTGGAACGCCGGATGAAGGAAGCGCTGAAGAATGACCGCGCCCGCATCCAGGTGGGCCGCATCTCGCATTTCGGCCTGCTTGAAATGTCGCGCCAGCGTTTGCGCCCGGGCCTCATTGAAGGCACCTTCAAGCCCTGCCCGCATTGCGAAGGCCGCGGCATTGTGCGCTCGGTTCCGTCCTGCGGTCTTGGCGTCTTGCGCCAGATCGAGGAATACCTGCAGAAGGGCCGCAGCGACAACCTCACCGTCAAATGCGCGCGCGAGGTAGCTTTCTACCTGCTCAACGAAAAGCGCGACAGCCTGCTTGAGCTTGAGCAGCAATATGGCATCTCGATCTTCCTGGTGCCTGGCCATGATGATGTGAAGGGCACGCAAGCCCAGATCGAACGCGCGCCCGACCGTGAGAAGATCCAGCGCCGCGTTGCCGCCGCCCCGGTGCAGATGGAAACCGCCTTCGCACAGGATGAGGCCGAAGACACCGCCGCCGAGGAAGCCGAAAACACCGAGGCCATGGACGAGTCCGAGGCCGAGGCCGCCAGCGAAGGTGACGGTGATACCGCGCGCCAAAGCGAAGGCGGCAATGAGCGCCGCGAAGGCGGCCGCCGCCGCCGCCGTGGCCGTGGCCGCCGCGGCAACCGCGATGAGCGCTTCAACGCCCAAGCCAATGCTGGCAACGCGGACGAAGAACCCGGTGCCGAAGGTGGCGCAGAAGGCGAGTCAGCTGAAGCCGGAATGATCCCTCAGGACGCGCCGGATGAATCAGGTGCGGAAACCTCCAGCGAAGAGGGCACTGAGGCTCGCGAAGCGGGCGATGAGACGCAATCCGAGAATGGCCAGGAACGCCGCGGCCGCCGCCGTGGCCGCTTCGGCCGTGGCCGGGACCGTGAGCGCAACGGCGAGCGCGGCCCGCGTGGCGAACGCGAGGAGCGTGGCGAACGCCGCGAGCGCAATGAGAATGGTGAACGCCCGGAACGCCCGGCCCGCGATGAGAACCGCGAACCGCGCCGCCAGGAGCAGTTTGCCCCTGCCCCTGCGCCCGTGGTGATCAACATCCCTGATTCAATCCCTGAGCCGGAGCCGCGCAAGTGGCAGCCGCCCGCCCCCACCGTGGCCACCGAGCCGCAGGAGCGCAAGGGCGGATGGTGGAAGCGCAAGTGACAGCCTCGGTGATGCCGCAATTGCGCGGCATCACCCCTTCCGATACCAACCCCAGTTCCGGATTTGACGGCAAATGGCAGGCATGAAGCCCGTTCGATTGTTCCAGCGCTTGACTGCTGCCAGCGTGGTGGCCAGCCTGCTTTGCGGGCAGGCCCTGGCCGTCACCGACCAAAGCGACAAGAAGATCCGTGACCAGGGACCCACTGTCATCCGCGACGCCGAGATTGAGGGCCTGCTGCGGATCTATTCCGGGCCGATCTTCAAGGCTGCGGGAATCAACTCCAAGGCGGCGCGCGTGGTGGTGATCGGTGATCCCGCCATCAATGCCTTTGTGGCGGGCGGCCAGCGCATCTTCATCAACAGCGGTTTGATCACCCGCTCCGAAACGCCGAATGAAGTGATCGGCGTGCTGGCCCATGAATCAGGCCACATCGCCGGCGGCCACCTCGCCAAGATGAACAGCGAGTTGGCGGCTGCCAGCACGCAAGCCATCATCGGCACGCTGGTTGGCATGGCCGCCGTGGTTGGCGGCGCCATGGCAGGCAACAGCACGGCAGCACAGGCCGGCACAGGCGTGATTATTGGCGCCACCAATGCGGCGCACCGGAATTTCCTGGTCTATCAGCGCGGCATGGAAGCCACAGCCGATGAATCAGCCATCCGCTATCTCGAAGCTACGCACCAGAGCGCCAAAGGCATGCTCGACCTGTTCCGCATCATGGCCAATGAATCGATCGCCACCACCCATGGTGCTGACCCTTACGCCTATTCCCACCCCATGCCGTTTGACCGTATCCGCACGCTGGAAGCCACGGCCAAGGCGTCACCCTATTATGCCACGCCGGATTCCCCCGCCCTGATGCTGCGCCACAAGCTGGCGCAGGCCAAGCTCACAGGCTATCTGGAGCCGCAGCTGGCCTTCCAGAAATATCCGGCCAGCGACAATTCCCTGCCCGCCCGGTATGCGCGGGCCATCGCCTATTTCCGGCGCGGCGATTTGGCCAATGCCATGCCGATCATCGACAGCCTGACCCAGGACTTGCCGCAAGACCCCTATTTCTGGGAGCTGAAGGCCCAGGCCTATCTCGAAAACGGCCGCGCCGACCAGGGCCTTCCGGCCATCCGCAAGGCGCGCTCCATCCTGCCGGATAACGCGCTGCTGCAAATCCTGCATGCGCAAGTGCTGCTTGGCTCGGAAAACCCGGCCCATGCCGATGAGGCCATTGGCCTTCTGAAGGCCGCCCAGCGCACGGAATCGGGTGATCCGATGATCTACAAGTTCCTTGCCCAGGCTTACGGCCTGAAGAACCAGTTGCCCGAAGCCACGCTGGCCACCGCCGAATTCGCCTTTGCGGTAGGTGACAAGCAGCTGGCCGTTGAAAAAGCCACGGCGGCACAAAAGGCCTTCAAGCGCGGCAGCCCGGAATGGCTGCGCGCCGGAGACATTTTGACTTTCGCCGCGAAGAAGTGAACCCGCCCATCATCTAAAAGTGATTGTGCAGCCTGCCCCTTTTGTCGCACAATGATGCAAATCTGGAGTTGAACCCATGCGCCGCATTCTTTCTGTTTTCGCTGCCATTGTCTTGGCTTTGGGCTTGGCCCTGCCCTCGTCGGCAGACAGCTTCACGCCGGACCAGAAGGCGGAACTGGAAAGCCTCATCCATTCCTACCTGATGGACCATCCGGAAGTTCTGCGCGACATGGCGCAAGCGCTGGATCTGCGCGACAAAAGGGTGGCGGATGAGCAGCGCGGCAAGGTGCTTTCCAGCGCCGGCAAGGACATCTTCCACAATGGCATCGACGCCGTGGTGGGCAACCCCAACGGTGACGTGACCGTTGTTGAATTCATGGACTACAACTGCGGCTGGTGCCGCAAGAGCATCAAGGAAATCCAGTCCATCGTGGGCTCTGACCCGAAGGTGCGGGTGGTGATGAAGGAGTTCCCGATTTTTGGCGATGGCTCGGAATATGCCGCACGCGCCGCGCTCGCCGCCGTGAAGCAGGGCAAATATTGGGAGCTTCACCAGGCGCTGTTTGCCACCGAAGGCAAGGTGACGGCCGATGTGGTGGACCAGGTGGCCAAGAAGGTCGGCCTCGACGTGGCCAAGCTGAAGAGCGACATGAAGGACCCCGCCATTGACGCCAACATCGCCAAAACGGCACAGCTGGCCGAAACCCTGCAATTCACCGGCACGCCGGGCTTTATCGTCGATACCAAGGTGTTCCCGGGCTATGAGCCGAAGGATGCGCTGATGGCGGCGATTGCCGAAGTCCGGGCCAATGGCGGATGCAAGGCCTGCTGAGGCCCCGCGGTTCATAACCCCAATCTGCCGTTTCCAAAGCCAAAAGCCGTGTCTATAACAGCGGAATGACCACTGTTTACATCCTCAACGGGCCAAACCTGAACCTGCTCGGTTTGCGTGAGCCGGAAATCTATGGCCACGACACGCTGGCCGGGATCGAGGCGCGCTGCCGCGCCAAGGCCAAGCAGCTTGGCCTTGAAGTGGTGTTCCGCCAGACCAATGTGGAAGGTGAACTGGTCAACCAGATTCACGAGGCGCGCGAAAAGGCCAAGGGCATCATCATCAATGCCGGGGCCTACACGCACACTTCGGTTGCCTTGCATGATGCGCTCAGAGCCGTGGCCCTGCCCGCCATTGAAGTGCATCTCAGCAATGTTTACAGGCGTGAGGCTTTCCGCCATCACAGCTACATCTCTCCTGCGGCCCATGGCGTCATCTGCGGTTTTGGGCCGCAATCCTATGAACTGGCGCTGGAAGGTTTGGCTGCCATTTTGAACAACAAGGGAAAGGCATAATGCCCGCAAAGAAGAAACCGGCCGTTGCCGCAAAGTCTGAAACCGGCGAACTGACGCTAATCCGCAAGCTTGCGGAAATCCTCAACGATACCGGCCTCACCGAGATCGAGCTTGATCACAAGGGCGCCAAGGTGCGCGTGTCGAAATCGGTTCAGGCTGCTGCCGTGATGCATGCGGCGCCCGCAATTCACCACGCCGCCCCGGCCCCCCTGGCTGCCGCAGCTTCGCCTGCCGCCGCGCCCGCACCCGCGGCCGAGGTGCCTGCCGCTGGAACGCCGCTCAAATCCCCCATGGTGGGCACGGCCTATCTTGCGCCCTCGCCAGATGCCGCGCCGTTTGTCGCGGTTGGCGCCATGGTGAAGCAGGGCCAGACGGTGCTGATCATCGAGGCGATGAAGACCATGAACCAGATTGCCGCGCCCAAGTCCGGCAAGGTTGTGGCCATCAACATCGAGAATTCCCAGCCGGTTGAGTTTGGTGAAGTGCTGATGGTGATTGAATAGGCATGTTCGACAAGATCCTCATTGCCAACCGTGGCGAGATTGCCCTTCGCGTGCTTCGCGCCGCGCGTGAGCTTGGCATCCACACCGTCGCTGTCCACTCCACGGCGGATGCAGACGCCATGCATGTGCGGCTTGCCGATGAAAGCGTGTGCATCGGCCCGCCCGCGGCGAAGGATTCCTATCTCAACATCCCTGCCATTGTTGCGGCTTGCGAAATCACCGGGGCGGAAGCCGTCCACCCAGGTTATGGCTTCCTGTCGGAAAACGCCAAGTTCGCCGACATCCTGAAAGAGCACAACATCAAGTTCATTGGCCCGTCTGCGGAAAACATCCGCACCATGGGCGACAAGATCGAGGCCAAGCGCACTGCCAAGGCGCTGGGCATTCCGGTTGTGCCGGGCTCGGAAGGCGGGGTGGCGGACGTGGCCAGTGCCCGCAAGGTGGCCAAGGACATCGGTTATCCGGTGATTATCAAGGCCACGGCAGGCGGCGGCGGGCGCGGCATGAAAGTGGCGCGCAATGAGGGCGAGCTTGAGCTTGCGGTTTCCACCGCGCAAAGCGAAGCCAAGGCCGCCTTCGGCAATGGCGAGGTTTACATCGAGAAATATCTCGAAAAGCCGCGCCACATCGAAATCCAGGTTCTGGGCGATGGCCAGGGCCGCGCCGTGCATCTGGGCGAGCGTGACTGCTCGCTGCAACGCCGCCACCAGAAGGTCTGGGAAGAGGCCATGTCGCCTGCCCTCAACGCGCAGCAGCGCGATGAGATCGGCGGGCGTGTGGCCCGCGCCATGCAGGAAATGAAATATGAGGGCGTGGGCACGGTTGAGTTCCTCTATGAAAATGGCGAGTTCTATTTCATTGAAATGAACACCCGCCTGCAGGTGGAACACCCCGTCACCGAAGCCATCACCGGGCTGGACCTGGTGCAAGAGCAGATCCGCGTGGCCACAGGCGCCCCCCTTCCCTACAAGCAGAGCGACATCCAGTTCGCCGGCCATGCCATCGAGTGCCGCATCAATGCTGAAAACCCCGAGAGCTTCACGCCCTCGCCGGGCCGCGTGGATGCGGTGCATTTCCCCGGTGGCCTTGGCGTGCGCGTCGATTCCGCGCTCTATTCCGGCTATCGCATCCCGCCCTATTATGACAGCCTGATCGGCAAGCTCATCGTGTTCGGCAAATCACGCACCGAATGCATGATGCGCCTGCGCCGCGCCCTTTCAGAGTTCGTGGTGGAAGGTGTTGAAACCACCATTCCGCTGTTCCAGCGCCTCCTGGCCGAGCATGACATCATTGATGGCCACTATGACATTCACTGGCTGGAAAAGTTCCTGAGCCGGCCCAAGGCCTGAGGCGGCCATGACCACCATCACGCCACAGCTTTTGCTCAAGGCATATTCTGTTGGCGTGTTTCCGATGGCAGAGAGCGCCAATGACCCGGCGCTTTATTGGATCGAGCCGGAAGAGCGCGGCCTCATCCCGCTGGACAAGTTTCACATCTCGCACTCGCTGCGCAAGGCGGTGCGGCGGCAGAAATTCGAGATCAGGATCGACACCGCCTTCGAAGAGGTGATCAAGGCCTGCGCCGCCCTGACCAAGGACAGGGACGAAACCTGGATCAACGCCCGCATCCTGCGGCTCTACACCCAGCTGCATAAAATGGGCTGCTGCCATTCCGTTGAATGCTGGCAGGACGGCGCGTTGGTGGGCGGGCTTTATGGCTTGCGCCTCGGTGGGGCGTTCTTTGGCGAAAGCATGTTCAGCCGCGCCACCGATGCCTCGAAGGTTGCGCTGGTGCATCTGGTGGCCCGGCTCAAGGCCGGCAAATTCAAGCTGCTGGACGCACAGTTCCTGAACCCGCATCTCGAACAGTTCGGCTGTTACACGGTGAAGAAGGCGGAATACCGCGGTATGCTGGACGAAGCCCAGGATTGCGAAGCGGATTTCTTCGCATTCACCGGAGACGGAGACGCCGAAACCGTCTTGCGGCTTGCTCAATCCGGCGGCGGCTGATCGCCGTTTTCAATCTGGTCCTGCAGTGTTGATAGGTCCGGCGCGCTTTCCACGGGCGGCGGCGGCGCGTTCGGGTCACGGCAGCCGGTCAGCCACACGTCATAGAGCGGGTGTTCCACGGCGTTGAGGCCGGGGCTTTCGGCAAACATCCAGCCGGTGAAAATCCGCTTGCGGGAGCCATCGGTGAGAAGTTCATCCACCTCGACAAAAGCCACCGTTTTGGGGTCTTCGGTGATGGGCCTCGTATGGCAGACATCGGCCTTGACGATCAGGCTGCCGAACTTCTTTTCCTCGCCGATCTTGGCTTCGAAGTTGATGGTTTGGCCCATGATCTTGTCAAGGCCGGCAAAAACCGCCACAGGATTGGAGATGGGTTCAGCGTGCAAAGGCAAACTTGCCAGCGCCCACGCCACACCCGCAATGGCAAGGCGCTTCATTGCTTGGGCTGCTGGGCCTGATCGGCAGGTGCGGCGTTGCCACCTGCATCACCGGATTTCGGCGCGGTGTCGCCACCCTTGCTGCCAGACTTCGAGAACATTGCCTGGCTGATCAGCGACCACATATCAACAGCGCCCTGCGTGTAGCTGATCTCGCCGCCATTGGCGAGCTTGGTGTCCGAACCACCGGGCTCCAGCGCCACGAACTTGGAGCCAAGCAGGCCTTCAGCCGAAATCTTGGCCGATGAATCATCCGAAAGCTGCACTTGCGGCTGAACCAGCATTTCGATGCGCGCCTGATAGGATTTCGGGTCAAGCTGCTGGCCCACCACAGTGCCCACCTTGATGCCTGCAAGGCGCACGTCTGAGCCCACCGAGATGCCGTCAACGTTGTCGAACTGCGCTTTCAGGATGTAACCGCCCGAGGGGCCGCCAAGCCCCGCGGCGCGCGAGGCGAACAGGAAAAACGCCACTGCGGCCAGAATGACCAGGGCGCCAACCACAGTTTCGAGCGCGGTGGATTTCATTCAGGCTTCCACGCCTGATAGGTGCTGGGGCGGGCTTGCGGCTTGCCGCCCACGGCGATCGAGCCCGGCGGATGATAGGCGCCGGACGTGCCCGTCAGGTTTTCGTGGTGCGGCTTTTGCCACTCACGCGCCACATAGTTTTCCTCTGACGGCGCCACATCCACGCGGTGATGCAGCCATCCGTGCCAGCCGGCCGGAACCTTGGAAGCCTCGGCATAGCCATTGTAAATCACCCAGCGGCGCTCGGGGATCGAATCCGGCACGGCCGATTTCGCCTTGTAATAGCGGTTGCCCATTTCATCCTGGCCAACATAATTGCCCTTGCGCCAGGTGTAGAACCGGGTGCTCCAGGTTTGGCCGTTCCACCAGGAGAAAAACTGCTTGATCAACTGCATCTCAACCACTCATGTGTTTGCGCCAAAACGCGGGCGGGGCGCCGCCCAGGCAGCCGATTCCGGCTTGGGCAAGTGCGGCGCAATATGGCGGAAGGCTTGCCAAAGTTCAATCAGGATTTCGGGCGCAAAATCAGGACGGTTTGGCCATTCACGGTCTTTTCCGCAAGCTTTTCAACCTGTGGCGAGGCCGCCAATTGCTCGATGATTTGCTGCACTTCCGGCTCCTCAATCGCTCCAGTGGCAGGCAGCGCATAGATGCCGAAATTGGATTTCAGGCTCTCGTGCACGAAGTTGAGCAGATAAACGCGGTTGGTGTCCGTGCCTTCCTTCACCCTGGCGTTGGATTGGAAGGCCTTGAGCACGATGCGGCTTGGGGCGTGCTGCGGGTCATCATGCGTTGCGGTGATTTTCGGGCGCAGGCCTTCGTGCACCGCGGGCTTCGGCGCCATGTCGGCCAGCGCGCCATTGGGGTTGAGGTAGGAGAAGGTGTCGCGCCAGCTCCAGCGGTTCCAGAGCTTGTATTGGTCCTGCGCCAGAACGCTGCGCAGGCTGGCCACAGAACCCACCCACTGTACGGCAAAGCGCTCCACCGGGCGGCCCACAAGATTGATGCGCTGGCCCGGCATCTTGGACCAGCCTTCGGCCATGTAATCGGCCATTGAATAGGTGATGAGCTTGTCGATGGGCTGATAGCGTTCCTCGCGCTTTTCGATGTTGGCCTGGATGTTGACGGCCGCACCGAGGAACAGCACGACAACCGCGGTGGCCAGCAGCTGCAGCGGACGGAAGCGGCGCAAGTTGATGGTGGCCAGCGCCACCGAGAACAGCACGGAAATGATCCCTGCGATCAGCACGCCGCCCGCCACATCACTCAGCCAGTTCACGCCAAGGTAAAGCCGCGAGAAGGAGATGGCTGTGACTGCCATGGCAAAGCCCGTGACAATCAGGGCCTGGTTCCAGCGGTTGAGGCCGCGCGCGGTGATGACGGCGAGGATGCCGAAAACCGTTCCAGCCTCCAGCGCATGGGCAGATGGGAAGCGGAAATCGCTTTGCAACGCCCCTGCCCCCGGCGCGCCCATGCCAAATGAGAAGCCCACAAGAATGACCTTGGCCACCACAAGGGCCAGGGCGGTTGCGGCGGCAGCGCGCCAATTGCGCAGCGCGGCAAACCACAGCACCGGCACAAGGCCCATGCCCAGCAGCACCAGCTCATCGCCGAACATGGTGGCGCGAATGAAGATTTCATCGCCCGGAACCGAGCGCAACTCGCTGAAGAAGTTGAACACCGATTGATCAAAGTTGCTGACGGCGTGGCGCAGCAACAGGCCCGAGACCAAATCGCCCAAGGCCAAGGCGGAAGCGAAGCCAAGCACGATCAGCAGGATGAGCAGGATTGAATTGGGGTTCTCCGGCGCGATCACCATGCCGAAGCGGCGCAGCGAGCGGGATTGCCTGCCCTTGGCCCAGGCCGCAATGCGGCCCTGCACAGCCTTGCGGTAGGGCGCAATGCTGGTTGCCACCACGCGCACCAGCCAGCCACCGATGGCCAGTATGCCAAGCAGCACCATCAGCACAATCAACAGCCTGCCGCTCAATTCGCCAGCCAGCGAAAGCGCCTGGCCCAGCAGCACGCCGGGCAGCACATGGATCGCAGCCCAGGCAATGCCCGAAGTGATGTTGACGACAAGGAAAAACAGCTGGCCCATGCCGAACATGCCGGCAATGCCCGGCACCACAGACTTGATGCCCGGCACAAAGCGGCCAATGGCAATGGACTTGCCGCCATGTTCCTTCACATAGGCTTCGCCCTTGGCCAGAAGATGCGGATAGTTGCGCAGCGGCCACATGCTGCGCAGCCTGTCGCCAAAAATCCGCCCGGCCCAGAATGACAATTGGTCGCCCGCGATGCAGCCCAAAATGGTGGCTGTCATGATCGGCCAGAAAGGAAGCTTGCCAGCGCCGATCAAGGTGCCCGCCCCCACCAGCACAGCCGTTGACGGCACGAAAAGGCCAATCACCAGCAGGGCTTCGCCCAGCGACACCAAAAACACCAGAATCAGCGCCCAGACCGGATGTGCGGCGAAATAGTCGAGATAGGGTTGGAGTTGATCCATCAGAATCGGCTGTGTTTTCTCATGTCGGTGTTACCCCGCCCAACTTGTGGTGCAAGGGCAGCGTCTTGCACCTAGCACAAATTACCAATTGGCATTTCAGCAAATGGCAAAATTGCTTATAAATTCATGTAAGTGCCAATTGTGGCAATTCCAGACGGCGGCTAACAGCATTTCATGACAAATTGGGAAATCGGGCTTCTTCTGGTGGCGGGGCTGTTTGGCGGCCTGGCCAATTCCATGGCGGGGGGCGCATCGCTGTTCACTTTCCCGGCCATGCTTTCAACCGGGCTTTCGCCGATCATAGCCAATGCCACCAACAGCTTTGCGCTGCTGCCGGGCAATGGCCTCGGCGCATTGTCGGACCGTGGGCGCATTCCACCCGCCAGCAAGACATTTGTGCTCACGCTGCTGATTGCCGCTTGCGGCGGCATCATCGGAGCGTTGTTGCTGCTGGCCACATCGCCACGGGTGTTCCAATTGATGGTTCCGGCCTTGATCGGGCTGGCCACCATCATCTTCCTCTTTGCCAAGCAGGTGCGCGCCGCGTTGATGGCGCTGATCCACGGCACCGAGCACCCCAAGCTGCGGCTGGCGCTGGTGCTGGCTGCCGCCATCTACAATGGCTTCTTCGGCGCTGGCGTCGGCGTCGTCTTCATCGCCGTCCTGCTGGCCACGGGGCATGAGGAATTGCGCACAGCCAATGCCTTCAAGAACCTGTTGTCCTTCGTTTCCAACATTGGCGGCGTGATCATCTTCCTCGCTTCAGCCAAGATCTCCTGGCCGCATGCGGGGGTGATGATGGTGGGTGCTGCCGCTGGTGGCTTTCTCGGCGGCAATCTGGTGAAGGTGCTGCCGCCGCCGCTGGTGCGCGGCATCATTGGCACCTGCGGCTGCGTGATGACGGCGATCTATATCTATCGCTTCTGGCTATAGGCCTTGGCGATTTGTGCGGCCACTGCCGCATTGTTTTCAACAAGCGCGATATTGGCCGCCAGTGAGCGGCCGCCAGTCACATCGGCCAAATGCTTGAGCAGGAAGGGTGTGAGCGCCTTGCCCGCCACGTTCTGGCGCTTTGCCTCGGCGATGGACTTGTCAATCGTGGGCGCGATTTCGGCGGCGGGAATTTCCGCTGCGGCGGGGATGGGGTTGGCCACCACCATGCCGCCCTTCAGCTTCATGGCCCATTTGGCCTTCATCAACGCCGCCACATCCTTTGGCGTGTCGCAGCGCAAAGGCACCTTGAAGCCCGAAACACGCGAGTAAAAGGCCGGGAAATCATCCGTGCCAAACCCCACCACGGGAACGCCGCGCGTTTCCAGCGCCTCAAGCGTCAACCCAAGATCAAGAATGGCCTTGGCGCCGGCCGTCACGACAGCCACATTGCTTTCGGCGAATTCGGTGATGTCGGCGGAAATGTCGAAATTCAGTTCCGCGCCGCGGTGCGCGCCGCCCATGCCGCCAGTTGCAAAAACCGCAATGCCAGCCATGGCCGCAAGCCGCATGGTGGAGGCCACAGTGGTGGCGCCAGTCAGGCCCTTGGCTACCACGAAGGGCAGATCCCGGGTTGAAACCTTCATGATGCTGGGGCCGTTCTTGGCGAAAAGCTCAAGCTCCTTTGCAGTCAGGCCAGCGCGCAGTTTGCCGTCAATCACCGCAATGGTGGCCGGCACGGCGCCATTGGCGCGCACGATGCTTTCCACCTTTTGCGCCATTTCGAAGTTCTGCGGGTATGGCATGCCGTGGGCAATGATGGTGGATTCCAGCGCCACGACGGGCTTGCCTTTGCTGAGCGCGGCTTTGACGGGGGCGGAGAGAACAACTTTCATGGCAGGGTGGAACTTTCTGATGCAATCACGTGTGCCGCCGTCTTTTGCCCCAGTTCGGCGGCCTTGGCGAGGGGCAGGCCCTGCAGCAGGCCAGCCACCAGCCCCGCCGTTGCGGCATCGCCAGCGCCCGTCACGTCGACAACGCGGGTGGCTTGGGAGGCGACGGCTTCAATGCTGCGGCCATCCGATGCAAAAGCGCCTTGCGGGCCGGCGTGGACCACAACATTGAGCAAGCCCAGCGCATGCAGCTTGCGCAGGCCGTCCTGCACATTGGCCACAGTGGCAAGGGCATGGAGCTGGTCAAGGTTCGGTGTGGCCAGAAACACCTCATGCCGGGCCAGCAGCGCCAAAAGCTTTTGCGATTTCACCACCGAAACAGGCTCAATCACCAGTTTCGCTCCGGCCATCGCAGCCAGCGCTTCCAGCGTGTCGGGGCGCAGGTTGCAATCCGCCACCACAAGGCCTGCGGCTGCAATATCGTGCTCCAGCCCGCGCATGATTTCCGGCGTGATGCTCTCGGTGATTGCCATGTCATTCACGGCTGTCACCAGTTCGCCGGTGTTGTCCAGCACGGCCAAATAGGTTCCCGTGCGGGCGGGAAGGCGCAACACCTTGCTGATGTCCACACCCGCCGCGGCCGTTTCGGCGAGGATCATTTCCGCCTCCGCGCCCTGCCCCACGGCCGTCACCAGCTTGGTGGCCACACCCAGCCGGGCGAGATTGTGGGCGATGTTGCGCGCCACGCCGCCCGCCTTGGTGAGCACATGGGCAGGGTTGGAGGTGGCCGGAACATGCGGCGCAATCACCTTGGCCTTGATGTCCAGGTTCGCGCCGCCGATCACCAGCACGGACATGGATCAGAAATCCGTCGGGGCGCCGCCTTCACGCTTGCGGCGGTCCACGAAGGCCTTCAGCTCTTCATGCACGGCTTCATCCATCGGCGGCTTTTGGTATTCAGCCAGCGCCTGCTTGTAAACCTGGTTGGCCTTCTGCCAGGCCTGCGGCGAGCCTGCCGCCACCCATTGCTGGTTGTTGCGCCAATCGGAAATCAGCGGCTGATAAAAAGCGTTGGTGTAACGCGACAGGGTGTGGGCCGCGCCGAAGAAGTGGCCGCCGGGGCCCACTTCCTTGATCGCGTCCACGCCCAAGGCATCGTCATTTATTTCAATGGGTTGCAAGTATTCGCTGACCATCTGGATCAAGTCCACGTCCAGCACGAATTTCTCGAAGGAGGCGACAAGCCCGCCCTCCAGCCAACCTGCGCCATGCATGATGAAATTGCCGCCGCCCTGGGTCAGGCCCCACAGCGAGAACACGCTTTCGTAGGCCGCCTGCGCATCCACCATGTTGGCCGCACAGGTGTTGGAGGTACGGTAGGGAATGCCATAACGCCGCGCCAGCTGCCCGCCCGCGAGCTGCGCCTTCATGTATTCCGGCGTGCCGAAGGCCGGGGCGCCGGATTTCATGTCCACATTCGAGGTGAAACCGCCATAAACCACAGGCGCACCCTTCTTCACCAGCTGGCAGAAGGCGAGGCCGGCCAGCGCCTCGGCGTTTTGCAATACGAGAGCACCTGCCACAGTCACCGGCGCCATGGCGCCGGCCAGCGTGAAGGGTGTCACGCAAACCGGCTGGCCCTTGCGGCAAAAGCGCAGCATGCCGTTCAGCATGTTGAAATCCAGCTTCAGCGGCGAATTGGTGTTGACGATGGTCATCACCGACGGCTCAAGTTCAAACTGCTCCTCGGAGATGCCACGCGCCAGGCGGCCAATCGCCAAGGCGTCCTGCGTGCGCTCTTCACCCAGAACATAGGCGGTGATCGGCTTGTCCATGATCGTCGCCATGTCATAGAGCGCGTCGAGATGGCGGGTGGAGGCGTGCAGGTCCACCGGCTCCACCGGATAGCCGGCCGAGAAATTGATGGCGTTGAAATATTGCCCAAGCCGCAGGAAGTTCTGATAGTCGGCGCGGTTGCCCACGCGGCGGCCGCCCTCCATGTCATGGGCGTTGGGGGGCGAGCCCACGGTGCCAAACATCATGCCATTGCCACCCACCACGCGGCTGTGCGCCGGGTTGCGGGCATGCAGCGTGAAGGTGGCTGGCGCATGCGACATCAAATCCTCGATCAGCGCCGGGTCAAAGCGCACGCGCTCTCCGGTGATCGAAGCACCTGCCGCCTTAAGCAGCGCGCGCGCCTCATCATGCATGAAATCCATGCCCACTTCGGCCAGCACTTTCAGCGAGGCGCGGTGGATGGATTCCAACTCGTCATCCGAAAGGATGGCGGTGGGCGCGAAGCGGCGCTGCAGGTTGCGCTCCGGCAGCTGGTGCAATGTCCCTGCCCCGCCGGCCTGCGGGTTGCCTCGGGCACCGCCACGGCGGCGGCGGGGTTCGGTCTCAAGTGTCATTCTTCAGGGACTCCAATGCAGGATCTGCGGCGATCTGTTTCACCAGCCACTCTTCAAAGCGGCGCACCTTGTTCTTGTTGCGGTTCACGGTGGAGCAGGCGAAATACCAGTTGTGGCGGTGCGGCACGCGCAACGGAAAAGGCTGCATCAGGCGGCCCAGCTTGATTTCCTCGGCCGCGAAGGGGCCAATGGTCATGGCCACACCCCTGCCCTCGATGGCAGCTTCCTGCGCCAGGATGTAGCTATCCACTGTCAGGCGGTTTTGCGATTTGACGCCGGTGACGCCGGCAGCGTCCAGCCAGGTTTGCCAATCCTCCTCGGCGGTATAGACATCAATCAGCTTGGCCTTGCGCAAGTCATCAGGCTTTTCCAGCTTCATCTTGGGCGAGCAGACGGGCACGAGGTAGGATTTGAACAGCGGCCGGTAATAATGGCCGGGCAGCTTGTTGCGGGCGAGGATCAGGCCCACGTCCACGTTGCGTTCGTCAAAGTCCCAGTCGAAATAGGAGGTTGAAAGCCGCACCTTCATGTCGGGGAAGCGCCGCTCGAAATCATGCAGCCGCGGGATCAGCCATTTCAGCGCCACCGTCACATAAACCTGGATCGTCAATTCCTTGTCGGTGTTGGCGGGGCGCATGGCGCGGGTCTGGGCTTCGAGCTGGTCAAAGGCATCGCGCACCGGCGGGAAATAGGTCTGGCCCGCGGTGGTCAGCTCGGCGCGCCGGGCATCACGGCGGAACAGCTGCACTTCGAGGCGTTCCTCGAGCAGCTTGATCTGGTGGCTGACGGCAGAGCGCGTGATGCCAAGCTCGCCCGCCGCCATGCGGAAGCTGCCCAGCCTTGCGGCGGCTTCAAAGGCAGTCAGGGCGCGGAGCGGCGGCAGATCGCGGCGTGGCAATGAAATTCACCTCAGCGTTTCAACTATTCACTTGATAGCACATATTTTCTTCAGGCCGGGCGCAAGCCCACTGGTGAAATTTTTTATACACCCGTCAAAGGCACTGGCTTGGCAGCAGGCGGCCAAAAGCGCATTCTGCGCGACATTGCAGCATCGCAGCATTCGAGGACAGCATGAGCATCGCCGAAGACCAAACGCGCCGCCGCGGCGGCAGGGAAGCCCGCAAGGCGCTGCGCGCCGCCGCCATTCCGATGGACAAGGCCGCCGTGCGCCCCGGCATGGAGGGCGGGCGCTACAAGCCGCTGTCGCAGCGCGACATGGAGCGCATTCACGAAACCGCGCTCACCCTGCTTGAAACCGTGGGCTTCGGCAGCGCCATTCCTTCCTGCATTGAAGCGCTCACCGCCAAGGGCGCCTTCATGAAGGATGGGCGGCTGTGCCTGCCCCGCGCCCTCGTTGAAGACACGCTGGCCAAGGCGGCCCGCAAGTTCCCG
Source organism: Alphaproteobacteria bacterium (assembly GCA_028868695.1). Taxonomy (GTDB): domain Bacteria; phylum Pseudomonadota; class Alphaproteobacteria; order Rhizobiales; family Aestuariivirgaceae; genus Aestuariivirga. Next base: position 70,990 of record JAGWTZ010000003.1, on the reverse strand, counting down.
CTCTATGCGCGTGACCCGCAGTTCGATCTCGAACCCTGGGGCAACAAGACCTATTTCGGCACGGCGGGTGCGGCCGTTCACGTGGTGGATCTCGAAAAGCGCGAATACCGCGAGAGCTATCTTGCCGATCTCTATGATGCCTCGCGCATTGTGGACACGTGCGACAATATCCATTTCTTCCAGCGCGTTCTCACCCCGCGCGACATGCTCAACGGGCATGATCTCGACATCAACACCTGCTACGCCTCGGTGGCAGGCACCACCAAGCATGTGGGCACCTCGATGGTGGATCCTGCCCATGTGGAGGAATGCCTGCAAATCCTCCATGCCATCGCGGGTGGCGAGAAAAAATGGCGCGAGCGGCCCTTCGTCTCGCAATCCAACTGTTTCGTGGTGCCGCCCTTCAAGTTTGCCGAAGATGCCTGCCGCTGCCTCGAAGTGGCGGCGCGCGGTGGCATGCCTGTGTTGCTGCTCTCCGCCGCGCAGGCCGGGGCCACATCTCCCGCTGCGCTGGCGGGCACGGTTGTGCAAGCCGTGGCTGAATGCCTGATGGGCCTCACTTATATCAACGCCGTGGTGCCGGGTGCGCCCGCCATCTGGGGGCCATGGCCTTTCGTGTCTGATCTGCGCACGGGGGCGATGAGCGGCGGCTCGGGCGAACAGGCGCTCATCACCTCGGCCTGCGCGCAGATGGGCCATTTCTATGATCTCACCGTGGGCTCGGCCGCCGGCATGTGCGATGCCAAGCTGCCTGACGTTCAAGCCGGCTATGAGAAGGGCCTCACCGCCGGCATCGCCGGGATGACGGGCATCAACATGATGTATGAGAGTGCGGGCATGCATGCCTCGCTGCTGGGTTTCTGCCTTGAAAGCCTGATCATCGACAATGACATGCTGGGCTCCATCAACCGCAATGTGCGCGGCATCGAGGTGAATGACGAGACGCTGTCACTGGATGTGATCAAGCAGGTCTGCCTTGAAGGGCCGGGGCATTTCCTCGGGTCCGACCAGACCTTGTCGATGATGCAGACAGAATATGTCTATCCCGGTGTCGCCAACCGCATGAGCCCGAAGGAATGGAACGAGGCGGGTAAGCCCGACATTCTGGAAAAAGCCATCGCTCGGAAAAAGGAAATCCTTTCGACGCATTTCCCCAACACCATTCCGCATGAGGTGGATGAAGCCATCCGCGCCAGGCATGACATCAAGCTGCCGCGGGAATACATGCGGGCGAAGTAGCTTCGCTTGCCTGCCCCTTGCCGGGATGAAAACTGCTTCTGTGTTTTTATTCCTTGACAAGGAGTATTTGTTCCGTCTATGTTCGCCCCGTCTTTTTCACAGGAGGGGACGATGTCGACAGAGTTCCGATACGGTGAGAAAGAGTGCGGCGCCTGCAGGATGCGGAATAACTCACCGCCCGCCTCCGGGAGCTCCGGCCCTGGACCTTGGGCAATAAGACCCAAGTGCCTTAAATGGCTAGCCAATATCAGGCCCGGATTTAAAACCGCCGCGTTTCCAAGGTGGAAGTGGGGCATTGAGGTCATTCTTTCCCCATCCGTCACCCAAGCGAAAGCTGGGGCCCAGCTTGGCCGCCTCCTTGGCGGTGGAAAGCAGGGTGCCAGCTTCCGCTGGCATGACGGCAGGGCGAATGGAGCGCAGACCGCCAATTCCCACACCCACCCGCCGGGCTTTTCGCCCCTTTTTTCACCCCAGAATTCTGATCGGCGCAAAGCCTGGCAGAAACTTCCCCTCCATTATTCCTCTCCGGGCCTAGGCATGAATTAGCATTCTCCAAAACTTCCCGACTTCGCCCTCATGCTGAGGTGCTCTTGCAAAGCAATAGCCTCGAAGCATGTGCCGCCTTGCGGGAATGGTGCGAACAGCTACACTCACGCGCATGGAACATCCGATCCTCAGCCGCATCCGCAATGAAAGCTTCACGCCCTTCGGCTGGTTCGCGCCGCGGGAGATGGACGACACGCGCTTTCTCATTCTCATCGGCAATGCGGGGCCCGCCATGTTCCGCCGCTTCGCGCGTGAACGGACCGGGGCCACGATGGATGAGTGGACCAAGCGCGTGGTGGACCAACTGGCCGAAGACCTTGGCGCCAAGGCTGCCTATCCGTTCGACAAGCCCTATCATCCGTTCCAGCAATGGGCGCGGGCTTGCGGTGTTGCACATCAATCGCCGCTGGGCCTCAACATCCACCCCACCTATGGCCTGTGGCACGCCTACCGCGCAGCGTTGCTGTTTCCCGTGGAGTTTGACATGCCGCGCGCAACGCCACTGCCACACCCATGTGAAACCTGCGCGGCAAAGCCCTGCCTCAGCGCCTGTCCGGTTTCGGCCTTTGATGGCCGCAATTATGATGTTGCAGCCTGTGCTGCCCATCTACATTCTGCAAACACCTGCATGGCAGGCGGCTGCAAGGCGCGGCTCGCCTGCCCTGTCGGTCGCAACTACGCTTACGAACCCGCACAGATCCACTTTCACATGGAAGCCTTCAAGGCCGCACACACCCAATGAGTTATGCCCTCGTCTCCGCCAAACTGAAATCCGGCCAGCCCATCATCCTCGATGGCGGCACAGGCACTGATATTCAGCGGCGCGGCGCGCCAATGAGCGGCGCCACCTGGTGCGCGGATGTCAACGCCACCCATGGTGATATCGTGCGCGCCGTGCATGATGATTACGTCAAGGCCGGGGCCGACATCATCGCCGCCAACACCTTTGCCACCTCGATGCTCTCTTTCGATGCCTATGGCCGCGCCGATGAAGTTGAAAAGCTGGATGCCCTGGCCGTGGGTTATGCGAAGGCCGCAGCGCTTGGTCATCCGGTTGCTGTGGCTGGCTCTTTCTCTACGCAGCGCCCGGTGATTCCGGGCACTGACCGCACGGATCTCTCGAAGAATTGGGCGCGTGATGAAGCGCTCGCCCTCTTCCGCCGCAAGGCGCAGAACCTCAAGCGCCTGGGTGTTGACCTCATCATGATGGAGATGATGCGCGACACGGATTATTCCCTCTGGGCCTGCCAGGCCGCCAAGGAAACTGGCCTGCCGCTGTGGATCGGCATTTCGGTGGAGCGCGTGGATGGCGAACTTGTGGGCTTTGGCCGCACTGACCAAAAGCTGAAAGACATTGCCCCTGCCCTTGCGTCTGTTGGCCCCGATGTGATGACCATCATGCACACCTCGCCCAACGACACCGCCGAAGCGCTCGATATCCTGCGCGCCTCATTCAAAGGGCCAGTGGGTGCGTATCCTGAATGCGGCTATTTCAAAGCGCCCAACTGGGTGTTCAATGATGTGATTGCACCGGCTGATCTGGTGGCTGAGGCGCATCACTGGCAGGGGCACGGCGCATCCATCTTCGGCGGCTGTTGCGGCATCGGGCCTGATCACATCACAGCCCTTTCCAAGGAGTTCAAATCATGAAAACCGGTTCCTGCATGTGTGGCGCCGTGGCGTTCGAAATCCACGGGCCGCTTGATGATGTCACCGCCTGCCACTGCAGCCAATGCCGCAAGCAAACGGGCAATTACTGGGCCTCCACACACTGTGCAGACCCGGATTTGAAATTCACGCGCACTGATGGCCTCAAGTGGTTTCAATCCTCCAGCTTCGCCAAGCGCGGCTTCTGCAAGGAATGCGGCTCATCTCTGTTCTGGAAAACGCTGGACGGCAAGCCCGTCACCTCGATTTGCGCCGGCAGCATTGATGGCAGGACCGGGCTGAAGCTGGGCGGCCACATCTTCACGGCCGACGCCGGCGATTATTACGAAATCTCAGGCGGCAGCTTCCGCTTGCCCCAAGGCAGCTAAGCGCCCGGGCCAATGGGCTTTTCCCCAGCCCGGTGCTTGCCACCAAAGACATTGTTGAAACAGGCGGCGGCCTGTAGTGTCTGGCCGACATGTCCATGCAATTGCCTTTGATTCTGCTGGCCGGGGCAAGGCCTTCAGAATGATCCCCAATCTCGCAGCAACCTCGGCGCGGCTTGAGCTGGCGCCTGTGCCGCGCTGGATCGGCTTTGTGGCGCTGTGCATCGGCATGAGCATGGCGATCCTCGACATCCAGGTGGTGGTCACCTCGCTGCCCGTCATCGAAAAGGCGCTCGACATCGGGCCCGACCAGATGAGCTGGGTGCAGACGTCATATCTCATCGCCGAAGTGATCGCCATTCCGCTTACTGGCCTTCTCATGCGGGTGTTCACCTTGCGCTGGCTGCTGGTTGCAGCGCTGGTGGCCTTCACGCTGGCCTCGCTGGGCTGCGCCTTCTCCAGCGGGTTTATTGACCTGCTGGTGTTCCGCGTGGCGCAGGGGGCTGCAGGCGGTGTTCTCATCCCCATCGTGTTTTCCGCCATCTTCCTGTTGTTCCCGCCCGGCTTCGAGCAATCGCTGGCCACCACGCTGGCGGGCTTTCTGGCCGTGCTGGCGCCCACGCTGGGGCCGCTGATCGGCGGCTGGCTGACCGATCATTATTCCTGGCATTGGCTGTTCCTCATCAACATCATGCCCGGTGTGCTGGCGATCGCGGGGGGCGTGCTTGCGCTGCCGCGCCAAACGATCAACACCGATGAATTGCGGACGCTGGACTGGTTTTCGCTGCTGCTGCTGGGTGTGGGCCTTGCAGCCTTGCTCATCGGCCTCAAATATGCGCCCAAGGATGGCTGGCTGGAGCCTCGCGTGCTGGCCTGGTTTGCGCTGGCGGCAGGCAGCCTGTGGTGGCTGTGGAAACGGCCGAACCCTGCCATCATGTTCCGCCTGCTGGAAGACCGCGCGCTGGCCTTCGGCTGCATGCTGAGCTTTCTCATCGGTTTTGTGCTTTATGCCAACATCTATCTGATCCCGGTTTTCATGTCCTATGTGCGTGGCCACACGCCGCTGGAAATTGGCCTGTGCACGCTGGTCATGGGGCTTTCGCAACTCGTCACCGCGCCCTTCAGCGTGCAGATTGACCGCTATCTCAATGCGCGACTGCTGTCGGCGCTGGGCTTTGGCGCTTTTGCCATCGGTCTTTTCATGAACGCGCATCTCACCGTGAATTCTGACACCGAAGCCTATTTCTGGCCGCAAGTGGTGCGCGGCGTGGCTTCGGCCTTTTGTGTGCTTCCTCCCATCCGTCTTGCGCTGGGCCTCATCCCGCTGGACAAGATCGGCGATGCCTCGGGCCTGTTCAATGTGACGCGCAACATTGGCGGGGCCATTGGCATTGCCGTGGTGGACACGCTCATCTGGCAGCGCTCGCCCGTCTATGTGGACCAGATCAAGGATTGGCTGAGGACGGATGCAGACAAGGCGGCGGCCATGCTGGGCATGAAGGTGGATGACCTGCCCTCGCCGGATGATGCCATGGGCCTTTTGGGAATCAGCGACGTGATCGCCCAAGCGGGCCTGACGGGTGCGCTGAATGAGTGTTGGGTGCTGTTGGGCTGGGTCGCGTTGCTGTCTTTCCCGGTGATTCTGCTGGTCGGCCCGGTGCGCAGCGCCTTGCCGGTGCGCAAGCTCAACAAGGGCGCTTAGTTTTTAGACGGTTTCAACTTTTGCGAGAGTTCCGGCCCCGCCTGCGGCCGGGGAATATTTTTCCTTTTTGCCGCAGTTGTCCGCTTGACGGCTGTCAAGGGCAAATGGGCTTTCCTCAACAGGGCAAATTGCCCTGTGATATTTTGCCAAGCAGTTCTTGAGCTTGCCTCCAGAATCGGATGAATATCTGTTCATCAGCGGCCAAGGCAGGGCTGCAGACACAATATCTGGTATTAACCACTCGTTAACACACTAGCTATTGACGTAAAATGCGTGCTGCGATACGGTCCATGTCCAAGGCCGAGCGGCGGTTTTGCGGGTGCGTTTGACCCGGAAAATCAAAGTCTGTGCAAAAACAGTCAGCGCGCGTTTTGGGGGCGAGAGCCATCGCCATAACAGGGTTTGTCGAACACGGGATTAGGGGGTACCGTGCGCGTATTCACGCGTGCACGGCTGCGATTTTTGAGGGAACGGGCACTATGCGGATTGAACGTCATTATACCAAGGCTGGCCAGGAAGCTTATGCGGGATTGGATTTCCGCAAGGCGGTGAGCGAAATCAAGAACCCGGACGGGAGCATTGTGTTCCGTTTGGCCGACATTGAGGTGCCCTCCTCCTGGAGCCAGGTTGCCACCGACATTCTGGCGCAGAAATATTTCCGCAAGGCAGGTGTTCCGGTTGCGCTGAAGCGCGTCGAGGAAGAGTCCGTGCCCTCGTGGCTGTGGCGTTCCGTGCCGGACGAAGACGCGATGAAGGATCTCACCGCGAAAGAGCGCGTGACCGGCGAACGTTCGGCCAAGGAAGTGTTCAACCGTCTGGCTGGCACGTGGACCTATTGGGGCTGGAAGGGCAAGTATTTCAACACCGAAGAAGACGCCCGCGCCTTCTATGATGAAATGTGCTTCATGCTGGCCACGCAGAAGTGTGCGCCGAACAGCCCGCAGTGGTTCAACACCGGCCTGCATTGGGCATATGGCATTGATGGCCCGAGCCAGGGCCACCACTATGTCGATTTCGAAACCGGAAAGCTGGTCAAATCCAAGTCGGCCTATGAGCATCCGCAGCCGCATGCCTGCTTCATCCAGTCGGTGTCCGATGATCTCGTCAACGAAGGCGGCATCATGGACCTGTGGGTGCGCGAGGCGCGCCTGTTCAAATATGGCTCTGGCACGGGTTCTAACTTCTCGTTCCTGCGCGGCGAAGGCGAAAAGCTTTCGGGCGGCGGCAAATCCTCCGGCCTGATGAGCTTCCTCAAGATTGGTGACCGTGCGGCTGGCGCCATCAAGTCGGGCGGCACCACGCGCCGCGCCGCCAAGATGGTGGTGGTCGATGTCGATCATCCGGATATCGAGCAATATGTCGATTGGAAGGTGAAGGAAGAGCAGAAGGTTGCTGCGCTCGTCACCGGCTCGAAAATCGTCAAGAAGCACCTCACCGCTATCATGAAGGCCTGCGTCAACTGCCAGGGCCCCGGCTCCGATTGCTTTGAGATTGAGAAGAACCCGGCCCTCAAGCGCGCCGTGAAAGAAGCCCGCCGTGCGCAGGTTTCCGACAATTACATCAAGCGCGTCATCCAGTTCGCCAAGCAAGGCTATACCGATATCGAGTTCGACACCTATGACTCCGATTGGGACGGTGAGGCTTACCGCACTGTTTCGGGCCAAAACTCGAACAATTCCGTGCGCGTAACCGACGACTTCCTCAAGGCTGTCGAAAAAGACGGCGACTGGAATCTCACGGGCCGCATCACCGGAAAGGTGACCAAGACGCTGAAGGCGCGCGAGCTTTGGGAAAAGATCGGCCATGCGGCCTGGGCCTCGGCTGATCCGGGCATCCAGTTCCACACCACCATCAATGACTGGCACACCTGCATCGGCTCTGGCGAAATCCGCGCCTCGAACCCTTGCTCGGAATACATGTTCCTTGATGACACGGCCTGCAACCTGGCCTCGCTGAACCTGTTGCAGTTCCGCGATGCCGCCACCGGCAAATTCAACATTGCGGCCTATGAGCATGCCACCCGGTTGTGGACTGTCGTGCTCGAAATCTCGGTGTTGATGGCACAGTTCCCGTCCAAGGAAATTGCCAAGCTGTCTTACGAATATCGTACGCTGGGCTTGGGCTTTGCCAATATCGGCGGCCTCTTGATGACGGCGGGCATCCCCTATGACAGCCATGAAGGCCGCGCCATTTGTGCCGCCATCTCGGCCATCATGACCGGTGTTGCCTATGCCACCTCGGCTGAAATGGCCAAGGAGCTTGGCCCCTTCCCCGGCTTTGCCAAGAACCGCGAACACATGCTGCGCGTGATGCGCAACCACCGCCGCGCCGCCTATGGTGCTGCCGTGGGCTATGAAAACCTGCATGTGAACCCGGTGCCCCTCGATGAGAACGACCTCTCGGACAAGGCGCTGGCGCTGGCTGCCCGCAAGGCGTGGGACCGCGCAGTTGAACTGGGCGAAGCCCATGGCTATCGCAACGCCCAATCCACCGTTGTTGCCCCCACGGGCACGATCGGCCTGGTGATGGATTGCGACACCACGGGCATCGAGCCGGATTTTGCGCTGGTGAAGTTCAAGAAACTGGCTGGCGGCGGCTATTTCAAGATCATCAACCAGGCTGTTCCGGAAGCGCTGCGCACGCTGGGCTACAATGCGGATCAGATCGAAGAGATCATCGGCTATGCCGTGGGCCATGGCACGCTGGCTGACAGCCCCGCCCTGAACCACGCGCAGCTGCGCGCCAAGGGCTTTGGTGAAGAGCAAATCAGCAAGATCGAAGCAGGCCTTGCTTCAGCCTTTGACATCAAGTTCGTGTTCAACAAGTTCACGCTGGGCGAAGAGTTCTGCAAGAATGTGTTGAAGCTCACTGATGCGCAGCTCAATGATTTCGGCTTTGACCTCTTGGGCTCGCTGGGCTTCTCGAGGGCTGACATCGACCGCGCCAACATCCATGTCTGCGGCGCGATGACCCTGGAAGGGGCGCCCGGCTTGAAGGATGAGCACCTGCCGGTGTTTGATTGCGCCAATCCCTGCGGCCGCATTGGCAAGCGTTATCTCTCGGTGGAAAGCCACATCCGCATGATGGCTGCTTCGCAGCCCTTCATCTCGGGTGCGATCTCCAAGACCATCAACATGCCGAATGACGCCACGGTTGAGGATTGCGAACAGGCCTACATGCTGTCGTGGAAGCTGGCGATCAAGGCCAATGCGCTTTACCGCGATGGCTCGAAGCTTTCGCAGCCGCTCTCGGCCCAGCTCATCGCCGACAATGACGACGAAGCCGAAGACGTTGCCGAAACGCTGGTGGCCAAGACGATGCCCGCCCGCGTTGAAACCATCGTCGAGAAGATCGTCGAACGGGTGGTTGAGCGTGTGCATGAGCGCGAGAAACTGCCGGCCCGCCGCAAGGGTTACACCCAGAAGGCCACCGTTGGCGGCCACAAGGTTTACCTACGCACTGGTGAATACGAGGATGGCAAGCTTGGCGAAATCTTCATCGACATGCACAAGGAGGGCGCTGCCCTTCGCGCAATGATGAACAACTTCGCCATCGCCGTGTCGGTTGGCCTGCAATATGGCGTGCCGCTTGAAGAATTCGTGGATGCATTCACCTTCACGAAGTTTGAGCCGGCGGGCATGGTGCAGGGCAATGACTCGATCAAGAACGCGACGTCGATCCTCGACTATGTGTTCCGTGAACTTGCCGTCTCCTATCTCGGCCGCCATGACCTGGCGCATGTGGAACCTTCGGAGCTGCGCTTTGACTCGCTGGGCCGCGGCGAAGGCGTGGAAGCGCCCAAGCCCACGGCCCCGGCGCAACGCTTTGTTTCCACCGGCTTCGTGCGCAAGCAGAACCTCGCCAATGTTGTGGTGATGCCGCAGCAGGCCAGCGCCCAGGGGGCTTCGCCCGCCCATGCGCTGCAGATGCGCGCCGCTGACGGATTGTCACAGGCACTCATTTCTACATCTCAAACTGCAAGCCCATTGCTGCCAGCGGATGCGCCGTCGCCAATGACTTACCAGCCAGATACGGCGGTGAAGGCCATGGACAAGCGCACTGAGGCGCGCCTCAAGGGTTATGAAGGCGAGAGCTGCAGCGAATGCGGAAACTTCACGATGGTGCGCAACGGCACTTGCCTGAAGTGCGACACCTGCGGCTCGACGAGCGGTTGCTCGTAATCGCCGGACGTTGACGTGATTGAAGGCCGGGAGTGATCCCGGCCTTCTGCTTTTCGAGCGAAGAGCCTCGCCAAATTCCGGCTTCAGCCTCCCTGAAAATGGCGGCTGATGCGGCGTTGAAGGCCTTGAATCCGCCTGCGGCAAAACTTTTTGTGCATAATTTTTCTTCGCCGGAAGGAATGACGGGACGCAAATAGGCGCAAACCGCTTCCAAAATTGTTTAGTCAGTACACTGATTGAAATGAATTCATGGCCGGATTGAAAGGCTTTTTCCAATTTTCATTTTAATCAGTACACGGATAATCATTTCAAGCCGCGCGAGGTTTGCATTTTCTTAACCAAATGGAGCGTATGCACAAGATGTAGTCGGCATATTGCCGAATCACACAATGAGGTTCACAAGACGTCTCAGTTACGGGCGGAAATAAAAAATATTTTTTTGTTGAAACCCGTTTCATGTCAGTCGGGCCCGCGTTGTGGGGCAAACAACAATCTTACTCTTATGGAGAGAACTATGGCTGCTAAGAAAGCTGCGAAGAAGACCGCCAAGAAGGCCGCTAAGAAGACCGCCAAGAAGGCTGCTAAGAAGAAGTAACCTTCTTCCATTCAGGTAAAACTGAATCAAACCCCGGTTGGCCCCTCGCCACCGGGGTTTTTCGTTGCGGGGCGCGAAAGAAAACCGGCGGGGAGAACCCGCCGGCGAAAGAGGCAAAAGCGGGAAAAACCGCCTCACTGGTAAACCCAGACCCGTGCACCAATCTTCACGCGGTTATAAAGATCAATCACATCGGCATTCATCATGCGGATGCAGCCCGAGGAAACCGCGCCGCCAATCGAAGCCTCATTGTTGGTGCCGTGAATGCGGTACATGCGCCCGCCCAAATACATGGCGCGCGCGCCCAGCGGATTGCCGGGGCCGCCTTCCATATGGGCGGGCAAGTGATGGCCCTTCTTGGCTTCACGCTCGATCATCTGCTTGGGCGGCGTCCAGCCCGGCCATTCAGTCTTGGCAGCAACGCGCGACGTGCCCGCCCATTGGAAACCTTCGCGGCCGACGCCGACAGCGTATTTGATGGCTTCACCTTCACCGGAAACATAATAAAGCGCCCGCTCCGGCGTCCGCACGATGATCGAGCCCACCGGATATTTGGTCTCATGCCAGGCCACGGTTTCGCGGCGCGAGCCGCCGGTCAGGGTGATGGGGTGGCCATACTGGTCGCGCGCGCCATTCACCTTCAACGCCGGGTCCTGCAGCGTGGCGGCGCCATGATGGCGCGGCGCGCCAAAGAGGCAGGCGAAAAAGTTGTTGCACTTGGGGGCCGCAGCCTCAGCCGGAGAGAGAAGCAAAAGGGAGAAGGACGCCGCAGCGGCGGCGAGGATCTTGCGCATCATGAAAAGGGGCCTCTGTTTGGGAGGCCCCTTTTCTAAATCAGGCACGGGCTGCGCCGCAACCCGCTGTTTGCGCATGAGGCGGCTGCGCCTCACTTCTCCGGAAGATTGAGGCGGATGTGCAATTCGCGCAACTGCTTGGGCGTTGCATCCGAGGGCGCGCCCATGAGCAGATCCTGCGCCTGCTGGTTCATGGGGAACAGCGTGATTTCACGCAGGTTGGTGACGCCGCAGATGAGCATCACCAGCCGGTCCACGCCAAAGGCCATGCCGCCATGGGGTGGTGCACCGAACTGGAAGGCGCGGTACATGCCGCCAAAACGTTCCTCCACCTCAGCCTTGGTGACGCCAGTGATCTCAAAGGCCTTCACCATGGTTTCGGGCGAATGGTTGCGGATGGAGCCGGAGGCGATTTCATAGCCGTTGCAGACCATATCATACTGGAAGGCCTTGATGGTGAGCGGGTCCTGGCTTTCCAGAGCCTTCAAGCCGCCTTGCGGCATGGAGAAGGGGTTGTGGCCGAAGTCCACCTTCTTGTCTTCCTCGCTCCACTCATAGAAGGGGAAATCGACGATCCAGCAGAAGGCGAATTCGTTTTCGTTTGTGAGGTTCAGCTCCTTGCCCACGATGGTGCGGGCATCGCCGGCGAATTTGTAGAACTTCTCCGGCCGGCCGGCGACGAAGAAGCAGGCATCGCCCACGCCAAGGCCCATCTGCTTGCGGATGGCTTCGGTGCGCTCTGGCCCGATGTTCTTGGCAATCGGCCCTGCCCCGCCCTCTTCACCTTCACGCCAGAAGACATAGCCGAGGCCCGGCTGGCCTTCCTTCTGCGCCCAACCGTTCATGCGGTCGCAGAAAGCGCGGCTGCCGCCCTTGGGGGCTGGAATGGCCCAGACCTCAACCTTCGGGTCATTGGCGATCATGCCGGCAAACACCTTGAAGCCGGAGCCCGCAAAATGTTCGGTGACGGCCTGCATCTCGATGGGGTTGCGCAGGTCGGGCTTGTCGCTGCCATATTTGCGCACGGCGACATCATAGGGAATGCGCGGCACATCGGCGCGCACGGTCTTGGCGCCCTTGAAGCTGTTGAACAGCTCCAGCACCACAGGCTGCATGGTGGAGAGCAAGTCGTCCTGGGTCACAAAACTCATTTCAAGATCGAGCTGGTAGAACTCGCCCGGCAGGCGGTCGGCGCGCGGGTCTTCATCGCGGAAGCAAGGGGCGATCTGGAAATAGCGGTCGAAGCCCGCCACCATCAGGAGCTGCTTGTATTGCTGCGGCGCCTGCGGCAGGGCGAAGAACTTGCCGGGGTGGATGCGCGAGGGCACGAGGAAGTCGCGGGCACCTTCAGGCGAGGAGGCCGTGAGGATGGGCGTCGAGAACTCGTTGAAGCCAATGTCGTTCATCTTGCGGCGCAGGTGGCTGACCACCTTGGTGCGCGTCATGATGTTCTTGTGCAGGGTTTCGCGGCGCAGGTCGAGGAAGCGGTATTTGAGGCGCGTGTCCTCGGGGTAATCCGGCTCACCGAACACCGGCAGCGGCAGTTCCGCTGCCTGGCCGAGCACTTCGATCTCAGTGGCATAGATTTCGACGAGGCCGGTGGGCATGTCCTTGTTCTCGGTGCCGGCGGGGCGCAGGCGCACCTTGCCGTCAATGCGGATCACCCATTCGGAACGGACTTTCTCGGCCACCTTGAAGCAGGGGCTGTCGGGGTCTGCCACCACCTGGGTCATGCCATAATGGTCACGCAGGTCGATGAACAGCAATCCGCCATGGTCGCGCACGCGGTGCACCCAGCCGGAGAGCCGGGTGGTGCCGTTTGCGTCGCTGTCGCGCAATTGGCCGCAGGTGTGGGTGCGATAGGCGTGGGTCATCTGAAATCCTTCGAATTTGGCGGCTAAAACGCATGCGAGGGGCGATTTGTCAAGTTTTGAGCGGGCGCGGGGATGGTGAATGAAGGGTTGCGCCTGGGAACCGGGCGCGGCTTTTCCCTTGGTTGCCCCGTGGCGTGCGGGGCAGAGAGTAGAAGGGAGACGCGTGGGATAATCCGACGCGGGTGCCACTGTGTTTTAAGTGGCCTGAAAAGTGCGTTGGGTTGCCCCACGCGCCGGCAGGAATTGAGCATCAGGTGAACTGTCAGTCCGCCACTATGGGTCTGTGGTTTCATCGGGCCTCTCCCATCTTGATGGGAGATTCCCTCCACCCGAGGTGATCCATCTCACTTCCTACTCGGAGGAAGCCTGATGGGGGACACCAGAGGCCTTGCCATAGCAGCCCGGGTCTTAGTGCCCGAGGAAGTTCAACCTGGCTCCCGGTGGAGTTGGGATACGTTATCCCTTCCAGCAGGCCTGCCACTCCCTTGCATCCGGGTTCACCGTCATGAACCGGACCCCAGTGCAAGGGAGCGGAAGGCAGCTAGCACGGACTAGGAATAAAAGCAAGTTAATTCTGCTCCAACCCTCCTCTTTCCCCTCTCCATCGGCGGGCCTGACCCGCCGGTCCAGCCTGAATGTCCGGCTCCCGCTGGATGGGCGGGTCAAGCCCGCCCATGGAGAGGGAGAGGCAGAGCCGGTGGCCAAGCGGGATTCCGTGTCGCGCGCAGACCTATCATTGCCCTGCAATGATAGGCGGGCTTCGCCCGGCGCTTGCACGGAATGACGGGAGTGGGGAGTGGCTCCCCCATCCTCCCCTGAGGGGGAGGTGGCGCGGCACGCGCCGGAGGGGAGATGAGGGTGGCAGTTGAGGTGCGGAACCCATCGCCCCTCAGCCGCTTGCGCGGCAGCTCCCCCTCCGGGGAGCAGAAGGGAATGACGGGAACCAAACCCCCTGCCCTTCTCCCCTTGGGAGAAGGGCGGGAAGTGGAAAGTGGGGATGGGCTGGCTAGAAGCCCAGGCCGAAGGACATGGAGGGGCCTTGATCTGTGGGCACCGGATAGCAAACGCGCACTGGCTTGTGCTTGTGGATGATGATGCGGCAGAAATGGTTGGGATCAAACGGGCCATAGACGCTAAGCGAGACGCCAAGGCCAGGGCCATGCGGATGGCCGCCGCCTGTAGAGCCGCCCTGCCCCGGTGCGGGGGGAATGGGATCATGCGGCAAGTGGCCGATATTGGAATCACCGCCCAGAATGCCGCCCACGGGATAGGACGTTCCCTTGGAGACGCTGGATTGGCTATTGGCGGCTTGCTGGCCCACAATGGGGACTTGCTTCATTGGCCCCAGCAACAGGCGGTGAGCGGCGGACGCGCTGCCCGCCTGCAGCGCAATGGCGCTGAACGTGATGGCAGCAAGGGTGGCGGCGGTTAAGGCTTTCGGCATGATGTTCTCCAATCTTGGTCCGGTGCGTGATTGCCCGGGCTGTGTTGGAGAATGAAGCAGCGCAGGCGGCTGCGCTGTTCCCGCGGGAACAGGCGACAACAAATGAATTCAGATTTGGCGCGGCGGGGCGCGCCGCATTCGCCTCAGGCGAGTTCGCCCAGGCCCTTCTTCAGCCTCGCCAGCGCTTTTTCAATGTCCGCCTCGCTGGCGGCAAAGGACAGGCGGATGGAACTGGGCGCGCCGAAGGCAGAGCCCGGAACAGTGGTGACGCCGTGCTGCTCCAGGAGCCAATCACAGAGCTGGTCCGAGGTGTCGATCACATGGTTGCCGACGCGCTTGCCGAGGAAGGCGGACACATCAGGGAAGGCATAGAATGTGCCGGGGATGGGGCCGATCTTCACGCCGGGAATGGCGCGCAGGCCGCTGAGCACCATGTCGCGGCGCTGCTGGTAGATCTTGCGCATCCGCTCCACTTCATCGCGCGGGCCCTTGAGCGCGGCCACCGCGGCCTTCTGCACGAACTGGTTGGCGCCGGCCGAGATGATGCTTTGCATGCGGGCCATGGCGACCGCAACCGGCAGCGGCGCTGCCGCATAGCCAAGGCGCCAGCCCGTCATGGCGAAGCCCTTGGAGAAGCCGTTCAGCGTGATGGTGCGGTCCAGCATGCCGGGCAATGAACCGAAGGACACCATCTCGCCCTCGAACAGGATGTATTCATAGATCTCATCGGACAGCACCATGAGATTGGGGTGCTTGCGCACTTCGGCGGCCAGCGCCTCCAGCTCTGCCCTGCTCCACACCGCACCAGTGGGGTTTGACGGTGAGTTGAGGAAGATGAGCTTGGTGGCGGGCGTGATCGCTGCGGCGATGCGGGCGATGGGCGGCTTGTAGTTTTCGGCCACTGTGCTCTCGACAATCACTGCCTTGCCGCCGGCGAATTTGACCGAGCCCTCATAGGACACCCAGTAGGGCGCCATCATGATCGCCTCATCGCCGGGGCCGATGAGCGAGAGGACGGCATTGTTCACCGCCTGCTTGGCGCCATTGGCGAGCACGATGTTGGCGGCTTCATAATTCAGCTTGTTTTCCACGCGCAGCTTTTCGGCCACCGCCTCGCGCAAATCGGCCATGCCGGCGGTGGGGGCATAGTGGGTGAAGCCCTTGTCCATCGCCTCCTTGGCCGCGGTGCGGATGTTTTCGGGCGTGTCGAAATCCGGCTCACCGATCGTCAGGGCCACCACATCATGGCCCTTGGCGCGCAGGTCGCGGGTTTTTTGCGACATGCGGATGATGGCGCCTTCATCGGCGGCGTTGGCGCGGGGGGAAAGAAGCTTGGATGTGTCGAAGGTCATGATGCGATGCGTATAGCACTTTCACTTGCGCCGCCAAGGGTGCGCCGTCTAAACCCCGGCGCATGAAACTGAATCACCTGGCCCTGCCCGCCGCCCTGCTGCTCGCCGCCTGTTCGCAGGACCCGGCCGGCGTGCGCCTGACCCATGAGGCCGCAACGGCAGCCCCAGCCACCACGCCAGCCGTGGCAGCCAAGACCGAGCCCGTGTTCTACAACGGCCACACCTATCAGGTGGCCTTCAACCCGCAAGGCGGCGGCATGTTCAGCCTTGCCATTGCCGGCATGGGCGCTGGCCAGGGCAAGGACGCGGCGGCGCTGGCTTCTTCCACCCTGCACCATTTTGCCTGCAAGGACAGCCAGAAGGCGGTGTTGCAGGCTGCTCCTGCATTTGAAGGTGGCAGCTGGAAGGCCAGCGGGCATTGCGCCTGAGACCACGCAGGGTTGACTGCGGTAGCGGTTGTTTCGCGGGAAAACTCCCACTAGATTGGCGCGATGCTATTCCAATCCGTTCTCAAGAAGCTGGTCAAGACCGGCGACCTCACCGTTACCGACTGGAAAGGCCGGGTAAGCCATTTTGGCGATGGCACTGGCCGCAAGGTGCACATCAAATTCGCCACGGCGGCCACGGCGCGCAAGATCGCCCTCGACCCTGACCTCTATCTGGGCGAGGCCTATATGTCGGGCGATTTCGGCGTGCTGGAGGGAAGCCTTTATGATTTCCTTGAACTGGCGCTGAAGAACACCAACGCCTCGGGCAACACGTCCAGCAACATGAACAGCACGACGCTGATGCACCGGCTTATCTACCGGGCGCGCATCGGCATCCGGCATTTTGACCAGCACAACACGCAAAAGCGCGCGCGCAAGAACGTGCACAGCCATTATGACCTTTCGGGCGCGCTGTATGACCTGTTCCTCGACAAGGACCGGCAATATTCCTGCGCCTATTTCGAGCATGACGGCGCCAGCCTCGAAGAGGCGCAGCTGGCCAAGAAACGGCACATCGCCGCCAAGCTGAACATCAAGCCGGGCATGAAGGTTCTGGACATCGGCTGCGGCTGGGGCGGCATGGGGCTTTACCTCGCCGAGATCTGTGGCGCGGACGTGACGGGGGTGACCCTTTCGGAAGAGCAGCATGCCGTGGCCAACGCACGCGCCAAGGAACGCGGGCTTGAGGGCCAGGTGCGCTTCCTGCTGCAGGACTACCGCAAGCTTGACGAAAAGTTCGACCGCATTGTTTCTGTCGGCATGTTCGAGCATGTCGGCGTTGGGCATTACGCAGAATTCTTCAAGAAGTGTTCGGCGCTGCTGAAGCCCGACGGCACGGCGCTGCTGCATTCGATCAACCGCTCGGACGGGCCGGGTGCGACCAGTGCGTGGATCAAGCGCTACATCTTCCCGGGCGGCTATATCCCAGCCCTTTCAGAAGTGATGCCGCATCTGGAGCGGCATGGGCTTTATGTGACCGACATCGAAATCCTGCGCCTGCATTATGCCAAGACCATCCGCCACTGGCTGGACCGCTTCATGGCCAACTGGGACAAGGCCAAGGCGCTTTATGACGAGCGCTTCTGCCGGATGTGGGAGTTCTATCTGGCGGGTTCGGAGCTTTCGTTCCGGCTGATCGGCATGAACAATTTCCAGATCCAGTTTGCGCATGACCAGATGCACCTGCCGTTCACGCGTGACTACATGATCACCGAAGAGGCGCGGCTGAAGGCGCTGGAAGCAGGATCAAAGCATTATGGCGCGGCACCGGCGGCAGGAGCCGCTCCGGCAAGGGCGGCCCGCAAGGCTCAGCCCAAGCGCCGGTCCAGCCAATCGCGGCTGCGGAAATAGGCGCCAAGCAGCGGCAGGAACCAGGTGCTGCCGGAATAAAGCGGATTGGTGGGGAACTCCGGCCTGTCAAAGGCGCAAATGGAATTGCTGCGGCCGAGGATCTTGCGCGCCGTCTGGTGGCCCAGATAGCTCATCATCGCCACGCCGGAGCCGTTGCAGGCCAGCGCGTAATGCAGGCCGTCAAGCTTGCCCATGTGGGGCATCTCATCGAGCGCGAAGGCGACATTGCCTGTCCATGAATGGGTGATCTTCACGCCCTTGAGCTGGGGGTAGCGGTCGAGCATGAACTGGTAGAGCAGCGGGGCGGTTTCCTTCGGGTCAGTGAAGCCGAACTTGGCGCGGCCGCCAAAGATCATGCGGCGGCCATCGGGCGAGAGGCGGTAATAGGTGAGCACGCGGCGCGTGTCGGCGAAGGAGCGGTTCTTTGGCGACAATGACGCCGCGAGATCAGGCGGCAGTTCCTCCGTGGCGATGATGTAGGAGCCGATGGGCACAAGCCGGCGCTTGAAGCCCGGCGTGGCATTGCCGGTGTATCCATTGGTGGCGATGATCACATCACGGGTGCGCAGCTCACCGCGCGAGGTTTTGACGGCCCAGCTTTGATCGGCATTCTGGCTGAGGGAGGTGAGCTCCGTCTTCGAGGCGATCTTGACGCCGGCCTTCAGCGCCAAATCCAGCAGGCCCTTGAAATAGAGGGCGGGCTGCAAGTGGGCTGCACGCTCCACCACCATGCCGCCGCGGTAGTAATCCGAGCCGATTTCGGCGCGCTGGGCCGCCTGCGGCACCAGATAGGAGCCGGACTGCGCCTGATCATTGAGCAGGGCCACCTTCTTGGCCATGGCGTCATAATGGCTTTTGGACCAGGCGCCGAGGAAATAGCCCTTCTTGTGCCAGCCGCAGTCAATCTTCTCGCGCGCAATCAGGCTTTCGACATGGCCGAAGGCATCGGCGGCATCATTGAGGAAAGGCGCGGCTTCGGCATCGCTCATCGCCCTGGTGAAATAGCGCTTGCCGACATTGACACCGCCCGAGACCATGCCGCCCGAACGGGTGGAAGCGCCAAAGCCCGGCTCTGCGGCATCGAGCACCAGAACCTCGGTTCCGGCGCGGGCCAGCTCCAGCGCGGCTGAAAGGCCGGCATAGCCTGCCCCGACAACGGCCACCGGCACATCCCTGGGCAAGGCCAACTCGGGCATGGGCTGGGGCGTGTAATCCTCCCACCAGAAGGGCTTGAGCTTGAAATCCTTGTGAAAAATATCCATTGCGCGGGTCCGATAGCTGGTTTTCCGGATGGCAGCTTGCCACAAACAGGCGCAGGGACTAAGGAGAAAACGGGCGGGCAGACATGTGCGGAGATTCCCTGTGAAATTGAAAATGATTTTGGCGCAAGGCGCGGCAGCAGCGGCTTTCATGGCGCTTTCGGCCAGCCACGCCCTTGCCATGCAAGTGGACATTCTCGTCGACAAGGTTTCGCAGCACATGCATGTGTCTGTCGACGGCGTGCAGAAATATGACTGGCTGGTTTCGACCGGCGGCCAGGGCTTTGACACGCCTTCGGGCACCTTCCACATTTTCCGGATGGAAGCTGAACATTTCAGCCAGGAATGGGACAATGCGCCCATGCCGCATTCGATGTTCTTCACCGGCATTGGCCATGCCATCCATGGCTCTTTCCATGTGAAGGCGCTGGGCACGCGGGCCTCGCATGGCTGCGTGCGGCTTTCGCCTGAAAATGCCGCCATTCTGTGGGACCTGATCACCAAGGCCGGGTTCAAGAACAATTCAGTGGTGATCAAGGGCGGATTCTTCGACAATTCCGAAAAGCTGACGACGGAAGCCACCTTCCACATGAAGCCCAAGGACCACGCGCTGGCCCTTTCCCAGACACAGCAGCCGCATGGCCTGTTCTGGTGGGACAAGAAGCCCGCCGCGCAGCAGGCTGCGGCGAAGAAGGTGGCCGACAACTCCAAGCCGGCCGTGAAGGGCAAGAAGAAGAAAAAGGGCCTCTTCCTGTTTGGCGGCCAGGAAGGCTGAAGCCTGAGCCAAGGCCAGAACCAATATCCGGTGATGCCCGCGCAAGCGGGCATTTCTGTTTCATGGCCCCTGATCCTGGCAGCGCGGCCCAAAAGAAATGCCCGCTTGCGCGGGCATGTCACTGGTTTCGAATTT
Organism: Alphaproteobacteria bacterium; assembly: GCA_028868695.1. GTDB lineage: Bacteria > Pseudomonadota > Alphaproteobacteria > Rhizobiales > Aestuariivirgaceae > Aestuariivirga. The sequence continues at coordinate 51,223 of JAGWTZ010000003.1, read as the reverse complement.
TAAGCGCCCCTACTCCGCGGCGGCCTTGAAATTGGCCAGCTTGGCGCCGGGCTTGGCGGTGCTTTCGATGCGCTGTTCGAGCGCTTCCACCTTGGCGGCCAGTTCATCCACCTCATCACCGACATGGGTGACCTTGGCATCCACCGCCGCCACATCCGGATCCATGATCTTGGGCTCATCGGTGCTGCCGACAAAGCGCGCGAAGATCCAGGAGAACAGGCGGTTGATGTCGTCCATCACGATATAATAGGACGGCACGAAGGTGAGGCTGAGGAAGGTTGAGAGGATCAACCCGCCGATCACCGCAGTGGCCATGGGGGCGCGGAAGGAGCCGCCCTCGCCGATGCCCAGCGCCGTGGGCAGCATGCCGGCACCCATGGCGATGGTTGTCATCACAATGGGGCGGGCGCGCTTGAGGCCGGCGTCGATCACCGCTTCCACACGTTCCATGCCGTGCTTTTTTCGCTCCACCGCGAAATCCACCAGCATGATGGCGTTCTTGGCGACAATGCCGATCAGCATCAGCATGCCGATGACCACCGGCATGGAGAAGGATTGATGGCGCAAGAGCAATGCCAGCACCACGCCGCCCAGAGACAGGGGCAGCGAGAAGATGATGGCGAAGGGCACGAAGAAATTGTGCATCAGCAGGACCAGGATGACGATCATCAGGATCACGCCGAAGATGGCGGCCTGGGCGAAGGAGGAGAAAATCTCGCCCTGGATTTCGGCATCCGCGCCCACCTGCACCTTCACCGAAGGCGGGAAGTTCAGGGACGCGGCGGTGTCTTCAATGATCTTGGTGCCATCGCCCAGTTCTACGCCTTCCGGCAGGTCGGCGCCGATGGTGGCCTGGCGCATGCGGTCATAACGCTTGATGGAGGCCGGGCCTTCGGAGAGCTTCACCTCGGCCACCGAGCTCAAGGGCACGGTGGTGGGGGCAGCGGTGAGGCCGGCCTGCACGGGAATGCGCAGGTTGGAAAGCTGGGCGAAGGAGGCACGGGCCTTCTCCGGCACCTGGACGCGGATGGGCACCTGACGGCCATCAATCGAGAACTTGGCCAGAAGCGGGCCAAAATCACCAATGGTGGCGACACGCACGGCTTGCGAAATCTGCGAAGCGGTGATGCCAAGCTGGGCGGCCTGCTCGGTTTTCGGGGTGATCTGGATTTCCGGGCGTTGCAGCGCGCCTTGCGCCTCAGGGGCGCGCAGCTTGGGGTTCTGGCGCAGGGTGGCAGCCAGCTTTGCAGCGGCTTCCGACAGGGCCTGGCCATCGTTGGAAAGCATGTTGAACTCAACCTCGCGCGCGCCGCGCGGGTTGATCTTGGCCCATTGCACATCGGGGATGCCGTTGAGCTTGGGCAGAACCTCTCCTTCGACCTGGGCTTGCGTGACCGTGCGGCCATTCCATTCGAATTGCGGCAGGTGCAGCGCCTGGGTGATGCGGTTGTTCCACAGGTTGTGCAGCAGTTCCACGTCCCTGTGGCGCAAGTTCACGGCGATGGAGGCGCGGCGCGGTTCCACCGTTCCGGTGGGCGAGGCGCCGCCCAGAACCGAGACCTGCGAGACTTCAGGATGCTCGCGGATGATGGCCACCATCTTGTCTGTGGCGTCGCGCGTCTGCTGCAGCGTGGCGCCGGGGGGCAGCTCCACCGACAGCACGAAGCGCGATGAGTCATCCTTCGGGATGAAGCCCGACGGCAAGAGCGCGAAGCCCTGGGTGGCGAAAATCAGGATGGCGATGCTGAGGCCAACAGTGCCGTAGCTCAACAGGTTGGCATAGTGGCTGTTGCCCGCCTCATGGAAGCGGTAGCGCCTTGGAAACAGCTTCTGCAGCAACGCGCCGACAAACTGGAACGAGCTGCCGATGGCCACCGGAATGGCCGGCAGGCCAATCATCAGCGTGGCCAGCATGGCGGCATAGGTGAAGCCCGAGCTTTGGCCCATGGCCCCGATGAAGCCACCGAGCGAGAACTTGTAGGATGCGAGCCAGCCGAGGAAGGGCAGCGACATGGGCCAGGAGATCAAGGCCAGCATGCGCAGGTGGGCGGGGTCCACCTCATGGTTGAGGAGGTGCAGCAGCCAAATGTAGCCGCGCATCAGCCAGCCGGGCTGGTGATCATGATGCGGGATGGGTTTCATGAGGTAAGCCGCCATCATCGGCGTGATGAGGCGGGCGACCAGCAGCGAGAAGGCCACCGCAACGGCAACCGTGAGGCCGAACTGCTTGAAATATTGCCCAGGGATGCCGCCCATGAAGGAGACCGGCGTGAAGATGGCGATGATCGACAGGCTGATGGCGATGACCGCGAGGCCGATTTCATCCGCCGCTTCCATGGCGGCGCGGTAAGGCGTTTTGCCCATGCGCATGTGGCGGGCGATGTTCTCGATTTCCACAATGGCGTCATCGACCAGGATGCCTGTTGCCAGGGTGATGGCGAGGAAGGACACAAGGTTGAGCGAGAAGCCCATCCAATGCATGATCCAGAAGGCCGGGAAGGCCGAGAGCGGCAGCGAGACCGCGGAGATCAAGGTGGCACGGATGTTGCGCAGGAACAGCAGCACAACGACCACGGCGAGGATGGCGCCTTCAATCAGGCCCTCCATGGCGGCCTTGTAGTTGCCGAAGATGAAATAGACCGTGTCATCCACCATGCTGAACGACGCCGCGCCGTTGGAGGCCTTGGTCATTTCATCGATCTTGGCGGCAACACGGGCGGCGGTGTCGGTCGAGCTTGCGCCCTTGGCGCGGAACACCGAGAAGGACACGACGTTTTCGCCGTTGTAGCGCGCGAAGGTGCGCTGCTCGGCGTTGCTATCAAAGATGTCGCCCAAATCGCCCAGCTTCACCGAGCTGCCATTGGCGAGAATGATCTTGGTGGACTTCAGGTCATCAATCGAGCGGGCGCTGCCCAGCGTGCGGATCGCCTGCTCCATGCCGCCGACATTGCCGCGGCCGGCGCCTGTGTCGGCGTTGGTGGCGGCGATCTGGGCATTGACCTGCGCGGCGGTGATGCCGAAGGATTGCAGCTTCAGCGGATCAAGGTTGACGCGGATTTCACGGTCCACGCCGCCGTAACGCTCGACGCGGCCAACGCCGGCGAGGCCCTGCAACTGGCGCTTCACGGTGTCGTCGACATACCAGGACAGCTGTTCCAGCGTCATGCCCGGGGCCTTGACGGCAAAAGTCTGGATGGCCTGGCCTTCAACGTCGATGCTCTGCACGATGGGTTCATCAACACCGGCGGGCAAAGTGCTGCGGATCTTGGCGACAGCGTCCTTGGTGTCCTGCAGCGCCTTGGCGGTGGGCACCTCAAGGCGGAACTCCACCGCGGTGACCGACTGGCCATCCGACATGGTGGAGGTGATGTGCTTGACGCCCGAGATGCCGGCGATGGAATCTTCCACCAGCTTGGTGACCTGGGTTTCAAGCTCGGCCGGCGTGGCGCCAGCCTCCGTCACCGTGACGGCAATCACCGGCACGTCGATGTTGGGGAACTGCTCGATCGGCATGGCGCGGAAAGACACCACGCCCACAATGAACAGCACCAAAAAGCCCAGAACCGCCGGAACGGGGTTGCGGATGGAGAAGGCGGAGAAATTGAGATTCATGCGTTGGCCTCACTGCGCCATCAAAACGGGGGTGACGGCATCGCCATCCCGGACAAAGGAACCGGCGCGGGCGACGAAGGTTTCGCCGGGCTCCACGCCATCGGTGATTTCGATATCATCGGTGCCCACCAGGCCGGTGATGACCTTGCGGACCTGCACCTTGCCGTCCTTGACGATCTGCACCGTCGGGCCATTGTCACCAAAGGTGACGGCGGTGAGCGGCAGGGCAACACCCTGGGCATCGGCCAGCGCGATGCGGGCGCGGCCAAAGGCGCCAAGCGCGATGCGCTTGTCACTTGTCACTGCAATATGGGCGATGCCGATGCGCGTCTGCTGGTTGACGGTGGGGGAGATGAGCTTGACCTCGCCTTCAATCGGCTTGTCGAAGCCATTGACGGTGATGGCCGCCTTCTGGCCGATCTTGACGCGCGGCAAATCCGACTCCGGCACTTCGGCCAGCAGCTTCACCGTGGCGTTGGCGACGATTTCATACATCGAGGCCTTCTGGCCCGAGGCGATGCCGCCGATCTGGACATTGCGGCTGGAGATATAGCCATCCACCGGCGCCTTGATTTCAGTGCGCGACTTGTTGAGCTGCAGGCTGGCCATGTTGGCCTCAAGGCCGAGCCTGTCGGTCTTGGCACCAAGCAGGGAAAGCTGGGCGGCGGCCAGCTGAGCGGCGGCGAGGTCGTAGGTGGCCTTCATCTGGTCCAGGGTCTGCTGGGTGGCGACACCGCTGGCGCGCAGCGTCTTGGTGCGCTCGAGATCGGCGTCGGCCTTGTCGCGGCTGATCTGGGCCTGGTCGATCTGGTTCTGGGCCTGCTGGATGGAAAGATCATTGCGGGCGAGGCTGGCCTTGGCCTGCTGGATCTGGATATCAATGGTGTTGGAGTTGAGGCGGGCGAGAACCTGGCCCTTCTTGACCATGTCCCCCTCCTCCGCCAGGAATTCGGTGACGGCGAGGCCTTCGATTTCAGGCGTGACCAGCACCAGCTCACCAGCCGCGAAAGAGCCAGTGACATTCAATTCTTCCGCAATCGGCTTCTTTTCAGCCTTGAGCACCGAAATGGTGGGCGGGGCGGCGGTATCGGCATGGGCCAGCATGGTGCCGGAAAGCAGAGAAAGCGCCAGCGCGTTGACCAACATAAACTTCTTCATCGTGTTTCTTCCCTATTCCGCTGCCTTGATCTTGTTTTTCCGCAACCACGGGCATTGGGCCTCAAGGAAGCCAAGCGCCGCGCGCACCACGCATTCCCCATAGCCCATCACAAAGCGCGAGCCCGGATCATTGCATTCACCGCCCTTGTGGGCCCTGGCCTCCATGATGGCGCCAAGGTCTTCGGTCAGGTCGGCATGCTGCTTGGAGATTGCAAGGTCCACCTGCTCCTTGTTGAGCAAATGTTGCAGCAGCATCTCAAAAAGAAACTCACTCTTATATTTGTCGCGGGCCGGGATGACGGCGAGGCCCTTGGCCAAAGCGGCGCGGCCGGCTTCTGTGATGGCATAGACCTTCTTGTCCGGGCGGCCGGATTGCTCTTCGGCGCGCACCGTGAGCAGGCCTTCGGCGCTCATTTGCGTAAGGGCCGGATAGATCGAGCCGAAGCTGGCATCGATGAAGTGGCGGAACATGCCCTCCTCGATCTCCTTCTTCAGTTCATAGCCGGAGGCTTCCTTCAAAGAGAGGATGCCAAGGCAAAGGGTGCGGGTGTTCATGGCCATGGGGGAAAGGCGCGCCTATATTGCAAATCGATATATGCTGGTTTGATATAGGTCACCTCCCGGCAAGTCAAGCCGGACATTGGGAGGCTTCCGGTCAAAGGTTAACACCGGGCGATCATGGCGATGATGTTATCCAAAGCCTCATTGTTACACTTGTCATCATGGCCCGCCTTGGATAAGCCATGCGCATAACCCCGGCTATAACGGGGGCGTTGAAACAATCAAAAGGGGGCCGTCTTGGAGTATTTCCTCCAGCAGCTGATTAACGGGCTGACGCTCGGTTCGATTTATGGGTTGATCGCCATCGGCTATACCATGGTGTATGGCATCATCGGCATGATCAACTTCGCCCATGGTGACGTGTTCATGGTGGGCAGTGTCACGTCCTTCATCCTGGTGCTGATCGGCGGGGTGAGCTTTGGGCTTTCCGGCAACAGCGCCGGCATTATCATCCTTCTCGCGCTGGTGCTGGTGGTGGCCTATGCCATGCTGGTTTCATCGGTCTATAACTGGACGATTGAGCGCGTGGCCTACCGGCCCTTGCGCGGCTCCTTCCGCCTGGCGCCGCTGATTTCAGCCATCGGCATGTCAATCGTGCTGCAGGAATTCGTGCGCATCGCGCAGGAAGCGCGGCCCAAGCCGATCCAGAAGCTTGTGACTGGCGGCTATGAGCTGATGAGCAAGCAGGTGGGTGAGCAGACCTTCGCGGTGACCATCACCAACATGCAGATCTTCATCATCATCTCCACGCTGGTGCTGATGACGGCCTTCACCTTCATCATCCAGCGCACCTCGCTTGGCCGCGCCCAGCGCGCCTGCGAGCAGGACACCAAGATGGCCTCGCTGCTCGGCATCAATGTGGACCGGACGATCTCCATCACCTTCATCATGGGCGCCATGCTGGCGGCCTTTGCGGGCATGCTGTTCTTCCTGCACTACACCGAGACCGATTTCTTCGTGGGCTTCGCGGCCGGCATCAAGGCCTTCACGGCCGCGGTTCTGGGCGGCATCGGCTCCATTCCCGGCGCCATGATGGGCGGCCTGCTCATTGGCATCATCGAGGTGATGTGGTCGGCCTATTTCTCGGTTGAGTACAAGGATGTGGCCGCCTTCACCGTTCTCGTGCTGGTTCTCATTTTCATGCCGCAGGGTTTGCTTGGCAAACCGGAAGTGGAGAAAGTCTAAATCATGTCTGCGCCTGTCAAAGCCTCCTCTGCCGGGGGCGAAGCCAAAGTTCTGTCCCCCGCCGAGATCGCCAAGGACCTTGTGATCACGGCGATCATCACCTTCTTCATCCTGGTGCCGATCGTTGCCATCCGCACGCCGCTGGACCAGGGCACGCTGACCTGGCATCCGCGCTTTGGCCTTGCGGCCGCGCTGTGCGGGCTGGTGGTGGTGGGGCGGCTTGCCCTTTATCTCTTCGTGTGGAACCCCAAGGCCAAGGCGGCCTTGGCGCCGGCTGATGCCAGCGCCCCGCTCAAGGCTGTGAAGGGCCCTTCGCTGGGCGACAGGCTGGGGCCAAAGGTTGCGCCCACGCTGCTTATCCTGGCCATTGCCCTGCCGTTCTTTTTCATCATCATCGGCAATGCCGATGGCATGTTCCCGGGCTGGGACCGCCGCGGCATCGACTTTGCCATCACGGTGATGCTTTATGTGATGCTGGGCTGGGGCCTCAATGTGGTGGTGGGCCTCGCTGGCCTTCTGGACCTTGGCTATGTGGCCTTCTACGCGGTTGGCGCCTACACCTACGCGCTGATGGCCACCAAATATCTTCCGGCCTGGTTCGGCCCGGAAATCAAGCCTTATGCCTTCTTCATCAGCCTGCCGATTGCGGCCATTCTTGCTTCGCTGTGGGGCATGATCCTGGGCTTCCCGGTGCTGCGGCTCAAGGGCGACTATCTCGCCATCGTGACGCTGGCCTTCGGCGAAATCATTTATCAGGTGCTGCAGAACTGGTCGGTGTTCACCGAGGGGCCGCGCGGCATCAGCGTGCCGAAGCTCACCTTCTTTGGCATTCCCTTCGACAAATCCGACGGCGGCTTCGCGGCCACATTCCATGTGGGCTATAACCGCATCGTCTATTTCGCCTTCCTGTATTTCGTGATCCTGGCGCTGGCGCTTCTGACCTATTTCGTGACCAAGAAGCTGCGCCGCCTGCCCATCGGGCGGGCCTGGGAAGCGCTGCGCGAGGACGAGATTGCCTGCCGCTCCCTTGGCATCAACACCACCTCGACCAAGCTGACGGCCTTTGCCATTGGCGCGGCCTTCGGCGGCATGGCCGGGGCGTTCTTTGCGGTGCGCCAGGAATTCATCTCGCCGGAATCCTTCAAGTACATCGAATCGGCCTTCATTCTGGCCATCGTGGTGCTGGGTGGGCTTGGCTCGCAGATCGGCATCGTGTTCTCGGCCATCGCCATCATCGGCGCGACCGAGGCGTTCCGTGAAATGGAGTTCCTGAAATATGTGCTGCCGGAAGGCACCGAGCCGGTGCAGTTCCGCATGCTGGCGGTGGGTGTGGCGCTGGTGCTGATGATGCGCTTCAGGCCGCGCGGCTTTGTCACCAAGCGTGAACCGACTGTTTATCTCAAAGAAAAGAAAGCCGTTTCCGGCGATCTGGTTGCCGAGGGGCATGGCTGATGACGAGAGCTTGGGAAATCAACCCGGAATTGGAAGTGCAGCATCTGACGATGCGCTTTGGCGGCCTCACCGCCATTGGCGACCTTTCCTTCAACGCGGCGCGCCAGCAGATCACCGCGCTTATCGGCCCCAACGGCGCCGGCAAGACCACGGTGTTCAACTGCATCACCGGCTTCTACAAGCCGACCGAGGGCATGTTGAAGCTCAACCATGAGGACGGCAAATCCTTCCTGCTTGAGCGGATGGATGACTTCCGCGTCAACCGCGAAGCCCGCGTGGCGCGCACCTTCCAGAACATCCGCCTGTTCACCGGCATGACGGTGGTCGAAAACCTGATGGTGGCGCAGCACAACACACTGATGCGCGCCTCCACCATGACCATTGGCGCGCTTCTGGGCAGCCGCCACTACAAGCGCGTGGAAGCCGATGCCATGGAGAAATCCAAATACTGGCTGGAAAAGGTTGGCCTCACCGACCGCGCCGACGACCCGGCGGGCGACCTGCCCTATGGCGCGCAGCGCCGGCTGGAAATTGCCCGCGCCATGTGCACCGAGCCGCGGCTGCTGTGCCTTGACGAGCCGGCGGCGGGCCTCAACCCGCGTGAATCGGATGAGCTGAACAAGCTGCTGCTGTCGATCCGTGATGACCACAAGACCGCAATCCTGCTCATCGAGCATGACATGAGCGTGGTGATGGGCATTTCCGACCATGTGGTGGTGCTGGACTATGGGCGCAAGATTGCCGACGGCACGCCCGGCGAAGTGAAGGCCAACCCTGACGTGATCCGCGCCTATCTGGGCGTTGAAGACGAAGAGGATGACGCCGAGGGCAAGGCCGCCGCCGCCGTGGTGCATGAGGCGGTGGACCACACGCCGGTTGCCGCCGCCGTGCTGGAAGCCTCGCTGGAAACGCCGCGTGTGGCGGAGAAGGCCCCTGCCCGCAAAGCTGCCGGGCCGGAGCTGCTGAAGAAGCCGCGCGGCAAGGCCGATGACCTCAAGCTGATCTGGGGCGTGGGCCCGGCCTTTGAGAAGCTGCTCAACAAGGTGGGTGTCTGGCACTTTGACCAGGTTGCTTCCTGGACCTCGGCCGACATCGACCATGTGGACGCCCTGCTCAAGGGCTTCCATGGCCGCATCCGCCGCGACGACTGGGTGAACCAGGCCAAGAAGCTGGCCAGCGGCTGGCGCCCCGACAATGACATAGGCGAAAGGCCCGCAACGGTGAAGAAACCCGCGCCCAAAGCCGCCAAGAAAGGCGGCCGCAAATGAGCGACGTTCTCCTGCAAGGCACGGGCGTTGAAACCTTCTATGGCAAGATCCAGGCGCTGAAAGGCATCGACTTCGAGGTGCGCAAGGGCGAGATCGCCACGGTGATCGGCTCCAACGGTGCCGGCAAATCCACCTTGATGATGACGATCTGCGGCACGCCGCGGGCGCGGGCCGGGCGCATCACCTTTGATGGCCAGGACATCACCCAGATGCCCACCCATGAAATCGTGCATCTGGGCATTGCCCAATCGCCCGAGGGGCGGCGCATTTTCCCGCGCATGAGCGTGTATGAAAACCTGCAGATGGGCGCCACCGTCAACGCGCTCAAGAACCTCGATGAAGACCTGCCCAAGGTGTTCAAGCTGTTCCCGCGCCTTGAAGAGCGGCGCAACCAGCGGGCGGGCACGCTTTCGGGCGGCGAGCAGCAGATGCTGGCCATTGGCCGCGCGCTGATGGCGAGGCCGCGGCTTTTGCTGCTGGACGAGCCTTCGCTGGGGCTTGCGCCCATCATCGTCAAACAGATTTTTGCCGCCATCAAGGCGCTGAATGAGGAACAGGGGCTGACGGTGCTGCTCGTCGAGCAGAACGCCTTCCACGCCCTGCGCCTTGCACACCGCGCCTATGTGATGGTGAACGGCAAGATCACCATGACCGGCACGGGCGCTGAGCTGCTGAAACGGCCGGAAGTGCGGGCCGCCTATCTCGAAGGGAGCCACTGATGGACTTCTTCATTGAGCAAAACTGGGGCGTTTTCCTCGTTCTGACCGTGCTTCTGGGCGGCGGGGCCGCCTTCATGGCGGGGCGCAACCTGGCGCGGGGCTGGAAATCGCCCTGGACGCTGTTCCTGTTCATGCTGGTTTTTACGGCAGGTGTGCGTTTCCTGCACTTTGCCCTGTTCCAGGCGCAGCTGACCTCTGTTGAATATTACATCAGCACCGGGCTGGTGGTGATGGCTTTTGCCTTTGCCGGATACCGCATGACCCTGGCCAAGCAGATGACTGAAAAATACCCATGGCTCTATGAACGGACCAGCCCACTGAGCTGGCGGCAGAAAGCATAATCACGAAATTGGCCTAGGGAATGAACTTTTTCCCTTTCCAATCCTACCTGCTTTGGGCAGTATCTGCCCCAAGGGGTAGTGAACCCCCGACCATGAACTGGTCAATTTACTCTTAGGGAGACATCAATGAAGAAACTCGTGCTGTCCGGGATTGCGATCAGCTTTGCTGCCGCTCTTTCGGCTTCCTCGGCCCTGGCCGACCTGACCGTTGCCACCGTTGGCCCGATCACCGGCCAGCTGGCTGCCTTGGGTGAACAATACAAGCGCGGCGCTGAAATGGCCGTGCAGGACATCAACGCCGCCGGCGGCGTGAATGGCGAAAAGCTGAAGCTGGAAATCGGCGACGACGCTTGCGATCCGAAGCAGGCCGTGGCCGTTGCCAACCAGATGGCCTCGAAGAAGGTGACCTTCGTTGCCGGCCACCTGTGCTCGGGCTCGTCGATCCCCGCCTCCAAGGTCTATGAAGAAGAAAACATCCTGCAGATCTCGCCTGCCTCCACGAACCCCAAGTTCACGGATGAAGGCGGCTGGAACGTTGCCCGCGTGTGCGGCCGTGACGACGCCCAGGGCCTGGTGGCTGGCGCCTATCTCGCCAAGCACTATGCCGGCAAGAAGGTTGCCGTGGTTGACGACAAGTCGGCCTATGGCAAGGGCCTGGCTGACGCGACCAACGCTGCCATGACCGCCGCTGGCCTGAAGCCCGCCGTTGTTGAATCGATCAACCCCGGTGAAAAGGACTACTCGGCCCTCGTCTCCAAGCTCAAGGAAGCTGGCGTGGACGCCATTTACTTCGGCGGCTACCATCCGGAAGGCGCCCTCATCCTGAAGCAGATGCGCGAACAGGGCAGCCAAGCCCAGATGCTGTCTGGCGACTCGATGAACAACGTTGAGTTCTGGACGATCGCCGGCGAAGCCGCCAAGGGCATGATCTTCACGTTTGCCCCCGAGCCGCGCGCCAACCCGGCCGCCAAGGACATCGTGGCCAAGTTCAAGGCTGCTGGCTATGATCCGGAAGGCTACACGCTGTACACCTATGCCGCTTTCCAGATGTACAAGCAGGCCGCTGACGCGCTGAAGTCCACCGACAACAAGAAGATCGCTGAATGGCTGCGTGGCGGAAACGTCGTGCACACCGTTCTCGGCGACCTGAAGCTGGACAAGAAGGGCGACCTCGTAGGCGCCAAGTATGTCTGGTACAAGTTCGACAACGGCAACTATGCCGAAGACGACTCGATCCAATAAGATTTTCAGCTTCGGCTGAATGCGCCCCGCCCGGAGCAATCCGGGCGGGGTTTTTGTTGTTTTGGGAAAGGCCTGTGGCAATGAGGCGTGCTCCTCCACGCCTGCAGCGCTGCGCGCGGTCCGGCGGGACGCGCTAGACTCTGATCCGCTGATGTTGAACCAACCCCGCAACCGTCATTCCCGTGAAAGCAGGAATCCCTGTTGCGCCTGACGCCCAGCGCGCCCTGGCCTGTAAACGCAGATTCCCGCTTTCGCGGGAATGACGGCTTGTTGGGGATGCCTCCATCGAGGCAGATCGTGATTTAGAGGCCGAAGGCCTTGGTGATCCAGCTTGTGCTGCTGGCCACGGGCGGGTGGCCATCGGTGACGACCAGAGTGTAGGCGTCGTGATACCAGGACGAGTTGGGGAAGTTGCGGCCCAGCACGGCGGCGGCGGTTTGCGCCTCGGCCTTGATGCCCAGCGCGGTGTAACCTTCAGTGAGGCGGTAGAGCGCTTCCGGCGTTTGTGAGGTGGTCTGATAGACAGTCACCACCGTCTTGAAGCGGTTGATGCCGGCCATGTAGTCGCCGTGCTTCATGTAGTAGCGGCCGATCTCCATTTCCTTGCCGGCAAGGTGATCACGCGCCAGCAGCGCCTTCTGCTTGGCGTCGGCGGCATATTTGGAATCGGGGAAGCGGCGGGACACTTCCTCCAGCGCATCCAGCGCGGCCTGGGTTTGCGATTGGTCTCGCGTGATGTCGTTGATCTGTTCATATTGCGAGATCGCCACCAGGTAATAGGCATAGTCGATGTTCTGGTGGCCGGGATGCAGGCTGATGAAGCGCTGGCAGGCGTTGATCGCGTCGGAATACTTGTTGGCCTGATAGAAGGAGAAGCCCTGCATCAGCAGCGCCTTGGTGGCCCATTTGGAATAGGGGTAAAGGCGCTCCACCTCCGAGAACTTCTTGGCAGCGGTGGAATAGTTGCCCTTGCTCATCTGGGCGAGGCCGTCATTGTACAGCCCGGCGATCTGCTGGTCATCGGCGGGGCCCATGTCGGGCGCCAGCGCCGGGTTCTTGGATTTGCCGCCGAACAGGTCAGTGATGAAGTTGGCCTGGGCCGGGGCTGCCGAAAACACCACGGCAAGGCCCGCAGCCAGCACACCCACACGCGCAATTCGTTTCAAAGCGTAAGCCAAATCATCACCCGGATTGAGCGGCCCTCATAGCACCACGCATCAGCCGCCAAAAGCCCGCTTCAAACAAAAACCCGGCAGAACTGTGGCTGCCGGGTTCCCGCTGGAATGCAATGAAATTTACGAGGAGGCCTGGCGGCGCAGGAAGGCGGGAATGGCCAGCTGGTCATCATCATAAGAGGCTTCCGGGGCCTGGGCCTCATGCGGCACGGGCGCTGCTTGCGGCTGCATCTTGGGCTCGGCGCGGCGCGGGGCCGGCTGGGCCACCGGTGCGGCGTGATGGTCACTCTTGCGGCCAAGGCCAACATCGGCGAGGCGCTCAAAGATGCCTTTGCGCTTCTTGGCGTGTTCGGCGATCGATTCGATGCGCGATTGCTGGGCGGCCACCTGCTCCTGCGCGATGCGCGGGAACTGATCAATCGAGGGAATGCGGCCAATCGGCCGGGGCGGGGCAACCGGGGCCTCGGCCACGGGCATGTGCTCTTCATGCGGCAGCTCGGCCATGGGGGCTTCCTCGGCCTCGGCGGCCAAGGGCTGCATCATCGGATGGCCAGCGGCGGCGGGGGCCACCGTCTTCACGCGCATTTGCGCATGCGGCGACGGCTGCGGGATCGGGTAATGCTTGCGCTCGGCCTGCACCGGGGCCACTTCCTCGTGGTGTTCCGGGGCCTGGGCGGCATGTTCGGGCGAGAGGCCGGTGGCCACGACCGACACGCGCATGGTGCCTTCCAGCGCGTCATCAAAGGTGGCGCCGAGAATGATGTTGGCGTTGGGGTCCACCTCCTCGCGGATGCGGGTGGCGGCTTCATCAACTTCATAGAGGGTGAGATCCGGGCCGCCGCAGATCGAAATCAGCAGGCCGCGGGCGCCGCGCATCGACACATCATCGAGCAGCGGGTTGGAGATGGCGGCTTCGGCGGCTTCAATGGCGCGCTTTTCGCCAGAAGCTTCGCCAGTGCCCATCATGGCCTTGCCCATCTCGCTCATGATGGCGCGGACGTCGGCAAAGTCCAAATTGATCAGGCCTTCCTTGGTCATCAATTCAGTGATGGAGGCCACGCCGGAATAGAGCACCTGGTCGGCCATCGCGAAGGCGGCGGCGAAGGTGGTTTTCTCGTTGGCGACGCGGAACAGGTTCTGGTTGGGGATGACGATCAGCGTGTCGACATAGCGGGCCAGCTCTTCAATGGCGGCCTCGGCGGTTTGCATGCGGCGCACGCCTTCGAAGTGGAACGGCTTGGTGACCACGCCGACGGTGAGGATGCCCTGCTCCTTCGCGGCGCGGGCGATGACCGGGGCAGCGCCCGAACCGGTGCCGCCGCCCATGCCAGCGGTGATGAAGGCCATGTGCGAGCCGGCCAGATGATCGACTATTTCCTGCAGCGCCTCTTCGGCGGCGGCCGCGCCGATTTGCGGCTGCGAGCCTGCGCCCAGGCCTTGCGTCAGGGCCGTGCCCATCTGCACGCGGCGGGTGGCGGCGTTTTGCAGCAGGGCCTGCGCGTCGGTGTTGGCGACGACGAATTCCACGCCTTCGAGGCGGCTTTCAATCATGTTGTTGACGGCGTTGCCGCCAGCGCCACCGACGCCAAAAACCGTGATCCTGGGCTTCAGTTCAGAGAGATTGGGGACTGTGAGCTTGATTGTCATGGCCATTCCGCGAAACGTGGTTGATGGTGCCGACTTTCTTACCCAAACCTTTAGAATTGGTTAATTTGCGCTAACCACGATGCCGCAATTGTCAGAAAATTGAATCAGAACGAGTCATTGCGGAAGGTTTTGTTAGGCAAAGACTTTGCCGCCTATCAGAAAGCCTCGGCCAGCCACTGACCAACGCGGCGGGCATAGCCCATGCGGGCGCGCTGCAACTCCGCCTGGGTTGCGGCAGGCACGGCATAGTGCAACTCGGGGCTTGCGGCATAAACCAGCGCGCCGCTGGCCGCGGCAAAGCCGCCATGGCGCAGATGCTCCGACAGGCCGTTGAGGGCCGCCGCCCCACCGAGGCGCACCGGGCGCTGCAGCAGCATGGCCGCCGTTTCGCGCAGGCCAGAAAGCTGGCTGGCGCCACCCGTGAGCACCACCTTGGCGCCAGCGCTGGCGGCAAAGGCGCCCTGGCCCAAACGGCCCGAAACAAGTTCAAAGATTTCTTCAACGCGGGCGCGCAAGATATTGTTCAGATAGGCTTTTGGCACCTTGTGAACAGAGTCTGCGCCACGTTCACCCAGCAGCGGAACGGCCACCATTTCACGCTCGCCATGGCCGCCACCCAAGACATTGCCCCACAGCGTCTTCATGCGCTCGGCATGGGCGATGGAGGTGGAAAGGCCCTGGGCCACATCATTTGTGAGATGCAGGCCGCCCAAGGCGAGGCTATCGGCCGCCGCCAGCTTGCCATGGCGCAGGAAGGCCAGTGAGGTAACGGCACCGCCCATGTCGATGACCACGGCCCCCAGCTCCGCCTCATCGGCGGTGAGGGCGGCGCGGGCGGCGGCATGCGACGACAGCACAAAGCCAGCCGGTGTGAGATGGGCGCGCTCGACCGCCTGCGACAGATTGCGCAGGAAGGCGGGCTCGACCGTGGTGATTCCAATATCGACCTGAAGCTGTTCGCCATGCAGGCCCAGAGGCTGGGCAATGTCGCCCACACCATCGAGCACATGATTGACGGGATGCAGATGCAAGATGCTGCGGCGGCCCACATCAAAGCCGGCCAGCGCCTGCTGGATAGCGAAATCAATATCGCGCGGGCCGACAACGCCGGTTTCAGTGCGGGCCCGGCCGGAGAGGCACAAGGTTTGCGGGCGGCCGCCGGAGATCGAGATGTAGACTTCGGAGATTGAGGTTTGGGCCATGCGCTCGGCGGCATCGACAGCGATGCGGATGGCGCATTCGGCCTCATTCACGTCAACCACCGCGCCAGAGCGGATGCCCCGCGCCGCGGTTTGCCCAAGGCCCAGCACACGCAGGCCCTGCGTGGCGTCGGCGTTCACGCGGCCACGCACGGGATGGCTTTCGCCAATCAGACAGGAAATCTTGGTGGAGCCGATGTCCAGCGCGGCAATGATCGAAGACTTTGGAAGCGGGCCCCTGCCCTGACGGCCAGCAAACTGCACAACATTCATCCTAACGCAACCCCACACACACCCGTTTCCGCCTTGCGGCGGTTCAGTTCTTTGCGCCTGCCGGCTTGGCAGACGGATCTTGCTGCACTTCGGCCTCGGCGACCTGCACCGTCATCTGCCCCGGCAGGCGCATGTCGATCATGCTGATGCCCTTGGACAGAATGGCCTGCTGCTGGTCAAGGTTCCAAACGGTTTGCAGCGCTTGACGGACCCCTTCTTCCGGCAAGGCAACCTTGACGCCATCGGCGAAATACAATGTCCAGCGCCGGTTGCCCACGCGGGCTGCGGCGCTGACCTTCTCAGATAAACCCGGAATGGCTGATAAGTCGTTAATCAGGGCGGCGGCTTCGGTGTTCGCGCCAAGGCCTGTGACCAAAGGCAGGTGGTTGGCCAGCAGGAAGCGCGGCTGGCCCATGGCAACGCCCGCATCATCCACCAGCTCCAGCACATGATCATGCTGCCACAGGGCGACGGCGACACGCTCCACCACCCTGATCTTTAGCATGTTGGGATATTCACGCTCCACACTCGCACTCTTCACCCAAGGCAGGGCCTGCAACGTCTGGCGGGCCACGTTGGCGTCAAAGCCGATGATGGGTTTGCCGGGCTTCAGCGCCAGGGCGGCCAGCACTTCATCCGGCTCATGCTGGGCAAGGCCGGTGAGCTGGATGTGATCGGCGGCGAGGCCAACCAGGCTGGCGAGGCGGCCGGGCAGCCTGCTCCATGGGCTTTCCTCATCGGCAAAGGCGCCGCTGCGCGAGGCGCCATGCAGCATGGTGGCGCCAAGCAAGGCCAGCACGCCGAGATTGGCGGCAAAGCGGGTTTTGCGCGAGGCAAAAAACCGGTCCGAAAGGTGCAGCCATTTGCGCAGCTTGATCATCTGTCCACCGATGCGTCATTGACCATCCAGGTCACCAGTTCCTCGAATGAGTGGCCGGCGTGCTTGGCAAGCTCAGGCACCAGGGATGTGCCGGTCATGCCCGGCTGGGTGTTCACTTCGAGAAGGATCAATTCGCCCTTTTCGGAATTGGTGTCGTCATAGCGGAAATCGCTGCGTGACACGCCGCGGCAGCCCAGCGCCTGATGGGCCATGAGGGCATATTTCTGGCACCTGCGGTACACATCATTGGGGATGTTGGCGGGGAGAATGTGCTCGGAGCCGCCATGGGCATATTTGGATTCGTAATCGTAGAAGGTGCCGTGATGCGAGACGATGTCGATGACGCCCAGCGCCACATCGCCCATGACCGCGCAGGTGAGCTCACGCCCCGCGATGAAACGCTCGACCATCACCGAGTCCCCGAATATGGCGCGCTCATCCATGATGGTCATCAGCGGGCCATTGGCGTTGCGGTCGATGATGTGGACGCCGACACTGGAGCCTTCGGCCACCGGCTTCAGCACATAAGGCAGGGGCATGGGGTGGCGGCTGGCGGCCACTTCCAGCGGCACCACCAGGCTTTCAGCCACAGGCACGCCGGCTTCCTTGAACAGGGCCTTGGATTTCTGCTTGTCCATGGCGACGGCGGAGGCCAGAACGCCCGAATGCGTGTAGGGGATGCCCAGCGTTTCAAACAGCGCCGAGGCGGTGCCATCCTCGCCCCACTTGCCGTGCAGGGCGTTGAAGATCACATCCGGCTTCATGTCGGCAAGAACCTGGAAAATGGTTTCGCGCTTCACATCCACCATGATGGCGTTGAAGCCGGCATTTCGCAGCGCCTTGTAGCAGGCCTCACCCGAGGCGAGCGAGACCTTGCGCTCGGCCGACCAGCCGCCCATCAGGACGGCGACGGTGGTTTCATCAGGCCGGCGCTTGCTGTTCATGCCGCACCCGTCGCCGGAATGCCGATGCGCTTGATTTCCCAATCCAGCTCAATGCCGGAGGTGGCCTTGACGCGGGCGCGCACGGTTTCGCCAAGTTCTTCGATTTGCGCCGCGGTGGCGCCGCCCTCATTGATGAGGAAATTGCAGTGCTGCTCGCTGACCTTGGCCGGGCCCACGGCGAAGCCGCGCATGCCGGCCTTGTCGATCAATTGCCAGCTCTTGTTGCCGGGCGGGTTCTTGAAGGTGCTGCCGCCGGTCTTGCTCTTGATCGGCTGGGTGGCTTCGCGGCTGGCGGTGATCTTGTCCATGGCCGCGGCGATTTCATCGCGGTTGCCGGGCCTGCCCTGCAGCAGGGCGGAGGTGAAGATCATGTCTTCCGGCGCGCCGCAATGACGATAGGTATAATTCATATCGGCGTTGGACAGCACCTTCAGTTCCCCTTTCCGGTTGAAACCGCGGGCCTCGATCAGCACGTCCTTGGTTTCACCACCATAGGCGCCGCCATTCATGCGCAGCGCGCCGCCTATGGTGCCGGGGATACCTCTCAGAAAGGTTAATGCATCGATACTATTGTCGGCGGCAAAGCGCGCCACGCGCACATCGAGCGCGGCCGTTCCGGCGCGGATGCGGTTCTCGCCTTCCAGCGCCACATCCATGAAGGGGCGGCCCAGGCGGATGACCACGCCGGGAACGCCGCCATCGCGCACCAGAAGGTTTGAACCCACGCCAATCACATAGACCGGCACATCGGCGGGCGTGCCCCTCAGGAAGGTGCCCAGATCATCCTCATCGGCGGGGGAAAACAGCACCTCGGCCGGGCCGCCGACGCGGAACCATGTGAAATCCGCCAGCGGGGCATTGGGCTCCAGCCGCCCACGCAAGGCGGGCAGCTTTTTCAGGAGGGCTTCACCATCAATCTTCGTCATCATTTCAAGCCTTATCAATGGCCGCAAGCTGGGCGGGCAGCGCATAGGCCCATTGGGTGATGGTGCCGGCGCCGAGGCAAACGACAATGTCGCCCGGCTGCACCATGCCGCGCACCATGGGGGCGAGCTGCTCTGGCGTGTCGATCTTGTTCACGGCGCGGTGGCCGCGGTCTTTCAGGCCCTGCACCAGATGATCATGGGTGGCGCCCTCGATGGGCGCTTCGCCAGCGGCATAGACGGGGGCGATAATCACCTGATCCGCATTGTTAAAGCAGGTGCAGAACTCATTGAACAGGCTATGCAAACGCGTGTAGCGGTGCGGCTGCATGACGGCCACGACCTTGCCTTTGGTGACGCGGCGGGCGGCAGAAAGCACGGCGGCGATTTCCACTGGGTGATGGCCATAGTCATCATAGACGGTGACGCCATTATGCTCGCCCGTGCGGGTGAAGCGGCGTTTCACACCCTCGAAGGAGGCGAGGCCCTTGCGGATTGCCTCATCGCCAATGGCCAGCTCGCGCGCCACGGCGAGGGCGGCGGTGGAGTTGAGGGCATTGTGATCGCCCGGCATGGCCAGCGCCAGATCGGTGATCTCATGCACGGCGCCGGAGCGGCGGTCCTTGACGCGGACCTTGAAATGGGTGGCGCCGTTCTTGAACTCGCCATCCACCAGGCAATAATCGGCCTGCGGGCTGCGGCCATAGGTGACGACGCGGCGGTCCTTCACCTTGCCGATCAGTTCCTGCACCATGGGGTGATCAATGCACAGCACGGCAAAGCCATAGAAGGGGATGTTTTCGACGAAGGCGAGGAAGGCTTCCTTGGCCTTGTCGAAGGTGCCGTAGTGGTCAAGGTGCTCGGGGTCGATGTTGGTGACGATCACCACATCGGCGGGCAGCTTGACGAAGGTGCCATCGGACTCATCGCTTTCCACCACCATCCAATCGCCCTTGCCGAGGCGCGCATTGGTGCCATAGGCGTTGATGATGCCGCCATTGATGACGGTGGGGTCAAAGCCGCCGGCATCCAGCAATGCCGCAACGATCGAGGTTGTGGTGGTCTTGCCATGGGTGCCGCCCACGGCGACGCAAGACTTGAAGCGCATCAGCTCGGCCAGCATTTCGGCGCGGCGCACGATGGGCAGGAAGCGGGCGCGGGCCTCCACCAGTTCGGGGTTGTCCGGCTTCACGGCAGAGGAAACGACGACAACGGCGGCATCACGCAGGTGCTTGGCGTCATGGCCGATCATCACATCGATGCCGTGCTTGCGCAGGCGGGCGACGTTGTAGTTGTCGGAGATGTCGGTGCCTTGCACCTTGTAGCCCAGCGTCATCATCACTTCGGCGATGCCGCTCATGCCAATGCCGCCAATGCCTATGAAGTGGATGGGCCCCACATCGCGCGGAAGTTTCATCGGTGTCGTTCTCCAGTCAGCGCCTTGCCAGCGCGTGTTTCAGCGTCACATCCGCCAGCCGCTGTGCCGCGTCTGGCGCGCCCTGATTCAGGGCATTTCCGGCGGCCTTCATAAGGGTTGTGCCCTCGCCCATCAACCGGGTGAGAAAGCCTGCAAACTCCTGCGGTTTCAGCTCGTTTTGCGGGAATACCCAGCCAGCACCGGCGCTGGCAAAGCTCTGGGCATTGCGCAGCTGGTCATTGTCAATGGCGTGCGGAAGCGGCACCAGGGCGGCCGGGCGGCCGATGACGCCAAGCTCGGCAATCGAGGACGCGCCAGACCGGCAGACCACAAGCTGCGCCTCGGCCAGGCGCTTGGGCATGTCGCCGAAAAAGGCGTTGAGTTCGGCGCTGATGCCAAGCCGGGCATAGGCTTCCTGCACGCGGGCGAGATCTTCATTGCGGCATTGCTGCACAAGGCGGATGCGGGCGCGGGCTGCCTCCGGCATGGCGGCGAACACACCGGGCATGAAATCGGAAAAGAACTTGGCGCCCTGGCTGCCGCCGAAGACCAGCAAGTTGAAGGGGCCATTGGGCAGCACGTCGCGGTAGGACGCCGCCTTCTGCGCCAGAGCAATGGCGCGCACCGGGTTGCCGGTGAAGACGCATTTGGCTTCGGCCGCGGGCGGCAGGCCACGCACCTCATGGAAGGATGTGGCGATGGCATCAACGCGGGTGGCGAGCAGCTTGTTGGCGCGGCCGAGCACGGCGTTCTGCTCATGCACCAGTGTGGGGATTTTGAGGCTGCGGGCGGCAAACAGCGGCGGGAAGGACGGGTAGCCGCCAAAGCCCACCACGGCCAAGGGCTTCAGGCGGCGCATGAGGCGCCTGGCCTTGCGGTATCCGCCATACAGCTTCAGCGCGCGCGCCGGAAGCAGCCAAGGCTTGGAGAGCGAAGGGCTGGCCGAGGGGATGATGTGCACGTCTTCGGCCGGGAAACTCTTGCCGTAATCACGCACGCGTTCATCAGTCATCAGCTGCACGCGAAAACCGCGCGCCACCAGCACTTCCGCCAAGGCCTGGGCCGGAAACAGGTGGCCGCCGGTGCCGCCTGCGGCAAGGATGATCAGGCCTTGGTCAGACATGCCCTGCCCTCACGCCAAGGCCACGCGCGGCGCGTTGTAAACCGAGCTGACACGGCGGCGGGCCAGCGCGAGCACGAAGCCCATGGCCAGTGCGGTGCCAAGCAGCGACGAGCCGCCGTAAGAGATGAAGGGCAGCGTCATGCCCTTGGCGGGCAAGAGGCCGACATTCACGCCCATGTTGATGCAGGCCTGAAAGCCGAACATGGCGACGAGGCCTGTCATGGCGAGGGCGGCGAAGGCGTCTTCCTCATTCCTTGCGCGGCGCAGCACACGCATGATGATGAAGAAGAACAGCAGCATGAGGCCGATGCAAGCGATGAAACCAAATTCCTCGCCCACCACGGCATAGGCGAAATCGGTGTGGGCATCGGGCAGCACCATCTTGGCTGTGCCGCCGCCCGGCCCTGCCCCCATCAAGCCGCCATTGTTGAAGGCGGAAATCGCCGTGTCAGTCTGGAACGTGTCGCCCTTGTCGGGGTGGAGGAAGCGGTCAATGCGCGAGGCCACATGCGGCACCAGCAGATAAGACAGCCCTGCCCCAACAACGCCAGCGCCCGCCAGGCCAAATACCACAAACCATGAAATGCCGAACACCAGCAGCATGGCGCCGAAGGTGAGGGTGACCAATGCGGTCTGGCCGAAATCCGGCTGCAGCACGAGGGCGAGAATGAAAGTGCCCGCAGCGGCGAAGGCGAGGAAGGGGCCAGGCATGTCCGGCCGCTTGGTCTGCTCGGCCAGGAACCAGGCCGCGACGATGACGAAGCCGGGCTTGGCCAATTCAGAAGGCTGCAGGTTCAGGGGGCCGAGGAAAATCCAGCGGTGCGCGCCCTTGATTTCGGGGCCGAAGCGCAAGGCCAGCAACATCAGCACCAGGCCGCCCGCAAAGGCGAGGAAGCCGGCGCGGCGGACATTATCCGGGTTGAAGAATGAAACAGTGAGCAGGCCGATCAGCCCCATGAACAGGAACACCAGCTGGCTGCGGAAGAAGTGGAAACTGTCGAGGCCGATGCGCTCGGCCACCGGCGGGCTTGCCGCCATGGAGATCAACACGCCAATCGCCATCAGCAGCATCACCGAGGACATCAGCGCGCGGTCGATGGTGAACCACCATTGCGCGAGGGAGCCGCGGTCACTTCTTGAAATCAGGCTCATGCTTGGCCTCCGCTGGTCATGTGGACATTAGGCAGTTTCGAAACATGGGCGGCGAAGGCATCGCCGCGCAGTTCAAAATTCTTGTATTGATCGAACGAGGCGCAGGCCGGCGAAAGCAGCACCACGGGATTGGGCTTTTTGCTGGTTGCTGCATCGGCGGCGGCTTCGGCCACGGCGCGCTCCAGCGTTCCGGCCATCACCACATCCACCTTGCCTTGCAAGGTTTGCGCAAAGGCTTCGGCCGCCACGCCGATCAGATAGGCGCGGGCGATCCTGGGAAAGTAAGGGGCCAGCGGCTCAATGCCCCCGGCTTTGGCGATGCCGCCGGCGATCCAATAGATGTTGTCGAAGGACGAGAGGGCTTTCTCCGCCGCATCGGCATTGGTGGCCTTCGAGTCATTGACGAAGGCCACATGGGCCTGCGTGCCGATCTGCTGCATGCGGTGGGCCAGGCCGGGGAAACTTTGCATGGCCGCCGCTATGCTGGCCACCGGCACGCCCATGGCGATGCCCGCGCCATAGGCCATGCAGGCGTTCTGCCAGTTGTGGCGGCCCTTGAGGGCGGGCATGGCGCGCAGGTCAATCTCCCCGCGCAGCGTGCCATGCTCATGGTGGCGAAGAATGCCCTGCGGCGCGCTGATGCCGTGATCCAGCTCACGCAGCACCGAAACGGGCAGCACATGGGCGTGGCTTGCCACCTGCGCGGCGATGGCGGCGGAAGGCGCATCGTCGACACCGATGAGCGGGAGGTCATTGCCGCCCATCCTGGCGAACATGCGTGCCTTCACGGCGGCGTAGTTTTCCAGCGTGCCATGCCTGTCCAGATGGTCGGGTGTCACGTTGGTGAGGATGCCCACATCCGGCTTCAGGCTGGGCATCAGGTCAATCTGGAAAGACGAAAGCTCCAGCACATAGACACGGCCCTTGGCGGGCTGGCGCAGGTTGAACACGGCAAGGCCGATGTTGCCGCCCACGTCGACATCCAGCCCGCCCGCCTTCAGCACATGGCCGATCAAGGCGGTGGTGGTGGATTTGCCATTGGTGCCGGTGATGGCCACGAGTTTCGCACCAGCGGGTGCCAGCTCGCGCGCGAAGATTTCAGTGTCTCCGATGATTTCAATGCCGGCCTGCCGGGCTTTCACCACTGTCCAATGCGGCTCCGGGTGGGTGAGCGGCACGCCGGGGGAAAGAACAAGTGCGTCGAGCGTCTTGAAATCCACGCCATGGAGATTGGTGATGGCGAGGCCTTCGGCGCGGGCCTTTTCCACCGCCGGGTCGCTGTCGTCCCATGCGAAGACTTGCGCACCGCCCAGCTCCAGCGCGCGCGCACAGGAAATGCCCGACCGCGCAAGGCCGAAAACCGCAACTTTCCTGCTGGCGAAGGACTTGGCAGGGAACATCAGCGCAACTTCAAGGTTGAAAGGCCGATCAGGGCCAGCACCAGCGATATGATCCAGAAGCGGATGACGATGGTGGGTTCCTTCCAGCCTTTTTGTTCAAAATGGTGATGCAGCGGCGCCATGGCGAAGACGCGCTTGCCGGTGAGCTTGAATGACGCCACCTGCACGATGACTGAAACAGTTTCGAGCACGAAGAGGCCGCCGATGACGACAAGCACGATCTCATGCTTCACGGCAACAGCAACTGCGCCGAGCAGGCCACCCAGGGAAAGCGAGCCGGTGTCACCCATGAAAATCATGGCGGGCGGGGCGTTGAACCACAGGAAGCCCAGCCCTGCCCCCACCAGTGCGCCACAGACCACGGCGAGCTCACCCGTGCCCTTGACGAAGGGCAATTGCAGATAGCGCGCGAATTCAAAGTTGCCGACGAGATAGGCGATGAGCGCGTAGCTGGCGGCGGCGATCATCACCGGCATGATGGCGAGGCCATCGAGCCCATCGGTGATGTTGACGGCATTTCCGGCGGCAACGATCACCAGCATGCCCACCAGCACGAAGAAGGGGCCGAAATAGATCAGGAATTCCTTGGTGAAGGGCACGGCCAGAGACGACGACAAAGGCTTGGCACCGATCTGCATGAAGATGAAGACGGCAAGGCCGGCGATCAGAAACTCTACCGCCAAACGGGCACGGCCGGAGAAACCGCGCACTGAGGCGCGGGTGACTTTCAGATAATCATCATAGAAGCCTATGGCGCCATAGCCCAGCGTGACGAAGAGCACGGCCCAGACATAAAGGTTGGACAGATCGGCCCAGAGCAGCGTGGAGACAAACACGCCGAACAGGATCATCAGCCCGCCCATGGTGGGCGTGCCCTGCTTTTCAACGATGTGGCGCTGCGGGCCATCGGTGCGGATGGGCTGGCCCTTGCCCTGCTTGATCTTGAGCAGCGAGATGATGCGCGGGCCGGCCACGAAGATCACGAACAGCGCGGTGAGCACGGCCATGCCGGTGCGGGTGGTGAGATAGCGGAACACATTGAAGGCCGAGACTTCACTGGTCAAACGCAGCAGCAGAAAATACAGCATCTCAATTCTCTTTCTTCACGGGCGGAAACTGCTTGCGCAGCGCCTCGACAACGGGGCCCATCTTGCTGCCCAGCGAACCCTTGACCACCAGGCTGTCCCCGGCAGCGAGATCGCCAGCCAGAAGGCCGGCCAATTCCGCCGAGGTTTCGGCATAGGCAGCGCGGCGCGCGGGCGGCACGGCCTCCCACAAATGGCGCATCATGGGACCCGCGGCGTATAGGCGGTCGATCCCTGCCTCGTCCAATGTTTTTGCCAGGCCCTTGTGCAGCGCGGCGCTGAACTCCCCCAGCTCCAGCATGTCGCCCAGAACGGCGATCTTGCGGCCCTTGCGGCCCTTGGCGGCCGTGGCCAGAAGGGCCAGTGCGGCGGCCATGGATTCCGGGTTGGCGTTGTAACTTTCATCAAGCAGCAGGATGTCTCCACGCGGGGTGGACAGCAGCTCCTGGCCGCCGCGGCCCTTGGCGGGCCTGGCTTCGGCCAGCGCCAGCGTGGCGCGGGCGAGATCGGCCCCTGCCAGCTTCACGGCGGCAAGGACAGACAGGCAATTCAGCGCCATGTGCTTGCCCGGCACACCGAGCTTAAAGGTGACGAGATCGCCCATCACATCGGCGGTGATGCAGGAACAGGTGGCGTGCAGGGCCAGCTGTTTCAGGCGCACATCCGCCGCCTCATGCTCGCCAAAGCCGATGACATGGGAAATCTTGTTGATGGCAGCGCGGGATTTCAGGAAATCGAAATAAGGCGAATCCCGGTTCAGCACGGCGGCGCCGCCCGGCTCAACGCCGCTGAGGATTTCGGATTTGGCTTCGGCGATGTCATCCAGCGAATGGAAATGGCCCAGATGGCTTGCCGCGATGGTGGTGATGATCGCCACATGCGGCCGCGCCATGGCCACCAGCGGGGTGATCTCGCCCGCGTGGTTCATGCCGATTTCAAAAATGCCATAGGCCGCATCACGAGGCATGCGCGCCAGGGTGAGTGGCACACCCCAATGATTGTTGTAGGAGGCGGCGGAGGCATGGGTCTTGCCCGAAGCGGCGAAGGCGACACGCAGCATCTCCTTGGTCGAAGTCTTGCCGACACTGCCGGTGACGGCGATGGCCTTGCCCTTGTTCCAGTTGCGCGAGGCGCGGCCCATGGCTTCAAGGCCGCGCAAGGGATCATCCTGCACCTGCAGCAGCGCGCCCGCCGCCTGCATGGCATCATTCACCTGGGCGACCACCGCAAGGCCAGCACCAGCCTGCAGGGCCTGGGCCACGAAATCATGGCCATCACGGCTTTCGCCCTTGAGCGCGATGAAAATATCTCCCGCGGCGATGGTTCGGGTGTCGATGGAAACGCCGTTCAGCGGGGCCTTCACCTCGCCCAGCAGCTTGCCGCCGGTGGCGGCCAGAAGTTCCTGCACTGTCCAGAGCGGCCGTTCAGCCATGATAGTCTTCCCCCCGCAGCGCTGCGCGCACTGCCTCATGATCACTGAAGGGCAGAACCTTGCCGCCCACGATCTGGCCTTCCTCATGGCCCTTGCCCGCCACCAGGAAAACATCTCCCGGCTGCATCATCTCCACGCCTGCGCGGATGGCCTTGGCGCGGTCTCCTATTTCAATTGCACCCTTGGCGCCGGCCAGAATCTCGCGGCGGATTTGCGCCGCCTCCTCGCTGCGCGGGTTGTCATCAGTCACGATCACATGATCGGCCAGGCGCGTGGCGATTTCGCCCATTTGCGGGCGCTTGCCCTTGTCCCTGTCGCCACCGCAGCCGAAGGCCACGATCAGGCGACCCGTTGTGGCCGGGCGCAAGGCGCGCAAGACATTTTCCAAGGCATCCGGCGTGTGGGCATAATCGACAAACACGCCGCCGCCGGAAGCCGCATTGCCCACCCAATCGAGCCGGCCCTTGGCGCCCTTCAGGCTTTCAAGCGCGTGCAGGGTTTGCACCGGCTCGCCGCCCACGGCAATAACCAGGCCTGCGGCCACCAGCGCGTTGGAGACCTGGAAATCCCCCACCAGCGGCAGCGCGACTTCATAGCGGCCGGCGGCTGTTTCAACGGTGAGAAGCTGCTCCAGCCCGGCCTGCTTCACGTCGAGCAATTTCAACTCAACGCCATTCCGGCCAACCCTAAATGGGCGCAGGCCCGCCTTGAGAACATGGGCCACCACTTGCGCTGACTCCGGCACATCCATGTTGATGACGGCGGGTGCGCCTTGCGGCAGCAGCGCATCAAAAAGGCGCAGCTTGGCGGCAAAATAATTCTCAAACGTCTTGTGATAATCGAGATGATCACGCGTGATGTTGGTGAAGGCCCCGGCCGAAAGGCGCAGGCCATCAAGGCGGTTCTGCTCCAGCCCATGGCTGGAGGCTTCAATGGCCAGATGCTTCACTCCATCCTGCCGCAGCTTGGCGGCAAGGGCCGCAAGCTGCACGGGGTCTGGCGTGGTGTGGGCGAGATATTCCGCGCCATCTGGGCCAACCACGCCAATGGTGCCCAGGCTGGCGGCGCGGAAGCCCATGGCGGCCCAAATCTGGCGGACGAAAACCGAAACCGATGTCTTGCCGTTGGTGCCCGTGACCGCCACGATGGTTTCGGGCTGTGCATCATGAAAGCGCGCGGCGGCCAGCGCCAGCAGGCGGCGCGGATTGTCAACGGCGATCACCGGATGCGGGCCGGCATAGGCGCCCTTGGCGCAGATCACGGCGGCGGCCCGTGCCTCAAAGGCCTTGGCGATGAATTGCGCACCATCCACCTTGGTGCCCGGCAGCGCGGCAAAGAGGAAGCCAGGCTTCACTTCGCGGCTGTCTGCCGTCAGGCCGGTGATGACGGCATCCTTGCCATTTGGCAGCGCGGCGTCGGCGCCGAGCAGGTGGCTGAGCAGCGTGGTCATGCGTCAGCCCTCTTTCTTCTGGGCCTTGGCCTGCTTGGCAAGCTTGTCCAGATCCTCCGGCGAGAACTGCGGCTCAATGCCGAGGATGGGGGCCACGCGGGCGATGATGTTGGATGCGGTGGGCACGGCGTTCCAGCCCGCAGTCGAGAAGCCATAGGTGCCGGGAATGGCCTGCGGCTCATCCAGCATCACCAGAATGGCATATTTCGGATGATCCATCGGGAAGGCGCCGATGAAGGAGGCGAGGCTCTTGTCTTTCGAGTAATGGCCATGCACCACCTTTTCGGCGGTGCCTGTCTTTCCACCCACGCGGTAGCCCAAAACGTCGGCCTTTTCGCCGGTGCCTTTCTCGACATTGGCGCGGAAGAGATAGCGCATGGTGTCTGAGGTTTCGGGCTTGATGATGCGGTGCGCCAGGGCCTGCGCCTCTTCCTTGGAGCGCTTGAGGAAAGTGGGGGGCACGGCCATGCCGCCATTGATCAAATCAGCAATCACGGACAAGCCTTGCAGGGGTTGTACGGCAAAACCATGGCCGAAAGCGGCAGTGGCGGAGGCGAGCTTGCTCCAATGGCGGGGCAAAAGCGGGCGGGCACTTTCCGGCACTTCGGTGACCAGCTTTTCCAGCAGGCCGACGCGCTGCAGGAATTCCATGTGATTATCAAGGCCCACGGCCAGGGCCATCTTGGCCGTGCCGATGTTCGATGAGTTGGTGAACACCTCTTCCAGCGATTGCGAGGCATGGGGGTGAAGGTCATGGATGCGGAACTTGCCGATTTGCAGCGGCGCGCCGGTGGCAAAATGCGAGGCAAGGCTGGCGGTGCCGGAATCCAGCGCCATGGCAAAGGTGACGGCCTTGATCACCGAGCCCAGCTCATAGACGCCGCTAGTCATCTTGTTCTGCTGGTCTGAGGTGAGGTGCTTGTCTTCGGCATTTGGGTTGTAGTCAGGCAGCGAGGCGAGCGCGATGATCTCACCGGTTTCGACATTCAGGATGATGCCGCCGCCGGATTTGGCCTTGAACTTGATGATGGCCTTGGAGACCTCATCGGTCACCGCCTGCTGCACGCGCGTGTCCATGGCGAGTTCGGCGGGAGCACTGGTGTGGGTTCCCGGCTCGTTCAGGGAGGCGGTGTAGAGGGCACCTTGGTCATCAAGGAATTTCTCGACACCGGCGATGCCCTTGGTATCCACGTCCACATAGCCAACGGTATGGGCGCCGAGGCGGCCTTCAGGATAAACGCGCTTGCGCTCTTCCACGAAGCCCACCCCGGGAATGCCGAGATTGTAGATGGCATCGCGCTGCTCAGGCCCCACCTGGCGCTTGAGCCAGACGAAGGCGCGGCCCGGCTGCTTCAACTTTTCGCGCAGGGACTTTGCGTCCAGATCAGGAATGTTGGCAGTGAGGCTTTCCACCGCCTCATCGACATCGAGGATCTTGCGCGGATCGGCATAGAGCGATGAAACGGAAATGTCGGTGGCCATGACCACGCCGTTGCGGTCCACGATATCGGGGCGCGGCTGGCGCGGCTCATGGGCGGCGAGTTCGGGGTTCACCGCGGCAGCATGATGCAGCAGCGTAAGCTGGCCCAATTGCACGGCGATGGCGGCAAAGAAGGCGGTGAAGGCAATGCCCAGAAGGCGGATGCGGTTCTGCCCCTTCAGCTTGCCGCGATTGGCGGGGGAGGCAAATTCCTGGCTGGTGTCGTTCACTGCAATGTCTCCAGCATTTTGCCAATGGCGTCGGCGTTCTGGGCTTCCAGCTTCACCGGTGGGGTTTGCGGCACCTTGGCGCCGATGTCGGCGAGCGGCACGAATTGCTGTGCCTGAATCGTTTTCAGGCCCAGCTGTTCCTCAGCCATTTTCTGGATGCGGTCCGGCCGGGTGAGGCTGGCCCATTCGGCGTTGAGCAGCTTGATGCGCTCACGCTCATCGGTGATGGATTTCTCTGTTTTGGCGATATTGCGCTCCAGCGCGCGGGTGGCGTGCTCCAGCGAATAGAGGAAGAAGGCGGCAATCAGCACATTGACCACGAGGAAGGCATTGGCGAGCTTGATCATCAGTGTTTCTCCAGCCGCGGCAGGCCAAAGGCCTCGGGCGCAAGCGGGGTTGGCGGGGCGGCGGTGCGGATGCCAAAGCGCAGCTTGGCCGAGCGGGCGCGGGCATTGGCGCGGGCCTCGGCCTCGCTGGCGGCAACCGCGCCCTTTTCAGTCTGTGTGAAAGTGGCGGGCGGCGGCGCGGCGGCCACAAGCTGGTGGCGCGAGCCTTGTGGCTCCCGCCCGGCGCGGGCGGTGAAGAAGCGCTTCACGATGCGGTCTTCCAGTGAATGGAAGGTGACGATGACGAGGCGGCCGCCCTCTTCGAGCACCTCCTCCGCCGCCAGCAACGCTGCCGCCAGTTCATCGAGCTCGGCATTCACGAAAATGCGCAAGGCCTGAAAGGTGCGGGTGGCGGGGTGGGTCCGGTCAGTGGCGCGCTGCGGGCCGGTGGCGCGCTCAACGGCGCGCACCAGATCGAGCGTGGTCATCAGCGGGGCTTCGCTGCGGGCCTTCACAATGGCGCGGGCAATGGCGCGCGAGCGTGGCTCTTCTCCGAAAATGAAAACGATATTGGCAAGGTCTTCGGCAGAAAGGGCGTTGACATAATCGCGCGCCGACTTGCCTGCCTGGGCCATGCGCATGTCCAGCGGGCCATCCTTCATGAAGGAGAAGCCGCGCCCTGCCTCATCCAGCTGCATCGAGGAAACGCCGATATCGAGCACCACGCCTTGCACCTTGGCCACGCCCAGCTCCGCCAGCAATTCCTTGAGGCTGGAAAAGGCGCCATGAACGAGGCGCAGGCGGGGCGCAAATTCCTTGACCAGCGCCTGCCCCGCGGCGATGGCCGAAGGGTCACGGTCAATGGCGATCACCTGCGCGTTGGCAGATTGCAGGATGCCGCGGGTGTAGCCGCCGGCGCCGAAAGTGCCATCCACGAAAATGCCGCCCGTTTCGGGCTGCAACGCGCGCAGCACTTCAGGCAGCATCACGGGCACGTGGCGCTGCGCATCGCGCGGGGTTGGGGCTTGGGCTTCAGGCATGGACAGGGGCTGGATTGAGAACTTGTTAACCAAGCGCAACATGCCCCGCGCATTCTTAACAAATCGTTTCAAATGCGATTCATTTCAAGGCTTTGGGCGCGGTTTTGGGCGGCGCAACCATGAATGGCGGAAAAATGCCAGCCGGCCTGTAAGCCGGGTTCTGTCCACAGGGGTTGCCCCCTGCTGGATGGCCATTCATCTGGAGCCTGTGTCGCCACAGGCTTCGTGCAACCAACCCGGGCGGCAGGCCGGAAACAGCCCTGAAGCTTGCGCTTCGCGCCACCCCTATTCGGTTTTGCTCCGGGTGGGGTTTGCCTGGCCAAGCCTTGTTGCCAAGGCCGCGGTGCGCTCTTGCCGCACCTTTTCACCCTTGCCTGCCCCGAAGGGCCGGCGGTTTGTTTCTGTGGCACTTTCCCTGGGGTTGCCCCCGCCGGGCGTTACCCGGCACCCTGATCCCGTGGAGCCCGGACTTTCCTCCCCCGCTGCTCTTTCGGGCCTTGCGGGGGCGGCCATCCGGCCGACTGGCCAGAAGGCGTTAGGCGCAAATGGTGCCGCCGGTCAACTCTCACTTGAAAAGCCGCAATTGGTTCCCGATGTGTTGGCGGATTTTGGGGGATGCCGCCATGACCGAAGCCGAAATGCTGAAGACCTTGAAAAACCTGAAGTGGATCGCCCGCTTCATGGATAATGGCTGGGGCGTGCCGTTCACGCGGTTCCGCTTCGGCGCGGATGCCTTCAGCAGCCTCATCCCCATCGGCGGCGATGTGGTGATGACGCTGGCCTCGCTCTATCTTGTGACCAAGGCCTGGCAGCTTGGCGCGCCGCGCGCCCTTCTGGCGCGAATGGTGGCCAATGTGGCCATCGAAGCGGGGATTGGCGCGGTGCCAGTGGTGGGCGGCATTCTTGATGTGCTGTACATGGCCAATGTCAAAAACATGGACATGCTGGAAGAGTTCCTGCGCCAGCGCGGCATGGCTGCCGCGTGAAGATTTCCCAGTCAATCGGTGGACAAGGGCTTGGCATTCACTATGCTGGCCAGCCATGACAAAAGCTTTCTTTCTTGCGGGCCTTGCCCTGGTGCTGGCAGGCCCTGCCCTGGCCCAGGAGCGGCAATGGACCCTGGATGCCACCGACCATCAGGCCTTTCTGGTTTTCGGCGTGCCGGACACCGATGACGTGGGCCTTTCCTTCTGGTGCGATGTGGGCGGCAGCACGCTTTCAGCCTATATGCCCGACAGCTTCGCCAAGCTGAAATCAGGCGAGCGCACCAAGATGGTGCTAAGCGTGGATGGCGCGAAGTTCACGCTGACGGCCACGGCAGCAAAGGACCAGACCGCCAACCGCATGACCGTGGAAGGCAAGTTCAAGGTCAGCGATGCCCTCACCAAGGCTCTGCAAAATGGCGAGACAGTGGGCGTGGCCATCAAGGGCCACAGCGCCACCTATCCGCTGACCGATGCCGATTTTGAGGGATTGCTGAATGCCTGCAGCGGCGCGGACAGCGGGCAGTAGGCCAGCTTAAAGCGCGCGCAGCAGCTTGTGCAGGGTGGCCACGGTTGAAACATCGGCCACGCCATCAACGCGCGCGGGGCGGAAGTGGCGCTGGAAGGCTTCGACCACCAGCTTGGTGCGCTGGTCATATTGGCCAGTGGCTTCAATACCATAGCCGTATAACTTCAACATTCCCTGCAAGGCCGTGACCGGGTCTCCGGCATCGCCCAATTGCAGGAAGGTGCCGCCGCCCACAGGCTCCGGCGCAACGTGGTGGCCCACACCCAGCTTGTGCAGCAGCGCCCAATCGAATTTCTCGCCCGGGTCAATCTTGCGGCCGGGGGCCACATCGGAATGGGCCAGCACATGGCGCGGCGCGATGGCGTGGCGCCGGGTGATATCGCAGCACAGGGCGGCGACATGCTCCAGCTGGTGGCGCGGAAAATCCGGATAGCCCAGGGTGTGGCCGGGGTTGTGGATTTCAATGCCGATGGAGATGGAGTTGATGTCCTCGCGGCCATGCCAGGAAGACAGGCCCGCATGCCAGGCGCGCTGTTCCTCAGCAACCATCTGGGTGATGGCGCCGTGCTCATCCACCAAATAATGGCAGGAGACTTCCGATTGCGGATTGCACAGCCAGTCACAGGCGCGGGCGGCATCACTCATGCCGGTGTAGTGCAAGAGCAGGATGGAGATGGGCTCTCCGCCGCGGCGGTCATTGATATTGGGGGAAGGGATGAAGCGGTGCGGCAGGCTTGTGCCGGTCACAGCTCATGGGCCTTTTCAATTTCGGCGAAGGCGGCATTGATGCGCGACAGCCGCTCGGTGGCCAGGCGCACCATTTCCTCGGGCACGCCGGCGGCGATCTGCTTGTCGGGGTGCAGCTCTTTGACCAAAGCCTTGTAATGCTTCTTGACCTCGGAGAGACGCGCGCCGGGCGAAACGCCCAGCACCTCATAGGGATCATCCTTCAGGGCGACATGGCGGGCGCGCAAGCGCAGCCAATCAGCGCCGGTGAAGCCGAAAATCTCCGCCACCTTTTCGAGATAGGCCAATTCGCCGGGGTGAACCACGCCATCGGCCTTGGCGATGTGGAACAACCCGTCCAGCACGCTTTCCAGCACATGGGATTTCTGGCCGAACAGCTTGGCCACTTGCGCGGCATAGGTTTCGTAACCCGCCACGTCCTGTTTGGCCATGTTGAAAACGCGGGTGACGGCGGCGCGGTCATGCTCCGGCACGTGGAACACCTCGGAGAAGGCCTGCACCTCCTCATCCGTCACCACGCCATCGGCCTTGGCCATCTTGGCGCCCAGGGCGATCATGCCGATGGTGAAGGCCACGGATTTTTCCGGCGGCTTGTCGCCCCCCGTGATGCCGCCCAGCGCATGGGTGAGGCTTTCACTCACCCCTTGGGCAAAATCAGTGATGCGGGACCAGACCGTCATGCGCCTACTCTAGCGGATTCCTTGCGGAGGGAAAGGCTCAGGCCTGCTTGCGCCAATAATAGGCCGTCTTGAACACCGGCGTGTCGATGTCAAAGCCCTGGGCGAGGCGCTGCTCCACATGCCAGGAGCGGCCGGCCACCCAGACGGTGGCCATCAGCACCGGAATGGCGGCGGCGGCCAGCAGGCCCTCAATGATCACGTCCGGCAGGCCCAGCATTTTCGAGAAGGCCCAGACGGAAGCCACGGTAGCCACGCCCACCAGACAGAAGGTTAGCAGCGTGGCGCCAGCGGCGGCGAGGAAACAGCCAAACTGGCTGAAGGCCTGCACGCTGCCTTTGGGTTGTTTGTCGGGCTTGATCACTTCCTGGTCCATGCGCCCCATATGCCCGCTTGCAGGCGCGGAATCAAGGCTGATGGGCGAAACCGATCAATCGTGGTGCCAGCCCCAGAAGAAGAACGGCTCATCGCGCCAGAAGGTGGGGCCAGTGTCCACACGGTGTTCAAGCCCATAGTAAGGTGCGAGATCGGTGTAGAACACCTGGTCCTGCGCATCATCGCTGGTGGTGTTGCGGTGGTGGCAGGCGTGGTGGTGGTGGCGCCAATGGTGATGGTGGTGATGCTTGTGGTGGGTGCGCGCCTCGGCGGCCCCTGCCCCCAGCATCGCCAAACCCGCGGCCACGGCAACTGTTGCGAGAATCTTCCTCATCACGGCCTCCACATCTGACTGGCCAGCATCTGACCAGAATTTGACGTGATTGTGAAGCGCCTCACGCCGCGGCGGTGTGGCCATCCGCGCCGAGGCCCAGCATGCGGCAAATGGCATAGACGAGGTCGGCGCGGTTCAGCGTGTAGAAATGGAAATCCGTCACGCCTTCG
This sequence comes from Alphaproteobacteria bacterium, assembly GCA_028868695.1. GTDB lineage: Bacteria > Pseudomonadota > Alphaproteobacteria > Rhizobiales > Aestuariivirgaceae > Aestuariivirga. The sequence continues at coordinate 16,694 of JAGWTZ010000003.1, read as the reverse complement.
CGCTGCAGGGCCTGCACCTGCTCGGCCGCCACCATGGCGGCCACGAGGTTGCGGGTTTCGGGCTCTGCATCCAGGCCCGAAAAACGGCGGATCATTTCCGGCTCGACATGCGCGCCGCACTTGGCGGCGAATTCCTGGGCGCGGGCGAAGTTGGTGATGGGCAGGATGCCGGGGATCAGCTTGATGTTGATGCCGCGCGCGGCGATGCGGTCGCGCAGGCGCAGATAGAAGGCGTTGTGGAAGAAGAACTGGGTGAGCGCCTGGGTGGCGCCATGCTCGGCCTTGTCGGCGAGGAAGGCCAAGTCTTCCTCGATCGAAACGGACTCGGGGTGCTTTTCGGGATAGGCCGAGACACTCACCTCGAAATCGGCGATCTCGCGGATGCCGCGCACCAGGTCTGCGGCGTTGCGATAGCCTTGCGGGTGCGGCGTGAAGCGCGTGCCCACGCCTTGCGGCGGGTCTCCGCGCAGGGCCACGATGTGGCGGACACCGGCCGCCCAGAATTCGCGCACCACCTCATTCACCTCCGCCTTCGAGGCGCCCACGCAAGTGAGATGGGCGGCAGGCTTCAGGCTGGTTTCATTGACGATGCGGCGCACGGTGTTCAACGTCCGGTCCCGTGTTGTGCCGCCAGCGCCATAGGTGACAGAGACAAAGCGCGGCTGCACGGTTTCCAGCTTGCGCAGGGTGCGCCAGAGGCCGGCTTCCGCCTCTTCATTCTTGGGCGGAAAAAACTCAAAGGACACGGCAAGCTTGGTCATCAGGCAGGGGCTTTCGAAAGGCGGGGCGTGGAAAGCTGTGGCGTGGGCAAGGCGGCCAGCCACAGCGAAACGGTGAGGCCGGCACCAGACTTCAGCCAGGGTGGCGGCAGAACCTTGTGTTCGCGCTGCACCAGCCCGGCGCGGGCAAGGAAGCCCGACATCTGTTCGGCGGAAATGCCAAGGCGGCGGTGGGCGTGGGCGGTGCGCAGCTCTTCCAATTCATGCGGGGCAAAATCCACCATCAGGATCTGACCGCCGGGCTTGAGGATGCGGCGCGCCTCCAGCAGGGCGCGCTGGGGATCATCCAGGAAGTGCAGCACCTGATGGATGGTGATCAGGTCGGCGCTGGCGTCGGCCATGGGCAGGGCATAAATGTCGGCCTGGCGTATCTGCGCGTTCTTCAGGCCTGCCCGCTCGATATTGGCGCGGGCGATGGCCAGCATGTCGCGGCTTTGGTCAATGCCCCAAAGCTGGGCGCCGCGCGGGGCGAGCAGTTCCAGCATGCGGCCTGTGCCGGTGCCGAGATCAACGATGGAGGAAAACTTCGCACCGTCCAGCATGGAGAGGATGGCGGCCTCCACCTCATCCTCTTGCACATGCAGCGAGCGGAGCTTCTGCCATTCGGCGGCGTTGGCGGCAAAATAGGATGCGGCAAGCGCCTGGCGCTGGCGGCGGATTTCTTCGAGGCGCTGCAAATCCTCGGCCAGGATGGCATCATGGGCGGGCAGCATGTCCACCAGGGCGCGGGCGAGCGCGCCGCCGCGGCCCTCCTCGCGCTGGCGGAACAGCACCCAGTTGCCCTCTTTGTGCTTGGCAATCAGGCCCGCTTCCGTCATCAGCTTCAGGTGGCGCGAGACACGCGGCTGGCTTTGGCCGAGCACATGGGTCAGCTCGGTCACATTCATCTCGCCATGTGACAGGGCAAAGAGAATGCGCAGCCGGGTTATTTCGGCCACAGCGCGCAAACCTGCCAGCAGTTCTTCCATCAGCGTCTCCTTGAACTATATAAACATATCTTTATATAGCTTGCAACAAATTCGTTTTTTCGCCATGAACTGTCGCAAATATTCACCGGTGGCACGCAAACTTGATTTTTTTCAAAAGACCTTCACATTGCCATAGTGTGGAAGGAAACGGGGGAGAATCGCCGGCGCATTGGCTTGTGCCCTGCCCCGGCAACTTTGTGAGGACGCGCTGAAATGACATTGAACCGCCGCCATTTCCTGCTTGCTGTAGCGGGCCTGCCCTTGGGCCTTGGCCTTGCCGCACCAGCGCTGGCCACGGCACCGGCCGAGGATTATGTGCACCAGCTTGGCGTTGAAGTGCTGAAGCTCGCGCAAGGCGGACACCGCGGCGACAAGGCGTTGCAACGCCGTTTCGCCAACCTGCTCAACCGCTATATCAACATTCCCTCCGTCGCCAATTTCGCGCTGGGGACCGCCAGGCAGGACTTGCCGGCTGGCGACAAGGGCATGTTCTATGACCTGGTGGCCAATTATGCCGCGGCGCTTTTTGTCTGGTATGTGCAGGATTTCCAGGGCAGCGACCTGAAGATCACCACCTCCAATGACCAGGGCAAGTTCACCGTGGTGGACAGCGCCATTGTGGGCAGCGGCGAACAGCTGCGCTGGCGCGTTTACGGCAACCCAGGCGCGCTGCGCATTGCTGACATCAACGTCAAGGGCGTGTGGCTGACGATTGCCATGAAGAAGATGTTCGAAGACACGCTGAATGCCTCGAAAGGCGATTTCAAGCCGCTCTATGCCAAGCTGCGCGAAGCCGAGACGTGGTAATTTACCGGGCCTTAACCATAACAGGCCAAGACAAGGGGAGAGAGCTCACATCATGATTTCACGCCGCCTTTTCCTTGCGCTGATTCCTGCCGCCCTGGCCCCCGCCGCGCTGGCCACCCCCTCCCTGGCCGAAGACCACCCCTCCGTGGTGTTCATGAACAAGGTGGGCGAAGAGCTGCTGCACGCCCACAGGCAGGGCACCACATCGGCCTTCCTGCGCGTCATCCAGCGCTATGCCGACCTTGACTCGATCGCCACGGAATCAATCGGCAGCTATGAAGTTCCAGACGGCCAGGACTCGCGCTACCGCCACGGCGTTGCCGCCTTCATTGCCCGCTACATGGCCGACCAGAGCCACAGCTATCCCATCGCCAAGTTCGAGATCGGCGAGGCGACCGTGGACAAGGACAAGAATGTCGTTGTTGAATCCAAGGTCTACATGATGGCAGGCCAGGTCTACAGTGTGAGCTGGAAGCTGAACTGGGCGGGCGGCACATACAAGATTGCCGACGCGCGCTTCCTTGGCTTCTCGATGACGGGCCAGGAAAAGAGCCTGTTCACCTCCTACATCGCCAAGCATGACGGCGATGTGAATGCGCTGATCGTCGCGCTCAACAGATAATGCGCCACGCAGCGCCATGGCTTGCCGCGCTGGCTCTCAGCGTGGGGCTGGCCGCATGCTCTTCGGGGCGGCGCAGCGCGGAATTCACGCTGGATGGCGTGCAGCCGCCTGCCCTCAACTGCCCGGTTCCCCCCAGCCAATTCGGGCAGGCCACACCCGTACCGGATTTCCACGAGGGCAATGGCTGCGGCGTGAGCCAGGGATACCGCGTGTATGCGATCAGCGAGGTGGGATTCAGCCAGCCGGCGCTGATCACCTGCGATCTTGCCAATGCCCTGAACAGCTGGATCGCAAGCTCCGTGCAGCCCACGGCACAGGCGGTTTACGGCCAGCGCATTGTGGGCCTGACGGTGGCCGCCTCCTATGCCTGCCGGCCGCGCAACAATGTGAGCGGTTCCAAGCTTTCCGAACATGGCCAGGGCGATGCCATCGACATCTCCGGCTTCACGCTGGCCGACGGCCGCGAGGTGAATGTGCTGCGCGACTATTATGGCAGCGCGGCGGACCAGCGCTTCCTGCGCACGGTGCGGGCGCAAGGCTGCGGCGTTTTCCACACCGTATTGGGGCCGGGATCAGACCCCTATCACCGCAACCACATCCACCTTGACCGCCAGCGCGAACGCCGCGGCGGCGGGGCCTATTGTCACTGAATACCAATGCGCGCCAGGCTACTGCGACTTTCCGGCCGGGTCGGGCGTGGAAGGCGGTCCCAATCCGCCTTTTGAACCAAGGTCCTTGCCCAGTGCGGGCACCTGCAACGGTGTGACTACCAATGTATCCGGCTTTTGGGACCTTTCGCCGGATACGCCGGTCAATGTAAAAACATAAAACATGTAAGCAAGAAAGAACGCAAATGAGATGCCAAGGATAATTGCTCCGACATATGCAGATCGGATTGAAATCCTGCCGGCTTCAATGGACAGTTCACCGTCTGCGGGCAGCCCGGCGCCGAGCCTGCCCCTCACAAGGGAAAATGACAGCAGCAGCTGCAACGCAGCAAGCAGAACACCGCCCAATGTTATTGACACAACCAGCCAGAGACTGACCTCCTCGGCAACGCGATGTTGAAAGAAGATGTTTTGCCGGATGCGGAAATCGTCAATCAACGCCTGCTCTGCGGATTTTCTTGCGCAGAGATCAATATCATCAGCGGTTGCTATTGCATCTTTGCGATAAGTCTTGATGCAGGTTTGGATGTCGTAACGAGTATCCAGTGCGTCCTTGAAACTTTGATGCTCATTGCGGATACGCACCATATCCACAGACAGGAACATAAACAGGCAAAACCCAGCGGCGACGAGCACGCCGAAGAACGCCCACCAAGGGGAAAACTGCTTCACTGCTTCGCCTCCTGCTTGATTGTGAGAGTTGTGCCACCGACTTGGACTCCGTTCCTTTCGCAATGACAGACAGTCCCGTTTGGCACATCACCAATTTGAGCAGAATCAATGCGGCAGTAGTCCCAGCCCTGGGTCAAGCAATAGAGACCGGGCGCAAGACTGAACGAGACATTTCCCGGGACCCAAGTTGGCTGTGCATTCCGGCCAGCTTGCACAGGAGCAGGAAGCGGAAGCCCGATTCCGTTCAGCGTTGAATTCGGATCAACAAGCGGATCTCCCGGAACCACACTCTCAATCGTGCCGTTTCTGTGGATGGGCGATCGGTTTGAACCTTGGAACAACCAAGCGGGCAGTTCTTGGGAGGGCAATACCAGCTGGTCAGGCTTGAGCTCTGGCACCACTTGTTCAATTCCGCCGAGCCTTGCGAAAACGTTTCCGTTCAAGTCAACAAACAAGCTCCCGGCTCCCGCAGGCAACGCGAATGCCGCAAGAACAAAACCTGTCACCAGCAACTTGTTGAAGCGCTTGCCCATCTGATGTTCCAACTACTAACAGCAGGCCCCCGGGCTGATTCACCATAGCGATAAACTTCCAATTGTAAAGCCGGCAGAGGATCTCCTGCTTGCCAACGTTGCGAATCCCTGCATAAATCAACCCGGTTTTGAAACTGGCCGATGACAGGCCGGGCAAAGCAGGGAGGGAAACTTGAAATACATTCTGCTGCTGATCCCATGCCTCGCGGCACTGGCGGTTCCGTTCTACAACGTGATGGAGCCGCAGCTGTTCGGCTTTCCGTTCTTCTATTGGTTCAACTTGCTGCTGGTGCCGGTTTCGGTGCTGTTCATCTATGCGGCCGACAAGCTGGAGCAAGGCAAATGAGCGGCGTGAATGTTGTTGCGACCACCATCTTCATCCTGTTCTTCGCGCTGGTGACCGCGATGGGTTTCTGGGCCTCGCGCTGGAAGGCGGGAGACTTGGGCAAGCTTGACGAATGGGGCCTGGGCGGGCGGCAGTTCGGCCCCTGGATCACCTGGTTCCTTTTGGGCGGCGACCTCTATACGGCCTATACGGTGATTGCCGTTCCGGCGCTGGTTTATGCCATCGGCGCCTACGGCTTCTTTGCCGTGCCCTACACCGTTATCATCTATCCGCTAATCTTCCTGATCATGCCGCGGCTGTGGAATGTTTCGGCGCGGCATGGCTACATCACGGCGGGGGATTTCACCTATGGCCGCTTCGGCAGCAAGGGGCTGGAATTCGCGGTGGCCATCACCGGCATCATCGCCACCATGCCCTATATCGCCCTGCAGCTGGTGGGCATGGAGAAAGTGATCCAGGCGCTGGGCCTCACCGGTGATGGCATCATGGCGCATCTGCCACTCACTGTGGCCTTCATCATCCTGGCGCTCTACACCTATTCCTCCGGGCTTCGCGCCCCTGCCCTGATCGCCTTTGTGAAGGATGCGATGATCTATGTGTTCGTGATCGCCGCCGTGATCATGATTCCCTATCAGCTTGGCGGCTTTGGCGCGGTGTTTGATCTTGCCTCCAAGGCCTTTGAAGCCAAGATGGCGGCCAATGCCGCAGCCACGCCGCCGATCAAGGCCGCCATGGGCCTGACGCTGGCGCCCGCACAGGTGATGCCGTTCATGACGCTGGCGCTGGGTTCCGCCCTTGCGCTGTTCATGTATCCGCATTCGCTGACGGGCGTTCTTTCCGCCTCCAGCCCGCGGGCCATCCGCTTCAATGCCATGACTCTGCCGGCCTATTCGCTGGTGCTGGGGCTCATCGCCCTGCTCGGCCTGATGGGCCGCGCGGCGGGGCTGGACCTCAAGAACCCGCAGGATGTGGTGCCGCAGCTGTTCCTGAAAATGTTCCCGGACTGGTTTGTGGGCTTCGCCTTCGCGGCCATCGCCATTGGCGCGTTGGTGCCGGCGGCCGTGATGTCGATCGGTGCGGCCAACACCTTCACGCGCAACATCTGGCGGCCCTTCGTGAACCCGGACATGAGCGGGGCACAAGAGGCATCGCTTGCCAAGCTGATGTCACTGATCGTCAAGCTGGGTGCGCTGGCCTTCATCCTGTTCATCCCGACGCAGTTTGCCATCGACTTCCAGCTGCTTGGCGGCGTGGTGATGATCCAGATCTTCCCGGCCATGGTGTTCGGGCTTTACACGCGCCGCATTCACGGCACGCCGCTGCTCATCGGCTGGATCGTGGGGCTGGTGCTGGGCATCTATCTCGCCTGGGGCCCGAAGTGGACGCCCACCTGGGCCACGCCAGCGGGCTTCTCGGTTTATATCGGCCTTTTGTCAGTGGCGGTGAATGCGCTGGTGGCTGTGGTTCTCTCCTTCATCATGCCCAACACCGGCGCGGACCAGACCAAGCCTACTGACTTCGAAGACGGCGCAACCATGCCGCCGCATGTGCATCAGCCAGAGCCGGTGCTTTAGGTTGAAGCTTCTCCAAACCATTTCCCTCCCCCTTGCGGGGAGGGAGAAAATTATTGCCGTCTCCTAACCGCCGATTTGCGGCCGAACCAGACGCATATGGCCACCGCCACTGCAAACAGCATGGCACGCAGCGACAATGTCTCGCCCAGGATCAAGGCGGCGGCGGCCAGAGACATGAAGGTTTGGAGCAGCTGCACCTGCCCCACCTTGGCAATGCCGCCCAAGGCCAGGCCCTTGTTCCAGGCAAAGAAGCCAACGAGTTGGCTCATCAGGCCGAGATAGGCATAGCAGAGCCAACCGCTGAGGCTTTCATGGCCGGTGAGCTGGCGGGTGAGGTAATAGGTGATGGGCAGTGTCAGCGGCAGGGCCAGCAGCAATGCCCAGCAGATCACCTGCCAGCCCCCCAGGGTTTTCGACAATTGCCCGCCTGCGGCATAGCCCATGGCAGCCGCGAATACGGCCAGCACCAAAAGGCCATCAGCGGCGTGCAGTTCCGCGCCGCCATCCCACAAGGCAAAGACGATCACCGTGCCGGAGCCGAGCACGCTCCAGAACCAGAAGGCGGGCGAAGGCCGCTCATGGGCGAAGATGGTGCTCATCAGCGCGGTGGCCAAGGGCAAGGCGGCCAGCACCACTGCGGCATGCGAGGCGGGGGCGGAGCGCATGGCCAGCGCCGAAAACACCGGAAAGCCAAAGATCACCCCACCCACCACGAAAAGCAGGCGCTTCACATCGCCTGGCGATGGCCAGGGCTGGCGGCTGAGCAGCAGCATGGGGCCCGCCACGGCGGCGGCCAGCACGGTGCGGCCGATGGACAGGAACAGCGGATCAAACTCGCGCACCGCCAGCCTTGTGAAAGGCAGGGTCAACGCAAATATCGCCACGCCCAGCAGGCCGAGCCACAGGCCCTTGGTCTCATTTGACATTCAAATCACAGTCCTTTGGATTGTCATAAATAGCAGCTATAGATGTCACATTGTTCAGCCAGCAGACGGGAACTCATGGAACAGGCCGCGGCGCGGAAACTTCGTTTCTCCTATTCAACTGCAGACCAGCCCTTCCTGCAGCGGGCGGTGATTCAAGCCATCGAGAAAATCGGCGGCCAGCGCAAGCTCAAGAAACTTTACCTGCGGCACCAGGAAAACCTGCAGCGCGGCGAGAATTTCTTCGACAGCGCCATCAACCTCTTGCGCATCAATGTGGAGTTTGACGGCGACGCCCTGGCGCAAGTGCCGCGGCAAGGCCCCGTAGTGTTCATCTCCAACCATCCTTACGGCGTGCTTGATGGCATCACGCTGACCTGGCTGGCGCTGAAAGTGCGGCCAGACACCAAGGTTCTGGCCAATGACGTGCTGTGCCAGGACCCCGGCGCCGCCAAGAACCTGTTGCCCGTGGCCTTTGCACCCACGCGCGAGGCCCGCGAGACCAACGTGAATTCCCGCCGCCTCGCACAGGCGCATTTGAAAGCCGGAGGGGCCGTGGGCATTTTCCCCGGCGGTGGCGTTTCCACCTCCGAGCAGGCCCACAAGGGCATGGCCGTGGACCTGCCCTGGGCACCCTTCACCGCCAAGCTGATCAGCATGGGCGAGGCCACGGTGGTGCCGGTGTTTTTCACCGGGCAGAATTCCCGCCTGTTCCAGATCGCCAGCCATTTGAGCCTGACGCTGCGGCTCTCGCTGGTGTTCCGTGAAACGGCGCGGCGCATCGGCACGGATTTGAAAGTGCGGGTGGGCAAGCCCATCGCATTTTCAGAGATCGCACATTTGACGCAGCGTGATGACATGATCCGCGAATTGCGCAAGCGCACCTATGCGCTGGCGCGGCCTTCGGATGTGATCGGCCCGGCGCGCGACCTGCACTTGCGCCATGGCCGCATCAAGGGCTGGAAACCCAGCACCGCGGAGTGATGTTCACGCTTGCATGAATCAGCGCCGCGATTCATTGTGCGCGGCGGGTCTGGGAGGACTAGGCAGATGCGCAAATTGCTCGGCACACTGATATTCAGTTCACTGATGATGTCTGGCCAGGCCATGGCCCTTACCTGCCCCGCCGAAGGCTTTGTGCAGGACGCCGCCTCCGCCTTCATGGGGGCCGCGAGGCGCGGCTCTCCCCAGGCCTTCTCAGTTGCCGCCGGGCGCTATGCCGACCTGCGCGGGCTGGCGCTGTTTGCGCTCGGCCCCTATCGCCGCGACCTGCCCGCCAACATGGAAGGCAAATATGTGTCGCTGGCCAAATCCTTCATGGGCCGCTTCATGGCCGAGAATTCCAGCAGCCTTTCGGGCGGCGCACTGGCCATAACCTCTTGCAGCGGCAACACCATTTCCGGCCGCTTTTCCAGCGGCAGCAGCATCGTATTCCGCCTTTCGGGCAACAGCCGCATCGAGGATGTGAGCGTGTCGGGCGTTTCCATCGCCCAGGCGATGCGCAGCAAGTTCACCGGCATCATCCATGACCATGGCGGCGACATCAACGCCCTGATCAGCTATCTTTCGCGCTGATTCGAAACTGATTGCAGGTTGCACGGCCAGGCCTACCTTCCTCAATTCCGCCACAAGTGGCCCGCAAAGCACCGGCAATCCCATGGAGTTCCTATGAAAAAGTCCATTCTCGCGGCTTGCGCCCTGACCCTGTTTGTCTCCGCCTGCACCACTGATCCGTTCACCGGTGACCAGAAGGTGGCCAACACCGCGGTGGGTGCGGGGGCCGGTGCCGGGATGGGCGCAATTGGCGGCGCGCTGCTGGGCGCCGCGGTTGGCGCCGATGTGCGCAAGGCGGCGCTGATCGGCGCGGGCGTTGGCCTGCTGACCGGCGGCGGCATTGGCGCCTATATGGACAACGAGGAAGCCAAGCTGCGCAAGCAGCTGCAGGGCACCGGCGTTTCGGTGACGCGCATGGGCGACTCCATCGTTCTCAACATGCCCTCCAACATCACCTTCGATGTGGACAAGGCCGACATCAAGCCGCAGTTCTATGGCACGCTGAATTCGGTGGGGCTGGTGTTCAAGGAATACAAGCAGACGCTGATCAACGTGGTGGGCCACACGGATTCCTCCGGCGATGCCAACCACAACTATGACCTTTCGCGCCGCCGCGCCGCCTCCGTGGCGCAATATCTTGCCGCCCAGCAGCTGGACCCGAACCGCTTCTCGGTGGAAGGCCATGGCGCGAGCGACCCGATTGCCTCCAACGCCACCGCCTCGGGCAAGGCCCAGAACCGGCGCGTGGAAATCACCATCCTGCCGCTGACCTGATCTTGGGCGGCGCGCGCTACACCGTTTCTTTCGGCGGGCTTTCGCATGAAGAAGCCTTCGCCATGATGGAGCGCGTGGAAGAGGCGCTGGAGCTGGATGCGCTGGCCGTATCCATCAATGAAACCGATGAGGCCGCCAGGCTTTGGGAAACCGTGGCCTGGTTTGCCGAAGAGAGCGAGGCGCTGGCCGCGCAGGCGCTGATCGCCCACCCGCTCACCAGGCTTGCCGAAGTTGAGAACCGCGACTGGGTGCGCGAAAGCCTGGCCGGGCTTTCGCCGGTTTCGGCGGGGCGCTTTCATCTGCATGGGTCGCATGACCGGGGCGTGCATCACAGCGGCGTGGTTTTGGAAATTGACGCCGGCACGGCCTTTGGCACCGGCCATCACGGCACCACCTGGGGCTGCCTGATGGCGCTGGAGGCGCTGGTGAAGCGGGCGCGGCCGCACCGCATCCTCGATCTTGGCACGGGCACGGGCGTTCTAGGCCTTGCCGCCGCGAAGTTCCTCAAGCGCCCGGTTCTGGGCACCGACATTGACGGCGAGGCGGTGCGCGTGGCGCTGGACAATGCGCGGCGCAACGGCGCCCTACCCTGGTTCAAGGGCTGCAAGGCACCGGGGCTTCATCACATCGCCATCCGCCGCGCGGCACCCTATGACCTGATCTTCGCCAATATTCTGGCGCGGCCGCTGGCCACTCTGGCGCCCGGGCTTTCGGCCCTGGTGGCGCCGGGCGGCACGCTGGTGCTTTCCGGCCTGACGGTTGACCAGACGCGCTGGATCAAGGCCTGTTATGTCAACCAGGGGCTGGAAATGCGCCAGGTGATCCGCAGCGGCAACTGGATTGCGCTGGTGCTGGCGCGGCGGGCGGGAGCTTCAGGCCGGCAAGGACGCGCGATGAGCGGCAAGATCACCGGGCCGGGCTATGCCCAGGATGTCTAGCCGCGGCCGCATTCCTGCTTGAACCCTCAGCCTGCGGTTGGCCGGGATAGCGCAAAACAAAACCGGCGCTGGCCTTGCGGGCCGCACCGGCTTGTATGTGCTGATGGGTAGAATTGGTTTTAGCCGCGGCGGCCCCAGACGCGGGCGTCAATCTCACCGCGCGACAGGCCGATATCGGCCAGCAGGCGGTCGTCCAGCTGGTGCAGCTGGCGGACGGCGCGGGTGCCGGACACAAAGTTCTTCATGCGCACCATGAGGCCCGGCGAGGCGCCAAAGCCCCCGTTCCGCACTGTTTCACGATCCAAACTCACCAAGGTCATTTTCCGCTCCGAATATATTGCAACGCACAAAACTTTCACGCACCACTGCAAATGAACCGCTTGTCCGATGCAGGACAGATAGGCGCTGAATGCAGCAAGATTATGTCAGAGAATGTGCGTTTTCTTGACACAAGTCCCTGATAGGAAAGCGTTAATTTAGGGTTAACGGCGCGTTTGCCATGCCCGGGCATGGCCGATTCCATCATTATCTCGCATTTGCGAGAGGATTCGGCCTGATTTGCAGGGGTGCGGGGCGGCCAAGCAGGAAGCCTTGGGCAAGATCGCAGCCCTGCTCCACCATGGCGCGGTATTGCGCCTCGGTCTCGATGCCTTCGGCAGTGACGCTGATGCCGAGCTGGCGGCCGATCATGATCATGGCATCGACCACCACGCGGCTTTCCGGCCGGTCGAGATAGGCCTGAACGAAGGCGCGGTCGATCTTGATGCGGTCAAAGCGGAACTTGTGCAGATAGGCCATCGAGGAATAGCCGGTGCCGAAATCATCCAGCGCCAGGCTCACGCCTAAGGCCTTGAGATCATGGATCAGCATTTCCGCCATCCCGGTGTTTTCAATCAGGGCGCTCTCGGTCATTTCCAGCTCGAGATTGGCCGGGCGCAGGCCCGAAACGGCCAGCGCCTTGGTGACGTCAGCCAGCAGCTGGCGCGACCGCATCTGGTGCGCCGAAATGTTCACGCAGACCCTTGTGCCGGCGGGGAAATGGCGGGCGTCCTCACAGGCGCGCTGCAAGGCCCAGGCGCCGATGTCGGCGATCAGGCCATTGTCTTCGGCCAGCGGAATGAAGGTGTCTGGCGAGATTTGCCCCTGCGCCGGGTGGTTCCAGCGCATCAGGGCTTCATGGCTTACCAGGCGGCCGGTGCCGCAGGCATAGATGGGCTGGTAGTGCATGGTGAACTCCCCCGCCGCCAGGGCGCGGCGCAAGGCCAGTTCCATCTCCCGCCGGGCCTGCACGGCCTCTTCCATCTCCATCGTGTGATAGCGGGCGATGCCGCGGCCCTGCTGCTTGGCATTGTAGAGCGCCAAATCGGCGCGGCGCAGGATCTCGTCCACCGTCTCGCCTTCCAGGGCTTGCACGATGCCGAGGCTGAGGCCCACTTGCTGGGTGTGGTTGGAAAGGATCACGGGCTGTTCGGCAAGGGCGATCAGGCCCTGCCATTTCTGTTCAATGCTGGCGGCGCTGCCGCGCAAGACGAACACGAATTCATCGCCGCCGATCCGGGCCACCATCTCTTCAGGCGCGATATGCTGGCGGAAACGCTGGCTCAATTCGCAGAGCACGGCATCACCCGCCGCGTGGCCCTGGCTGTCGTTGACATGCTTGAAGCCATCAAGATCGCCATAGGCCACCCACAGCGGGGCGCTGGCGCTGCCGCGCATGCCGCCCAAGGCGCTGCGCAGCTGGGCGCGGTTGGGCAGGTTGGTCAGCGGATCAAACAAGGCGAGGCGGCGCACATGGGCCTGGGCGCGGCGCTCGGCGGAAATGTCGGAAGCAACGCCATGCCATTTGGTGGTGGCGCTGATCAGGCAAGGCTGGGCCTTGGCAGTGAAGCTGACGAACACAGACTCGGCAAACTCACCGAGGTTGACTTCTTGATCGGTGAAGGATTGACCTTCTGCCAGCGTCTGGCCGAGGCGGCGGACCGAGGCGATCTGTTCGCCAGAAACGGCCAGTGTTTCGAGAGCGCTGACAAAAGGCCGGGCAGTGAGCCGTTCTTCAGGCACATTCAATGCCGTTGCAAAACCGCCAGCGCCGCGCGTGAGGAAGCCTTCGTCGTTGATCTCCCACAGCCAATCCTTCGAGCCATCCTCGAAATCGCGCAGCAGCAGGCCGACGACGGCGCGCTCGGCCTCCAGATGCCTGGCGGTCTCTGACTGAATGCGGATATTGCGGGCGTGGATCAATGCCACGCGGTTGAAGAACAGCGCTGAAACAAGGATCACCGCTGTCATGGCCATCTGGTTCGGCACAGCGCTGGTCCAGACACCGATCAGGCTGCCAACCGCCACGGCACCTGAGAAAATGAGGGCGGCGGGCGGCAGCGTCCAATAAGAAAACACGCCACCGACAATCATGCCGAACATCACGAATTCGAGAAGATAGGCCGTGCCGGGATCCACCATTGGCAAAAGCGTGGCGAGGCCCACCAGCCAGAACAGCGCGCGCATGGAGGCCATGACCACCAGGCGGCTGGCAATCGAGCCGGGCGAGACACCGCTGCGGGCCTCCCCGCCCAGCAGCCTGACACCAAGAACAGTGGGCACCACGCTGAGCAGCATGGCCGCGCCCCAGACCAGAACATAGTTGCGGGCAGCACCATTCATGCAAATCAAGACCGTGAACAGCGTCACGGCGACATGGCCAAACACGATCTGCGGCAGGTTGCCGAGCAACGCCTCGATTTGCGCAGCATCAGTCTTGCGCAGCGAATACAGATCGCGAATTTTACCCATTGCCCGAGTGTTAACCAACGAATGCCCCCAGCTTCCGTTCCCTTTTGGCTTGATCTCATGGCGGACTTGTCTTTGAGTAAACGCCCATAGGCAAATTGCCGCCAAGGCGGCATACCTGCGAATACCATTGACGAGAGGTTAAGGATTTCCGTGATGAGCGAGACAACGGCTGCAAAACTCAAGAAACTGCGCGCGCAGATGCAGGCACAGAAGCTGGCAGGCTATGTGGTGCCGCGGCAGGATGAGTTTCAGGGTGAATATGTTGCGGCCTATGCCGAACGGCTGAAGTGGCTCTCGGGCTTTTCCGGCTCCTGGGGCACGGCGATCGTGCTGGCCAAGAAGGCGGCGGTCTTTGTCGATGGCCGCTACACCACGCAGGTGCGCGAACAGGTGGAGGCCAAGGCCTTCTCCTTCCACCACCTGATCGACGAGCCGCCACAGGCCTGGCTGAAGACGGCCCTGAAGAAGGGCGACGCGCTGGGCTATGACCCGATGCTGCTGACGGTGGCGGATGCGCGGCGCTATGCGCAAGCCTGTGCCGAGATTGGCGCCAAGTTCGTGCCGGCGGACAAGAACCTGGTGGATGCCATTTGGGAAGGCCAGCCTGCCCGCTCACGGCTGCCGCTGTTTGTGCAGCCCGAGAAATATGCCGGCAAATCCGCCAAGGCCAAGCTCAAGGACATAGCCGCAGGCCTGAAAAAGCAGCGCTGCGATGCTGTGGTTCTGGCAGAGCCTTCATCGGTGGCCTGGGTGTTCAATTTGCGCGGGCGCGATGTGCCGTTCACGCCTGTGGTGCTGGCCTATGCCATCCTGCACCAAAGCGGCAAGGCCGAGCTGTTCGTGGCGCCGGAGCAAGTGACGCCAGAGGTGAAGAAGGCGCTGGCCGCAGTAGCCACCGTCCATTCGCCTGCCACGCTGGTGCAGCGGCTGAAGGCGCTGGGCCGCAAAAAGGTGCTGCTGGATGAAGGCTCAGCACCGGAAAAAGTGCGGCAGGTGCTGGTTGCGGCCAAGGCCCTTGTCACCCTCGGCGCCGACCCCTGCACCATGCCCAAAGCGCAGAAGAACGCGGTGGAGGCGCAAGGGGCGCGTGATGCACAGCTGCGCGATGGCGCGGCCCTTTCGAACTTCCTGCACTGGCTTTCCGTCGAGGCACCCAAGGGCGGCGTGAGCGAGGCCATGGCGGCCGCCAAGCTGGCGGACTTCCGCAAGGCCACCGGCAAGCTGGAGGACCTTTCCTTCGAGACCATTCCGGCCTCCGGACCGCATGCGGCCATTCCGCACTATCACCTGCCGGAAGGGCCAAGCCGCATGCTGAAGCGCGATGAGATTTTCCTCATCGATTCCGGCGGCCAATACCGCGACGGCACAACCGACGTGACGCGCACGGTGATCGTGGGCACGCCCAGTGCCGAAATGAGGGACCGCTTCACCCGCGTGCTGAAAGGCATGATCGCCATTTCGCGGGTGCGCTTTCCGGCCGGCACCACTGGGGCGCATATCGACGCGCTGGCGCGGGCCGGGTTATGGGAAGCAGGGCTGGATTTCGACCATGGCACCGGCCACGGCATTGGCAGCTATCTCTCGGTGCATGAGGGGCCGGCGCGCATTTCAAAGGCCAACCATGTGGTGCTGAAGCCGGGCATGATCCTTTCCGATGAGCCGGGCTATTACAAGCCGGGGCACTATGGCATCCGCATTGAAAACCTGCTGCTGGTGACGGCGCCTTCAGCCATCGCCGGCGGGGAGCGCGAGATGCTGGGTTTCGAAACGCTCACTTTCGCGCCCATTGACCGGGCGCTGATTGAGACCAAGCTTTTGACACGCGATGACCTGCGCTGGCTGGACGCCTATCACGCCGAGGTTCTGGCCAAGCTTGGCCCGCTGATGGGCGGAGCCGCGCTCGATTGGCTGAAGACTGCCTGCGCGCCGCTGGGGTGAGGTGATGCGCCTTCTTCCGGCCCGCGCTTAGCTTGCCGGCTTGCCGAATAGCACGGCATAGAGCTTGCGGTCCCGGCCATAGACGTCAGAGCGGAACTCGATGCCGTTCTCGCTGGAAAATGCTGTGGCATAGACAAGGTGCACCGGCACCGCCTGCGGCAGGTTCACGCGCTGGTTCTGGCCGCCCGCCCAGATCGCATCCACTGCCGCCTTGTCCATGCCCACCCGCTGCAGCATGGAATAAGCCAGCTGGTCCGGCTGCGAGAGGCGGATGCAGCCATGGCTGAAAGCGCGGGTGGTGTTGAAGAACTTGTCCTTGGCAGGCGTGTCATGCAGGTAGATGTTGAAGCGGTTGGGCAGCATGAATTTCACCTTGCCCAGCGCATTCTTCGGCCCCGGCTTCTGGCGGAAGGTGAAGGGGAATGAACCGGCGCCATATTGCTGCCAGTTGACTGAGCGCCAATCGGCCAATTGGCCACCGGCATAAAGCTCAAAATCATCGGCATAGGCCAGCGGGTTGGCCTTGAGCTTGGGCAGCATCTCCTTGATGGCGATGTCGTAAGGCACGGTCCAATACGGGTTCAGCTCGATATATTGCATGGCGCCGGAAAACTCCGGCGTCTGGGTGGCCACTGCGCCCACCACCACATTCATCCGGTCCACCGTCGTTCCGGCCAGCACATGCTCCAGCTCAAAGCCGGCGATGTTGATGAGGAAATGCTCGTTGCCGAGGTTTTCCGGCATCCAGCGCCAGCGTTCCATGTTGAGCATGATCTGGCGCTGGCGCTCCTGCGGCGGCACGTTGAGG
>JAGWTZ010000037.1 GCA_028868695.1 Alphaproteobacteria bacterium | reverse complement strand
CGGCTGGGCCATTTATCAGGAGTTGCTTGCGACGCTGGCTGGGATCGCGCGGCGCCATGGCGTGGCGCTATCGAATGTTGCAACACGCTGGGTGCTGGAGCAGCCCGGCGTCGCTGCCGTGATCATCGGTGCGCGGCTTGGCGAAAATGCCCATCACGAGAGCAACCGGCAGGTGTTTGGCTTTGCGCTCTCTGCCGAGGACCGTGCCGCGCTGGAAGATGTTTTCGCGCGCATGCAGCCCATTCCCGGTGATTGCGGTGATGAATACCGCAAGCCGCCGTTCCTCACCGCATCGGGCGACTTGAGCCACCATTTGAGCGCCATCCCATCGGCCTATGCGGCTGAGCCCTTGCCCCACCGCGCGGGCCTGCGTGTTTCTTCTGGCAGCAAGTGGGAGCCCATTGCCGGCTATTGCCGCGCCATCCGCGTCGGGAACGCCATTCATGTGTCCGGCACCACGGCCACCCATGGCAACAACCGCTGTGTGGCCCCGGGCGATGCCGGCGGGCAAGCCACCTATATTCTCGACAAGATCGGCGGGGCCATTTCAGCTGCTGGCGGCAAAATCGAAGATGTGGTGCGCACCCGCATTTACCTGCGCCGCGAAAGTGATTGCGAAGTGGTTTCACGCGCCCATGGCCGGGTGTTTGGCACGCTGCGGCCCGCCAACACGCTGATCGTGGCGGGCGGACTGATCGGCGGCTATGAAGTGGAAATCGAGGCCGAGGCGATTGTGCCTTAACGGCCAATCTCTTTCATTGGCGTGTGACTGCGATTTTGCGGAAGGCG
Organism: Alphaproteobacteria bacterium; assembly: GCA_028868695.1. Classification (GTDB taxonomy): domain Bacteria; phylum Pseudomonadota; class Alphaproteobacteria; order Rhizobiales; family Aestuariivirgaceae; genus Aestuariivirga. The sequence continues at coordinate 31,692 of JAGWTZ010000037.1, read as the reverse complement.
GCCGGGCTCTTGCGGAAACGCTTTTCAAACGCCTCATAGAAACTTGAGATCGAGCCAAAGCCGCAATCAAAGGCAATGCGCGAGACTGGCGCATCGGTGGCAATGAGCATGGAGCGGGCGGAATCAAGCCGGTGGCGCGTCACCGCCTGCTTGATGGTGAGGCCCATGGTGCGCTTGAACAACGCCATGGCATAGTTGGGGTGCAAATTCACCCTGCGGGCCACATCGGCAACGTCGATCAGCTCAAGGGCATTCTCGCCAATGAAGCGCGACATCTCCTCCACCTTGCGGGCGCGCTCCTGGTCATGGTCGTGATGAAAGGCCATGGCGCCGAGGGGCCATTGCCCGCGCAGGTCGCGCCAGCCATCGCGGTCCATGCGGCGCAGGCGGGCGGTCAATTCATCCCTCACCAAGGGCTCCAGCATTTCATCGCCGGAGATCAGGTCATCGCGCCACAGGGCGAAGCTTCCGAAATCATGGGCCTTGAAGCCATTGCCTTCGAGAAAGCCGCCTGAAAAGATCTTCTGGCGCAACCCATCCAGGTCTGAAAACTGTAGGAAGGCCGACATCGGAACATAGAGAACGATGAATTCGGTGTTTTCGGCGCAGTCCGTCACCTGGTGGGGGATCATGCCCCAGAACACGCCCATCTGCCCTTCGCCCAGCGTGACCTGATGGCCGTCAAACCAATAGGTCATGCGGCCCTTGCTGACGAGGTTGAACTCAATCTGGCTGTGCATGTGGGGGCCCGGCATTTTCTGCACGCGTGTGGAATGGCCGGCACACAGCCGGTGGTCGCCAAACACCACGACAGGATAGCCGCCGGGCATTTCGGGGTGCACCGGCACGCTCTCATCCACATAGTCCGGCCAGCCGGGATTCTGCAGCCTGCTCATGCGAAACCTTATTTTTCCGGAAGAAAATTATTCCAGCACGGAAGAAATTTGCGGAAATCCAAGGCAACGTCAAGCAGCAAGGGCCAGAATGAACATGGCCAGTGTCTGAGCCGCTGCCATAGTGGTGCGGCACAAGGGAGGAAAACATGAGACTTTTGAAAGCCTTGACAGGCTTCACTTTGGGATTCGGCCTGCTGGCCAGCACCGCTTTGGCGGGTGATCTGGTCATCAACTCCGACCAATCCGACCCCGCGCCGAAGAAGGCGATGGAAGAACTGATCGCCGGTTTCGAAAAGGCCAACCCCGACATCAAGGTGAAGTGGAACAACTTCGACCATGAAGGCTACAAGGCTGCCATCCGCAACTTCCTGACGGCTGACCCGCCGGATGTGGCGGCCTGGTATGCCGGCAACCGCATGGCGCCCTATGTCAAAGCCGGCCTGTTTGCTGATGTGACGGATGTGTGGAAGGCCAATGGGCTGGATGACAGCCTGAAGTCTGCCGCCGCCTCGATGACCATGGATGGCAAGAAGTGGGGCGTGCCCTACACCTATTACCAGTGGGGCGTCTATTACAACAAGGACGTCTACAAGAAGGCCGGCATCACCGCCGAGCCGAAAACCTGGGATGAGTTCATCGCCAACTGCGAAAAGATCAAGGCCGCTGGCGCTGACTGCCTGACCACCGGCACCAAGGCCCTGTGGCCTGGCGCTGGCATCTTCGATTATCTCGACATGCGCACCAATGGCTATGAGTTCCACATGGACCTCACCGCCGGCAAAGTGCCGTGGACCGACCCGAAGGTGAAAGCCGTGTTTGACCAGTGGGCCAAGGTTGTTCCCTACATGACGGCAAACGCCGCCGCCATCGACTGGCAGGACGCCGCCGCCCTTCTCTCGCAGGGCAAGGCTGCCAACTATGTGATGGGCAACTTCGCCGTGGACACCTTCAAGAAGGGTGGCCTCACCAATGACACGCTGGGCTTCATGCTGTTCCCGGAAATCACCAAGGGCCTGCCGCGCGCCGAAGAAGCGCCGACCGACACCTTCCACATGACAGCTGGCGCCAAGCACAAGGACGAAGCCAAGAAGTTCCTCGCCTATGTGGCTTCGGCTGATGCCCAGACCGCAATGAACAAGACCCTCGGCCAGCTGCCTGTGAACAACAAGGCGCAAGTCGGCGATGATCCGTTCATCCAGGCCGGCTTCAAGGAACTGTCCAGCGCCTATGCGCTCGCCCAGTTCTTCGACCGTGACGCGCCTGCCGACATGGCCAAGGCCGGCATGGAAGGCTTCCAGCACTTCATGTCGAACCCGGCTGACCTGCCGGCCATCCTCGACAGCCTCGAGAAAACGCGCCAGAAAGTCTACAAGTAGTTCCTCCCAGAACACGGGGGCATGCCCGGCCCGCTGCTTCGCGCAGCGTGGCTGGCGCATACCCCAACTTGCAGACGCGCCGGCCCGGCCATGCAGTGTCATGGCGGGGCCTGTGCAAGCCGGGCGGGCCGGTTCAACCCCGCCCGGCGCCCGACATCGCAAAAAGGTGATGCACATGGCCGCCACGCCCCAAGCCGGATTCTGGAAGCGCAACCAGCGCAGCCTCGCGCCATGGCTGTTCCTGGCACCAGGCCTTCTGGTCTTCATGATCTATGTGATCATTCCGATTTTCCAGTCGATCTGGATCAGCTTTTATGACTGGGATGGGCTGGGGCCCAAGACCTGGGCGGGGCTGGACAACTACCGCAACCTGCTGGACGATGACTCGTTCTACATGTCGCTCAAGAACAACCTGATCTGGCTTGTTCTTTACATGCTGGCGGTGCCTGCCGGGCTGGGTGTGGCGCTGTTCCTGAACCAGACTGTTGCAGGCATCAGGCTTTATAAATCGCTGTTCTTTTTCCCCTTCGTCATCAGCCAGGTTGTGGTGGGGCTGATCTTCTCGTGGTTCTATGCGCCGGGCTTTGGCCTGTTGCCGCACATCTTCAAGATTCTCACTGGCCACGAAATCGCAGTTCTGGCCGAGGCCAAATATGCCACCTATGGCATCATCGCCGCGGGCCTTTGGCCGCAAATCGCCTATTGCATGATCCTCTATCTCACGGGCCTCAACAACATTAACCCCGAGCAGGTGGAGGCGGCGCGCATGGACAATGCCAAGGGCATTTACATGCTGTGGCACATCATCATCCCGCAATTGCGGCCCGCAACTTTCATCGCGGTGGTGGTGACGGTGATCGGCGCGCTGCGCTCCTTCGACCTGATCTCGATCATGACGGTGGGCGGGCCGTTCGGCTCATCGCGGGTGCTTTCATACTTCATGTATGAGCAGGCGCTTTCGGAATATGGCACGGCCATGGGCTATGGCGCGGCGATTGCCGTGGTGCTGTTCGCCATCATGCTGGTGTTCATCACGCTGTTCATTGTGCGCATGCTTTCCCAGGAAAGGACTGCCTGATGTTTCCCACCCCCATCGCCAAGGCCAGCCCCTGGGTGCAAACCAGCTACAAGATCATGCTGCCGGTGGCGCTGTTCATCTGGCTGCTGCCGCTGATCGGCATCGCCATCACCTCGATCCGTCCGGCTTCGGACCTGGCAGCCGGAAACTATTTCGGCATGCCCTCCAGCTTCGCGGGCGTTGAGAACTATTCCTCGGTGTTCAAGAACAGCAACATCGGCTGGTACATCATCAACAGCTTCCGGGTGACGATCCCGACGGTGATTGGCGCGGTTGGGCTTTCCTGCCTCACTGGCTTTGCGCTTGCGGTCTACAGGTTCCGCGGCAACCTCGTGGTGTTTTTCCTGTTCGTGGCGGGCAATTTTGTGCCATTCCAGATCCTGGCCATTCCGGTGCGCGACCTTACCACCCAGCTTGGCCTTTACAACACCACCACCGGGCTGGTGCTGTTCCACATCGCGTTCCAGACCGGCTTCTGCACGCTGTTCATGCGCAACTTCATCAAGGCCCTGCCCTTCGCGCTGATTGAATCGGCGCGGGTGGAAGGGGTGAGCGAATGGAAGATTTTCAGCCGCATCGTGCTGCCGCTGATGCGCCCGGCCATTGCGGCGCTGGCGGTGCTGATCTTCACCTTCATCTGGAACGACTATTTCTGGGCCACGGTCATGGCCCAATCGGTCGACGTGCGGCCCGTGACGGCCGGCATGAATGAGCTCAAAGGCCAATACAAGGTGGCCTGGGAGCTGATTTCCGCAGCCGCCATCGTTGCCGCGCTGCCGCCTGTCGCCATGTTCTTTCTCATGCAGAAGCATTTCATCGCGGGCCTCACCCTTGGGGCCACCAAGGGATGAGGCAGGCAACAATGACATTCCAATTCAAACCGAGCAAGGGATAGGCCCATGGCGCAAGTCACCCTCCGAAACGTGAAAAAGAGCTTCGGCACCGTCGATATCATCAAGGGCGTGGACCTGATGGTGGATGATGGCGAGTTCTGCGTGTTTGTCGGCCCTTCGGGCTGCGGCAAATCCACCCTACTGCGGATGATCGCCGGGCTGGAGGAAATTTCCTCGGGCGAACTCGACATTGGCGGACAAAGCATGACCAATGTGGAGCCGGCTGACCGCGGCGTGGCCATGGTGTTCCAATCCTACGCGCTCTATCCGCACATGACGGTGCGCGACAATATCGGCTTTGGCCTGCGCATGACAGGCCATGACCGCGCCGACATCGCGGCCCGCACGGCGCGCGCGGCACAAATGCTGCAGCTGGGGCCGCTGCTGGAGCGCAAGCCTTCGCAGCTTTCCGGCGGGCAGCGCCAGCGGGTGGCCATCGGCCGGGCCATTGTGCGTGAGCCGGAAGTGTTCCTGTTCGATGAGCCGCTCTCCAACCTCGATGCAGCGCTGCGCGTGCAAATGCGCATTGAAATCGCCAAGCTGCACCAGGACCTGAAGGCCACGATGATCTATGTCACCCACGATCAGGTGGAAGCCATGACCATGGCCAACAAGATCGTGGTGCTGAGTGCCGGGCGCATCGAACAGGTGGGCTCTCCGCTTGAGCTTTACCACCGGCCCTGCAACCAGTTTGTGGCTGGCTTCATTGGCTCGCCCAAGATGAACTTCATTCCGGCCAGCGTGGTTTCGGCCACTGCAAAGGAAGTTGAGCTGGCATTGCCGGGGGGCACGGTGAAGATAGCCGCCGCCACCGCCCTGAAGCGGGGTGACAAGGTGACGCTTGGCGTGCGGCCGGAGCATATTATGTTGACCGACAAGTCCAAGGCCAATCTGGCCGCCAAGCTGCGCGTGGCCGAATATCTCGGCTCGGAAACCATGTTCTACGCGACGCTGGAAGATGGCACCGATGTGGCCGCCAAGGCCGACGGCCTCGCCAAGGCGGAGATCGGCGCCACTCTCAATTTGACGGCGCCGCCCAAGGCCTGCCATTTGTTTGATGGCGCAGGCCGCGCGATTCACAACGGAGACCTTTCCCGCTGATGCTTGGTGTCTGCTATTACCCTGAACATTGGCCGGAAAGCTGGTGGGCCGAGGACGCGCGGCGCATGAAGGCCATGGGGATTGGCTTTGTGCGCATCGGTGAATTTGCATGGTCACGCATGGAGCCACAGGCGGGCGTGTTTGATTGGGGCTGGCTGGACCGCGCACTTGATGTGCTGCATGCGGCGGGCTTGAAGGTGGTGTTGTGCACGCCCACCACTGCCCCGCCCAAATGGCTGGTTGATGCCCACCCTGACATTCTGCCCGTGGGGCCGGATGGCATGGTGCGGGGCTTCGGCTCGCGCCGCCACTATACCTTCTCCTCCGCCACCTATCTCCTTGAAAGCCGCCGCATCACCGAGGCCATCGCGCTGCGCTATGGCAAGCACCCCGGCGTTGCCGGCTGGCAGACCGACAATGAATATGGCTGCCACGACACGGTGATGTCCTATGGGCCGGAAGACCTGCGCGAGTTCCGGCAATGGCTGCGCCGCCAATATCAATCGCCGGACCAGTTGAACGAGGCTTGGGGCAATGTGTTCTGGTCAATGGAAGTGCAGAGCTTCGATCAGGTGAGCCTGCCCAACCTGACGGTGACTGAAGCCAACCCGGCGGCCCAGCTGGATTTCCGGCGTTTCCAATCCTCGCAGGTGGCGGCCTATGACAAGATGCAGGTGGATATCCTGCGCGCCCATTCGCCGGGGCGGTTTATCACCCACAACATGATGGGTTTCTTCACCGAATATGACCATTGGCCCCTGGGCGAGCATCTGGATTTCCCGTCTTGGGATGCCTATCCCGTCGGCTTCACCGAGCGCCTGCCCTTCAGCGAGGAAGAGCATGTGCGCTGGGCTGAAACCGCGCATCCGGACATCTCGCCCTTCAACCATGATCTTTACCGCGCCATCGGCAAGGGCCGCTTCTGGGTGATGGAGCAGCAGCCGGGGCCAGTGAACTGGGCGCCCTGGAACCCGGTGCCCAAGCCCGGCATGGTGCGGCTGTGGACATGGGAAGCGCTGGCCCATGGCGCCGAGGTGGTGAGCTATTTCCGCTGGCGGCAAGCGCCCTTCGCGCAAGAACAGATGCATGCCGGCCTGAACCTGCCGGGGCTTCACGAGCTTTCGCCCGGCGGCAAGGAGGCCCGGCAGGTGGGCGAAGAGCTGGCGCGCCTCGGAGCATTGCCCAAGAGCGGCCAAGGTGATGTGGCACTGGTCTATGACTATGAGGCCCAGTGGGTGCTGGACATCCAGCCGCAAGGCAAGGATTTCCGCCATGGTGAACTGTGCTTCCGCTTCTATGAAGCGCTGCGCCGCCTGGGGCTGGATGTTGATATCGTGCGGCCCGGCGCATCCCTCAAGGGATACAAGCTGGTGGTGGCGCCTTCCCTGCCCATTGTGAGTGAGGCAGCCGAGCGTGCGTTTGCGGCAGCCGAGGGCGTTTTGATGTTCGGCCCGCGCAGCGGCTCCAAAACCCGGCACTATCAAATTCCCGGCAACTTGCCGCCAGGCCCGCTGCAAAAGCAGCTTGGCCTGCGGGTGATCGAAGTTTCCTCATTGCGGCCCGGCCTGTCCAGCAAGGTGACAGGCGCCATTTCCGGAACGGCCACGCGCTGGGCCGAGCACTTGGAAACAGGCGCCAAGGTGCTGGGCAAGTTCGCCGACGGCAAACCCGCGGTGGTGCAAAACGGCCAATGCTTCTATCTCGCCTGCTGGCCGGATGAGAAGCTGCTGCAGGGCCTGATTGGCCGCGCCGCCAAGGCCGCCAAGCTGAAAACATTGGCATTGCCACCGCACATCCGCTTGCGGCGGCGGGGTGATTGGGTCTTTGCCTTCAACTATGGGCCAAAGGCCTGGCCACTGCCCAAGGGCGCCAAGCCCTTGCTGGGCAGCAAAACACTGAAGGCGCAAGAGCTGGCGATCTGGAAAGCTGGGCCAGGCTGAGGCCGTCAGGCTTGGCGGGTTCTGCGGGCCAAGGCGAAATACAGGGGATAGGGCAGAAGCCGCAGCAGCTTGAGGAGCAGCACGAAGGGTGCTGGGTAAGCCACTTCGAACTTGCCCTTGGCAAGGCCATTGATGGTGGCCGCCGCCGCGGCTTCCGGCTTCATCAGGAAGGGCATGCTGAAATCATTCACGGCTGTCATGGGGGTTTCGACAAAGCCGGGGTTGATGACGCTGATGCCGAGGCCATGCGGTTCAAGATCGAGCTTCAGGCACTCAGCAAGGTTGATCAATGCGGCCTTGGTGGGCCCGTAATAGGCAGCCTTCGGCAGGCCGCGATAGCCTGCCACTGAGGCAAACCAGCTGAGATGCCCTTGGCCACGGCTGATCATCCGCGGCGCAAGGGCGCTGATGCAATGCGTGACGCCAAGATAGTTGGCGGCATTGATGGCGGTGAACCATCCGGCCGAAAGCGCCTCCGCCGTGAATGGCTCATAGCGGCCCGCTGCCAGAACAGCGAGATCAATGGGGCCGAGCGCCGCTTCGATTTCAGCAACGCAAGCGGCCACCGCGGCCTCATTGGTCACATCCAGCGGAAAGAACGTGATATTTGGATGCTGCAACCCTTCCGGCGGGCGGCGTGAAGACACCGCCACCTTCACCCCGGCCCCGGCCAGTTGGCGGGCGACACCCAGGCCAATGCCGCTGGATGCACCCGTGACCCAGGCCACCCGCCAGGGAAGCTGCGCGCTCAAATGCCGATGAACTTCTGCATCACGCGCGCCGGCCAGGAGCGGAAACGCGTGGGCGCCTGTGTGGCCACAAGGCAAATGCAGGGTTGTTCGCCTTCCGCCACCGGCGTGTGATCAACGCTCTCGTCATGATCGGCAATGTCGCCTTCGCCAAAGTGGCCGAGCTCATCATGATAAGCCCCTTGCAGGATCAGCGTCAGCTCGCTGCCGCCGTGGCCGTGTTCAGGCATGGCCGCACCCGGCGCAATCTTGAGCAGGCCGAAGAACCCCGCCTCGCCTGCCTCCTTGGGCAGCTTGTGGATATGCACGCCCGGCGCCGATTTCCGCCAGGGAATGTCATCAAGGCTGTCAAGGCGCAGAACCCGCTGCAGCGCCAGCGGCACGCCGCCCTGCCTCGCCGCCTGGGCACGGGGCAGGCGGTGGATGGTGGCAGAGCCGATGCGCCCCATCACAGCATCCTTCAAACTGGAACTGACGGGTGCAGGCGAAAGGTCAGACAGCAGGGCGCCGCCGATGGCGTTGGCCGCCTTCAGCGCGGCGCGGCAATGCGGGCACATTTCCAGATGTGCATCCACGACCAGCGCCAGGGTGCGCGGCAGGGTTCCTGCCGCATGGGACAGCAAGGTTGCATCATCAAGATGGTGGGACACACTCACGATTTTTGCTCCAAGAATTTCTTCAGATGCGCATAGGCCAGGCGCATGCGCGATTTCACAGTGCCCAGCGGCAGGCCCAGCCGGCTGGCGATTTCCGCCTGCGTCAGTTCCTGCACGAAGGCGAGTTCAATGATTTCCTTCTGCTCGGGCGCAATGGTCAGAAGCGCCTGGCGCAGGATTTCGGTTTCGGATGCCTTCACCATTTGCTCTTCAGAGGTGTCTGCCTCGTCAGCAGGCTCCCAATCCATCAGATCGAGCGGAGCCAGCGGCTTGGCGCGGCGCGCCCTGTCGATGCGGGCGTTGCGGGCAATGGTGAACACCCAGGAGAACACGCCGCCACGGGCAGGATCAAACAAGCCTGCCTTGGTCCACACGCTGATCATGGCATCCTGCAGCACGTCATCGGCAGTGGCGGAATCCAGCCCGGCCTTCATCAGACTGGCCTTCACGCGCGGGGCCAGAATGTCAAAAAGCTCGGCGAAAGCCGCCCGGTCAAGATTCTGCGCCACCTGCCGCATCAGGTGGTTAAGCCGTTGTTCGTCCATCATGTTCCTTGCGTGGGCTGGGCCCCGCCGGTTGCTGTCAGACACTATGGTAGGCTGGTTTTTCATGGCTTGCGAAGGGAATACGCGGGGCGGTGGCATTTGGATCATCGGTGATCCGCCGGGCCTGCGGCCGCGTAATCTGTCCAAACGCAAGAAAGCCACATGAAAAGACATAAAATCGCGGTCATCGGTTCGGGCATTTCAGGGCTTTCCAGCGCCTGGCTCCTCTCCAAGGCGCATGACGTCACACTGTTCGAAGCCGATGCGCGCTTTGGCGGCCATGCCCACACCGAAACCTTTGCCGGCGTGCCGGTGGATGTGGGCTTCATCGTATTCAACGAGAAGACCTATCCCAACCTCACCGCCCTGTTCCGGCACCTTGGCGTTGCCACGGCCGAGACTGAGATGGGATTTTCAGTCTCGCTCGAAAATGGCCGGTTTGAATATTCTGGCGGCAGCCTGGCGCAGCTCGTGGGCTCACCGCGCAATGCCATGTCGCGCAGCCATTGGGCTATGCTGTCGGACCTGGCGCGGTTTTACCGCACGGCGAAAAGCCTGAGCAGCAAGCTGGGTGATGATGTATCTCTCGGCGCGTTCCTGCAGCAGCACAAGTTCGGCAAGGCCTTTGTTGAGCGCCATCTCATTCCCATGGCGGCGGCCATCTGGTCTTCCCACCCCGGCTTGATGCTGGCTTACCCTGCCAAGGCCTTCATTGAGTTTTTTGACAATCACCAGCTTCTCAACCTCGGCTCGCGCGAAAAGTGGCGCACCGTGCAGGGTGGCTCAAAGGCCTATGTGCGGCGCATGTTGGAAAGCGGCATCGTGCTGAAGTCCGGCGATGCGGTGGAGCGCGTGACCCGCAGCCCGGATGGCGTGACGGTGCAGCGCCGTTCCGGCCTTGCCGATCACTTCGATCATGTGGTGTTCGCCACCCATGCCGACCAGACCTTGCGCCTGCTCGAGAGCCCAAGCCCCGAAGAGCGTGCCCTGCTCGGCCCTTTTCACTATTCCAACAACCAGGTGGTGGTGCACCGTGATGTGGCCCTCATGCCAAAGCGGCGACGGCATTGGTCCAGCTGGAACTATATTGGCGAATCCGCCTCCAGCGATTGCGGCGTGACCTATTGGATGAACAGCCTGCAAAACCTGCAAACGCCAGAGCAGATCTTCGTTTCGCTCAATCCGCCCAAATTGCCGAAGGGCGAGCTCACCGAACTTTCCTTTGAATGCACGCATCCGATCTTCTCAAGTGAAACGCTGAAGGCACAGCGCCAGCTTTGGCAGCTGCAAGGCAAGCAGAACAGCTGGTTCTGCGGGGCTTATTTTGGCGCGGGCTTCCATGAAGACGGGTTGCAGGCGGGCCTTGCCGTGGCGGAGCAATTGGGTGGCGTGCGTCGGCCGTGGAATGTCAGCGCACCATCAGGGCGCATTCACGCCGCAAGCACGGTGCCAGAATGGATTGCCGCCGAATGACACGGGTTTCCTCAGCGCTCTATTCCGGCTCGCTGCTGCACCGGCGTTACAGGCCCAGGCGCCATGAATTGCGCTATGACGTGACCAACCTGTTCATCGATGTCGATGAACTGCCGGAAATCAGCCGGCGCTCTTGGCTGTTTGGCTATGGCCGCAAGGCGCTGTTCAGCGTGCAGGACCGGAACCACGGCCCCGGCGATGGAACGCCAGTGGCGCAGCATGTGCGCAGCCTGATGGCTGAGCTGCCGGTTGCCAAACCCGTCGGGCGGATTTTCATGTTCTGCTATCCGGCCGTGCTGGGCCGGGTGTTCAATCCGCTGACTGTCTATTTCGGGTTTGATGATGAAGGGCAGCTTTGCGCCGTGGTCTATGAGGTCAACAACACCTTTGGCCAGCGCCACAGCTATGCTATGGCCGTTGATGGCCAGGCGCCACACGCCGCGGAGAAGACCTTTTATGTCTCTCCCTTCAATCCGGCAGAGGGCGAATATCATTTCAGCTGCGCCATCGAGCAGGACCACTTGCGTCTCAATATCGCGCTGTTTGAAGGGCGGGATTTGAAGCTTTGCGCCCGCTTTGAAGGCCAGCGGCAGGAGTTGCAGGACAAAGTGTTGCTGCGCAGCCTCTTCTCTTTGGCGCTGCAGCCGCTCAAGATCATTGCCGGCATCCATTGGGAAGCGCTGAAGCTTTACCTCAAGGGCCTGCGCCCGCAGCCCCGCCCGGCCCATGCCAAGTTTTCCGTTTCACTTCCGAAGGTCAAACCATGAATCCTGTTGTTCTTGCCTATCTCGTTGCCGTTCCGCTGTTTGTCGGCATTGACATGGTCTGGCTGCTGGGGCCGGGGCGGCCGTTGTATGTGGCGGAGATCGGCGGGCTGATGCGCGCCAACCCGAACCTGCCCGCGGCCATCGCCTTCTATCTGCTCTATGCCGCGGGGCTGGTGTTCTTTGCGGTGCAAGGCGCGCTGCTCTCGGCCAACCCTGCCCAGGCGCTGCTGCAGGGGGCGCTGTTCGGCCTTGTCGCCTATGCCACCTATGACCTCACCAACCTTGCGGTGATCAACGGCTTCACCCTGAAGATTGCGCTGATCGACATGGTCTGGGGCAGCCTGCTTTCGGCCACCGTTGCCTGGCTTGCGGCCAAGATCTGCCTTTCGCTCAGTTGAAGCCGCGCAGTGCGCGGGCGATCACCAGTTCCTCATTGGTCTTGATCACCATCACCTGGGCGCGGGAAAGCTCGCTGCTCACCACCAGGGCGTTCTGGCTGTTGCGGGCGTGGTCCAGCTCCACGCCCATCCAGGCCAGCCGCTCGCACACGCGGGCGCGGATGGCCTTTGCGTTCTCGCCAATGCCGCCACAAAACACAATGGCATCCACGCCACCAAGCGCGGCCGCCATGGCGCCGAATTCGCGCTGCACCCGGAACACAAAGTAGTCAATGGCTTGCGCCGCCTCAGGCGTTCCCGCTGCCTCCAGTTCACGCATGTCATTGGACAGGCCGGAGAGGCCCAGAAGGCCGGAGTGCTTGTACAGCAAATCCGAGATCTGGGCGGCGGAGAGCTTTTCCTGATCCATCAGGTAGAGCACCACGCCGGGGTCCAGCTGGCCACAGCGCGTGCCCATGGGCAGGCCGTCCAGCGCGGTGAAGCCCATGGTGGAAGCAATCGAGCGGCCATGATGCAGCGCGCAGACCGATGCGCCATTGCCGAGATGGGCCACAATCACCCGGCCTTCGGCCAGGCGCGGTGCAATGCGGTGCAACTCGCTGGCGATGAATTCATAGCTCAGCCCATGGAAGCCATAGCGGCGCACGCCTTTTTCATAGAACACGCGTGGCAGGGCGAAAGTGTCGTTCACGAATGGGTGGTTGCGGTGGAAGGCGGTGTCGAAGCAGGCCACCTGCCTCGCCTTGGGAAAAGCGGCGATCGCTGCCCTCACGCCCGCCAGATTGTGCGGCTGGTGAAGCGGGGCAAAGGGAACCAGCGCCTCAAGCGCCTGCAGCGTGTTTGCATCCAGAAGCGTGGGGGCCACAAAGGATATGCCGCCATGGACAATGCGGTGGCCCACTGCCGCCACATCCAGCTCACCCAGCCGCGCGCGCAGCTGGCCCAAAATGCTCAACAGCGCCGCCTGATGGGATGAGACATCGGCAGCGCCTGCCTGCGGCACCGTATCGCCCTTGCCATCGCGCAGGGTGATGGTGCCATTCGCGCCAATGCGGTCGGCAAGGCCGGTGGCCAAAGGCACATCGCCTTGCGCCGCGAACACCGCGAATTTCAGCGATGAAGACCCGGCATTGAGCGTGAGCAGAACGGAGCTCATGATGCGCGCGGGCCTGCAGGCAAAAACCCGGTTGCGATGCTCAGATTTTCCAACGCGCATGAAACAGCCATAAGTGCCATTTCATCGCGAAGGCGGTGGCGCGCGTCAACGACATTCTGATCAAAGCGATGTGCTGGCTGCTATTTTGCCAGCAATGTGGCCGCTTGCTGCTGCGAAAGCGCAGCCGCGCTAGAGGGCCATTTCCGGAACAACGTCTGGCACGGCGAGCCGCGCCGTTGTGGCGGCAAGAACATCTTCCACCGAAACGCCCGGCGCACGCTCCACCAATGCGAGGCCGCCATTTTCAAAGCGCAGCACGGCGAGGTCAGTCACGATCAGGTTCACCGGGCGCAGCGATGTCAGCGGCAAGGTACAGCGTGGCACGATCTTGCTCTCGCCCTTCGCTGCGTGCTGCATGGCCACCACCACGCGCTTGGCGCCGGTCACCAGATCCATGGCACCACCCATGCCCGGCACCATCTTGCCCGGCACCTTCCAGTTGGCGAGCTGGCCCTGCTCATCCACCTGAAGGCCGCCCAGCACCGTCATGTCCAAATGGCCGCCGCGGATGATGCCGAAGCTCATGGCGCTGTCGATCGAAGCCGCCCCTGGCACGGCCGTGACAAAGCCGCCGCCAGCGTCAGTCAAATGCGGGTCCTGCATGCCTTCGGGCGGCCTGGCGCCGAGGCCAATGACGCCGTTTTCGGCCTGAAAGAACACACCGCGCCCGGACGGCACGTAATTGGCCACCAGGCTGGGCAAGCCAATGCCGAGATTGACCAGCATGCCTGAAGTGATTTCCTGGGCCACGCGGCGGGCGATGATTTCCTTGGCGTCCATGTCCTGTCCCTCAAGCTGCGCGTTCGATCACGTGGTCCACCAGCACGCCCGGCGTCTTGACGCCATCGGGCGGGATGGCGCCGATCGGCATGATCGCCTCCGGCTCGGCAATCACCGTTGTCGCGGCCAGCGCCATGATGGGGTTGAAGTTCTGCGCGGTGAGCGAATAAGTCAGGTTGCCTGCATAATCAGCCTGATAGGCGGCCAGCAAAGCAAAATCGCCGCGGATCGGAAGTTCAAGCAGAAAGCGGCCCTGCGGTGTTTCAATCACCTGCTTGCCTTCTTGTGCCTCGGTGCCAAGGCCGGTCGGCGTCAGGATGCCGCCAAGGCCCACGCCGCCAGCGCGAATGCGCTCCACCAGCGTTCCTTGCGGCACAAGCTCCACGGCGATTTCGCCAGCAATCATCTTGGCCTGGGTTTCGGGGTTGAGGCCGATGTGGGACACGACAAGGCGCGAAACACAGCCTGCGGTGATCAGCTTGCCAATGCCGCGGCCGGCCTTGGCCGTGTCATTGGCCACGATGCAAAGGTCCCTCGCCTTGCGCGCCACCAGCGCGTCAACCAGCCGCTCCGGCGTGCCCACACCCATGAAGCCGCCGATCAGCACGGTTGCGCCGTCGGGAATCATGGCTGCCGCCACGTCACATCTAATGGCCCGTTTCATGCGTTGCTTCCTCCCTGCGGCCTTGGCACAGCGCGCGCTGGCTCATGCCAATTCGTCATTGGTTGAGATCACAATCAGCCGCGGCGGCGACATTTCACAGCAGATTGCCGACAGAATTAACAGGGGTGGCCTTCAGCCGGCGAGGTGGCCCGCGAAGGATCAGACTTCGCGCAGCCTTGCACAAGTGGGCGCCAGCAGTTCCCGCGCCTTCTGCAGCGTGCGCCTGGGGATGTGGCGGGATTTGGCGGCAAGCTGCAACTCGTCAAGGCGAGCACCCAGCGCCAAGGCGCCAAAAACCCCGGCCGAGCCCTTCAATTTGTGCGCAAGGTCGCCAAACTCACGCAGCTTTTCGCCTTGTGCCAGTTCATGCAGGCGGGCCAGCCCGTCATGCATTTCCGTTTCGAACTGGCCGAGCCGGGCCTCAAAACCATCACGGCCCAGGAGTTCGGCCAGTTCCGCGGCTTGCGTGAAATCGACGAGAGCGCTGCCCGTCCTGGCCGCAACGGCAGCAGGCTTTGCCGCAACCGGGCTGGGCTTTTTCATGTTCGCGAAGGCTTCAATCTCGGCGCGGATTTCATCGCGGCGCAAGGGCTTCAGCAAGATGCCGTCGATGCCGCTGTCGTCGAGCAGGTTCTGGGCATCGGGGATGACATGGGCCGTCAGCGCCAGAATTCTTGCCACCGCCGACTTGCCATCGCCAACGCGGATGGCGCGGGCCGCGTCCCAGCCGTTCATCACCGGCATGGAGATATCCATCAGGATCAGGTCAAAGGCCCCGGCGCGCGCCGCCTGAACGCCTTGCGCGCCATCATTGGCGAGGGTGACATGGCAGCCCAGCGAGGCCAGCAATTCCTGCGCCACGAAGCGGTTGGTCTCGTTGTCCTCAACCACCAGCACGTCGAGCTTGAACTTGTCTTTCTTTTGGCGGCCGGGCGCGGCGCTGGCCGGGGCTTCCTGCTTTTCGGGGAAAGCCGCCTTGAGCGGCACGCGGAACCAGAAGCGCGTGCCCTTGCCCGGCTCACTTTCAACGCCAATGGTTCCGCCCATGCTGTCAACAATCTGCTTGCAGATGGGCAGGCCAAGACCCGCACCGGAGGCATTGCGCTGCAGGGAGGTATCCAGTGTGACGAATTCCTCGAAGATCTTGTCGAGATGCTCGGGCGCGATGCCGATGCCCGTGTCCGACACCTCGAAGAGCACGTCAACCGTGTCGGCGCGCACGCCGGTGAAGCGGGCACTGATATCGATGCTGCCATTTTCCGTGAACTTGATGGCGTTGCTGGCCAGATTGGTGAGCACCTGGTGCAGGCGCTTGCGGTCGGCCACGAAATAGGGTTGCGGCATGTCGACGTTGAGCTTGATCCGGTTGCCGCGCTTGGCGGCGGTGGCGAGGTTCAGGCTCTGCACCTCTTCGAGCAGCTCCACGAGATTGAGCGCGCGCGGGAAAAGCTCCATCTTGCCCGCCTGGATGCGGGTGAGATCCAGCACGTCATCCACATGCTGCTTCAATATCTCGGCTGAGGTGGCCGCCGTTTTCACATAGGACAGCTGCTTGTGGGTGAGGCGGGTTCCGGCCAGAAGGTCAAGCAGCGCCATCACGCCATTGAGCGGCGTGCGCATTTCATGGCTCATCACCGCAAGGAATTGCGATTTGGCATGGGCGGCCTGCAAGGCCTCGTCGCGGGCGCGGCGCAGGTCATCCTCATATTTCACGCGCTGGGAAATGTCGCGCAGGAAGGCCGTGACAATGCGGCCCTCGGGGGAGTCACTCAGGGCCAAAGACATTTCGACCGGAAATTCCGTGCCATCCGAGCGCAGCGCAGCCATTTCCACGCGGCCCATGCCCACGACCTTCTGCTGGCCGGTGCTGCGCAGCCGCTCCACACCCCTGCGGTGGGCAGCGCGGTGGCGCGGCGGAATGATCAGGTCCTCAAGTGCGGCACCCACCGCGGCGTTGCGCGAATAGCCGAAGGTTTGCACGGCGGCCGGGTTGAACTCCACCACCTTGCCATCCATGTTGATGACGATGATGGCATCGAGCGATGCGCTCACCGTGCTGGCGTTGCGGGCGCTGCCAGCCTCGATCTCGGCGGCGCGCAGCCGTGAAATCCTGATTTGGCGGAACAGGAACAACAGGGCCGCACCAATGGCAACAATGAGGATGGTGTTGACGAGGGCGGTTTGCTGCAACAAGCGGGCGAATTCACCGCGCGAGCGGTCGGCGTCTGCGGAATATTGCTTGACGCCTTCCAGCGTGATCTTGCGCGCTGCCGGACGCATCTTCTCGATCTCGTCAATGATCTTCGGCACCTTGGTCTTCAACACATCATCCGGCGCGTCAAAGTCCGGCGCCATGTCCTGAAGCTGCCAGGTGATGAGATAGAGGCTGGACTCGTAGTTTTGCGAAAGCCCTTTCACCCGGAAGACCGGCAGGGCCGAAATGGTGTTGGTGCGGCTGTAGAAAACATTGAACCGGCGGCGCATCTCCTGCAGCGATTCAGCCGAGCCGCCGGAAGCATTTTGCGCCGCCACCTCAAGGGCCAGCAGCTCAACATCAAGCTGGGCCAGAGACCATTGCACATTGTCCTGCGGTGCGGCCTGCAAGGCGGCCATGCGCTCGGCGACGCGGGCGCCCAGATAGACAACCGCGACAACCGAGGTCAGAATGACAAAGATGAATAGCAGCCAGCGCGTTGAACCGATCATTCTCGGCTCTTCCACCAAGGATTCCGCTGGACTGGTTTCAGACATTCATACCGCTTATTGGACGTCGATCCTGCTCAGCTGCCAGATGGCGCGCGAGTAGACTTCCTCGGTCTTATAAGCGGCATTGGAGTCAAAAGGGTAAACAACCCAGAGCGGGCCCTTGTCACGCGGAGACATGGGCTTGCCATCCATCAGATAGGCGACAATCGGGCCGCCATCCACGGCGTCGGCAACTGGAATGTCCACGGCATAGTCATTGAGGGCGATGGAATGGAGGTTCTTGCCCTTGGCGCCCACGGCAGCCAACAGTGCCTTGAGGGAAACGCCAGTGAAGGTGGTTTCGCCCTTGGTCCAGTTGGTGGCGGTCTTGAAGGTGACGGCCGGCATGGCCTTCAGCATGTCCATGTCGAAGTTGGCGGTGGCCTTGGCGTTGGTCTGGGTGATGGCGCCTGTGAGGCTCAACACCACATCGCCCTTTGGCGCCGCCAAGTCAGCCGCGAAGGCGGCAGTGACGGTGGCAGCCGCGATGGCCAGGCCCGCGGCAAGTTTCATAACAGAGTTCAACATCTTCAATCCCCCATTTCTAACAATTCTGCCTGAGTTACAGCAGCACTGGGCCGCTGGCATCATGGCAGCCGTATATGATCCTATACGAAAGGATAGGTGGCTCTGTCCGGTTGGCGTTGGCTTAGCGCAGAACCTCGAATTTCAGGGGTGGCAGGCCACGGTGCGCCCCCGCCTCGAGCATGAATTGCCACAGGCCCGTGTCCCCAACCGGCGCGTCGAGTTTTCCGGCCTTGATGAGGCCGCCCGCCTGCCCGGCAAACCAGGCCTGGGGGAACAGGGTCACGTCACGGGATTGGCGGGGCGCGTGCGGCTGGCCGGGCTTTCCAGCCAAGGCATCAGCCAGAAGGGCGCACAAGTCAGCGCCGATCCTGTCGCCAAGATGGCAGATCTGGATGGGCCGCGGGTTGCATTCCAGCAAGGTTGCCGTCTGGGTTTCTTCATCCCACATGAAATCAAAGCCGAGGAAACCGGAGGCGCCGGTGGCCTCGATCAGCGCGGCGGAATGCCTTTCGAAGATGGCGTTGGGGCCAACCAGCACGCGCGTGCTGGGCCCGGTGGCGCCGGAAGTCTGCGTGGCAAGGCCGGCAAAGCCGCCGAGATAACGGCCCTTCCAGGCCACGGCGCAGAACATGGCGGGCACACCGGCCACAGGCCTTTGCAGCTGAATGGCGGATGATTTCGGATACCAATCCCTGGCCAGCAGCTTCTTGGCCAGCGCCTTCAGCGGGCTGCGCGCCTGGCGGGGGGAAAGGTCCCGGAACGCCTGGGCCGCTTCACCCTGGTCCTTGCAAGGAATGGTGCCAAGCCCGGCCCAACTGAAAGACGATTTCACAAACAGGGGGAAGCCGAGCTTTTCCCCAGCCACGGCCAGCGAAGCCTGATCGGCCACCGTAATGCTGGGCGGCACGGGAATGCCGATAGCCGCAGCGAGAGCGAGGCACTGGTCCTTCATCAACAGCGTATCCAGCCGGTCGGCCCGGCCCAGCGAGGCGCCGAGCACTTCAAGATGCCGGGCGGGCAAGCGGCCACGGCGCAACTGATAGTGCAGTGCCACCACGGCCTGCTCATCACCGGGAACAATAAGGCTGGGGCCTGCCTCATCCATGGCTTTGCGCAATCCTTGCGCAAAACTGCGTGCTGACTTTGGGTTGGCGATGACGAATTTCCGGCCCACATGAGAGGACGCCAGGATGGGATTGCCGGCCGGGCACAGCGCGGCCACATCAGCACCCAGGCGGGCAAATTCCTGCGGCAGGCGTGCGGGGCCCCAGCGGCCATCTTCAAGGGCAACAAAGAGAACAGAAAGTGTCATGCCATTTCTCCTGCGATGGGCAGTTTCGGGGCGGCGGGGCGCAAGCCTGTGAGACGCCGCGCCGCGACGTGGGGCTGGGTGGCCAGCAAGCGGGCGAATTTCCAGCCGCGCAGCGCAAAGCGCTGTGTGAAGGCCACTGCGGGAGAGACCAGCAGGAAGGCCACGCCCTTGAGGGTGAGGGCCTGCACATAGGTGGTGCGCTGGCACGAACCGGTTGCCCAGCTGGCCTTGTAAGCCTCATCGCCAATGCGGAAGTCATAGTCACGGCCTGTGGCGGCACACCATTCGAGATTCATCTGGAGCAGGTGCAC
This sequence comes from Alphaproteobacteria bacterium, assembly GCA_028868695.1. Classification (GTDB taxonomy): domain Bacteria; phylum Pseudomonadota; class Alphaproteobacteria; order Rhizobiales; family Aestuariivirgaceae; genus Aestuariivirga. The sequence continues at coordinate 12,264 of JAGWTZ010000037.1, read as the reverse complement.
GCCGGGCGAATAGTTTTCATAGGCCGGGTCGTAAACCGTGATGAAGCCTTCAAAGCAGGTTTGGTCGAAGGTGCCCACCTTGCAGGCGATGATTTCGCCCTTGAGCCGCAGCGTTAGCACCGAGAGGCCTGCGTGCTGGCCAGCCTGCAGCGCATAGGCCAGCAGGAATTCGCGGAAGCGCGGCGTGGTGATGAAGTCATTGCCCATCTTCTTGCGGGCCAGCCAATCGGCCTTCTGCTGCAGGGCCCAGAGAATGGCCTCGCGGCGCGGGCCTGCCTCGGTTTCAAACTTCATCTCAACTGGGCCCAGTTCATCCAGGCGGCGGCGGCGGCGCTTGGTGCCGTTGCGCAAGTTGGAGGACAGGGACTTCCAATAGTCTTCAAAAGAGGCAAAGCCACGCAGGCCCACCAGCGGTGCAGCCAGGGTTGCGCTGGTTGCCATCCAGCCGCCGGCCTGGGCGTGCGCGTCCTGCGCGCTGCCTTCCACGACAAAGGGCAGATGCAGCACATCGGCCTTCACCTGTTCGGCCACAGCCTGATGCATGAGGGCCACAATGGCGGCCGCGTCAGCCGCCGGGTCGATCAGCAGCGCGTCATATTCCGTGCCGCCGGAGTTGAGGGCCGACAGCCGGGTGATCAGGCCATGTTGGGACTTGAGCAAAGGCCACAAGGCCACCAGCTTGCCGGCCGCGCGGATCGTGAGCACGAAGAGCTTGCCCTTGCCATGGGCCTGCGCGGCTTTCAGCGCTGCATCACAATAACCAAAGCTTTGCGAAGCGAGGGCGCCGGGCACGCGCAGCCACAAGGCGTTCCAATCAGTGACCAGGCGGCCAAGCGCCTCATCATCGGAAGCGATCTCAAGCACCAGGGCTTCATTGCGGGCAGCAGGCTGGGGCTTGCCGCGCAAAGCCAGTTGCGGGGCAATGAGTGCAAAGGAGCCCAGCATCAAGGATTGCACCAGGAACACCGCCACAGCGACAGCAAAGATGCTGAATTGCGCGGCGATGGCCAGCGCGGCCACCAGCACCAGCAGGTTGACACTCTGCCAGCGGAATTCAATTTCCGGGCGGCCGACGGCCTTGAGAAACTGCGAGGAGGCATTGGCAAAGGGCCGCACCAGCGCAGAGAGGCAGATCACGGAAAGAACCGGAATGGCCTCCACCCAGCGGTGGCCGAACACCAGCGGCACATAGATGGGTGCCAGCGCGGCCTGCGCCAGGATCAGCGGCAGGAAAGTCTTGGCCAGGGTCTTGCGGGTTTTCGAGAGGCGGTTGAGCAATTCACTGCGGTTGCCACGCGCCTCGCAGAAGTGCGGATAAACCGCAACGCCCGCCGCCGAGATCAGCCCAAGCGAAATGCCAAGGCCGCTGTTGAAGGCGAAGAAGTAAAGGCCCAGCGCATGCACGCCAAGGAAATAGCCCACCAGCACATTGTCGATATTGGCCTGCAGAGTGGACATCAACTCGACGCCCATCACATTGCGGCTGAAGCGCAAAAGCTTGCGCCAATCGGCGCGCGGTTCGCCTGGCTTCAGTTTGTGCGGGCGCCAGGAATGGCCGTAACGCACGAAATAGATCCACAGCGGGGCCACAAGAATCTTGGGCAGGATGATCGCCCACAAGCCATAGCCGAGATAAGCCAAGGCGATGGTGAGCAGGTTGTCGGCAATGGTCTGGGCCGCACCCGCCATGGCAATGCGGCCAAGGCGCGATTCACGCGACTGGAACGCCGCCTGAATGCTGCTGACCGGGGTCGCGAGATAGATGACACTCATTGCCGCGATCGGGCCGGCAAGGCCTGCGTTGCCATAGAGCCAGGCCACGGGCCAGGCGGCGGCAATCTGCAGGCCCATCAGGGCGAGGCAGATGATCCAGGTCATGCGGTAAGCCGCCATGGCCACCGCATCAACTTCATCATCGGCGGCCTGCACCACCTGGGCGGAAATGCCGTTGCGGGTGAAGAGCGAGACAAGCTCGTAAACCGTCAAGGCAATGGCCGCCATGCCATAATCAGCTGGCAAAAGCAGCCGGCTGATGAACACGGTGGAGGCCAGCCGCACCAGGCGGATCACCAGCTGGGCAGCGCCCATGGAACCCAGGTTGCGCAAGAAGGTGTTGGATTGGTGCTTGCGCAGCAGGTTCACAAGAAACCTGCTGCCGGGCAAGGAAAGGGCGGTGGCGGCGGGCATGTCAGAGCCCCCGGCCAAGGACCACGGCGCCGGCAACAATGCCGAAGCTTTGGGCAACCTTCACCACATCTGTGGCGCCGCTGTCATAGCAGGCCAGCGCATCATTCGGCAGGATGAAGGGATCATAGTCATCGCGGTTGGCGTTGCGCACCAGCTCTTCAATGTTGCGCTCGATGACGATGGATTTGCCACTTTCAGGGTTGCGCGAATAGAGAATGGCGGTGCGGCCGGCATTGGTCATCTTGCTGCCGCCCACGCAATTCATGCCCACCAGCGCCTGGAACATGCGGGTGCCATAACGCAGCTCGCGCGTGTCCTTGTTGATGGCGGAGCTGGCGTTGTTGGTGGCAGGCTCGGTGAGGTTGGACATGAACACCTTGGCGCCGGGCGGGGAAACCACAGACGGCGTGACAAGGGCTGATTGGAAGCAATTGCGGCTGGGCACATTGATCTGGTCGCCCTCCAGCAGGATCATGTCATTGAAGCGGCCGCCGGTGATCGCGGCGCGGGCGTCGATCACCATCTTGCGGGCGCCGCGCGTCACTTCAATGCGCGAGAGATCGGCATCAGGGCGCACGCCGCCGGCATTTTGCAGGGCGTGCGACAGCCTGCGGCCTTGCGTGTTTGCGCCAATGGCGTCAACGCGCGCCGTGTCCTTGTCGGTGGCGGCAGAACCGCCCACGCCAACGTCACCGGCCTCAAACACGGCGCCGCTCACGAACACGCGGGCCGCACCATAATCCGCCAGGCGCACCGAGATGGCCGGGGCCACATTGTAAAACTTGCTCTTCACCAATGCCTTGGCGATATCGCGCGCCACGTCATCAACGCTGCGGCCAAAGGCCATCACCGGCGCGACATCGCGGATTTTCACCGCGCCGTCGGAGGAGACTTCATATTTGCCCGAGAGTGTCACATCCGTGCCGATGGCCACATCGAGAAGGTCGCCGGTGTTCAGCATTTCCGTGGCGAGGAATGGCACGGGTGCCGAAGTGGCCGGGGCCTGCGAAAGGCACCGGCTTTCATCGGCGCTGGCCGAGGTTGGCGTGATCCGCACATCCTTGGCGCTGCCCTGGGCGCGGTATTCGGCCTGATAGCTGCGGCCTTCGGCCACCGGCTCAAGATTGGTGATGGGCGAGTGGCTGGAACAGCCGGCCAGCAAGGCCGGAATCAATGCGGCGCAGATCGCGCCATTCGCCTTGCGGCGGAACTTGGTGTTGAGAACAGACTTCATTTGACTACCCCTTATTTCTGCCGGGCAATATGCCTGCGCGCCACAAGGCCGGGCATCTGTGCAAGGGGAGGAGGACGCTCTACTGCGAGCAAAATCCTGTGCGAAAGTATAGCTGGCGTGGTGAATTTCGATTCACCTTTGCGGAGCGTTTGCGCCTCCGCGCTGCGTCGCAACCCGCGCCGCCCGGCAAACTTCCTGAGCAGCGCTATCCTTTCGGTTATGCGCGCCCATCCCAAATCAGGCATGGGCTGTTCCGGCGTGCCAGCGATTGCGGCAATGGGTGTGGCTATGGTGGCTTCATCGCAACACACAACGCAAACCGCAATCATGAGCACCCAGAAACAACAGGCCCGCAGCAAGACACCGCAATTCAGCGTGATCATTCCCTGCTGGAATGCTGCCGGCACGCTGGCGGATACGCTGAAGTCCCTTCAGGCGCAAACCTGCCAGGATTGGGAAGCGATCCTTGTCGATGACGGCTCCAGCGATGACACGCCCGCCATTGCCGCGCGCTTTGCGGAAGCTGATCCACGCTTCACCATGCTGGCCACCAAACGGCTTGGGCCCTCGGCAGCGCGCAATCTTGCCGGCCTCAGCCATGCCAAGGGTGAATTCCTCGCCTTCCTCGACAGTGATGATGTGTGGATGCCTGCCAAGCTTTCGGCCAGCCTGCTGCGCTTGCGCCAGGATGCAAGCCTGAGCGGCGTATATGGCCAGATTTCCTTCTTCCGCGTTTCGCCCGAAACACCGGAGACCTATTCCACGGTTTACACCCGCGACCTCGTGGCGGCGGATTTCCTGCGCGACAATCCGGTCTGCACCATGTCGAACCTGGTGCTGCGCCGCGCTGCCTTTGTTCAGGCTGGCGGCTTTGACACCAGCATCGTGCACAATGAAGATGTTGAGCTGCTGGTGCGCCTTGCGGCGGCTGGCGGCAAGATTGCCGGCATTGACCAGCACCTCGTGTGCTACCGCACCAGCCTCACGGGCCTCTCCACCAATCTCAGGCTGATGCGGGCGGGCTGGCACAAGGCGCTTGAAACGCTTCAGGCCTCGCCTGCCGCCTTGTCGCCCATGGAAATTGCTGCGGCAGATGCGGGAAACCTCCGCTATCTCGCGCGCCGCGCGCTGCGCACCGGAGCGCCGGGCCTTGAGGCCTTGCGGCTTGCCGTGGCTGGCGCGCGCCGCTCACCCAAATCCTTTTTCAGCCCGCTGCGCCGCGGCGGTTTCACCATGCTGGGCGCGCTGGCCGCGCCATTGCTGCCGCGCGCCGTCCGTTCCCATGTTTTTTGCCGCTAAGGAATTTCCCATGCAAAGCCCGAAAGTCACCGTCGTCGTTCCCGCCTACAACGTGGCCGCCACCATCGGCGAGACGCTGCGCTCAATCCTGAATCAGACACTGCAGGATTTCGAAGTGATTGTCGTCAATGACGGCGCCACCGACGCCACCGCTGACGTGGTGGCGGAATTCAATTCGCCCAAGCTGCGCATGATCACCCAGCGCAACCGCGGCCTTGCGGGTGCCCGCAACACCGGCCTCCATCACGCCAAGGGCGAATATGTGGCCTTCTGCGACTCGGATGACGTCTGGGAGCCTGAAAAGCTGGAGCGGCACTGCGCCCATCTCGATGGCAACCCGCATGTTGGCATCAGCTATGCCGGCTCTTCGATGATTGACGAGGCGGGCAAGTTCCTGAAAGTGGCCCAGCGCCCCAAGCTTTCCGGCATTACGGCGGCCGATGTGTTCAAGCGCAACCCGATTGGCAATGGTTCTGCCCCGGTGGTGCGCAAGGCGGCCTTTGACGCGATTGCCTTCCGCCCGGCTGGCGAGGAAGAGCGTGATTGGTGGTTCGATGAAACCTTGCGCCAATCGGAAGACATCGACGCCTGGCTGCGCTTCATCCTCTCCACCGACTGGAAGGTGGAGGGCATTCCTGGCCTGCTGACGCGCTACCGGATCAATTTCGGCGGGCTTTCCGCCAACATCACCAAGCAATACGAAACCTGGAAGCGGGTGCGCGACAAGGTGCGCGGCCTGGCGCCGGATTTCGCCGCCAAGGTGGCGCCGGTGGCCGAGGCCTATCAGCTGCGCTTCCTCGCCCGCCGCGCCTTCATGATGGGCGACGGCAAAGTGGCATTGGCCCTGATGACCCAGGCGCTGCGCACCTCTGCGAAGCCGCTGGCCGAAGAGCCTGTCAAAACCACCGTCACCCTGCTGGCTGCGCTTGCGCTGCGCGTGTTCTCAACCAAGCCGCAGAACCTGTTCAATCTCACCAGCAGCCACGCCAATTAAAGGGAGGCCCAAATGAAGAATCTTGTTGTCCATATTGTTGATGACGCATCCTGGGGCGGTGTGAACCGCCTTCTCGAAACACTTGTGGGCGCCAGTGAACTGACGCATGACCAGCACAAGATCGTGCGGGTGGAGCGCGGCTTGCGCAAGGCGCCGCTGATCGAGGCGGATGTGATCGTCTCGCACATGTCGGCCTGCTGGAAGAACCTGCCGTTCTTCACCTCGCTGCGCGCCACGCATCCGGAAACGCCGCTGGTGCATGTCGAACACTCCTATTCACAGCGCTATGCGGCACTGAAGGTGAAGGCGGGGGACCGGTTCAGTGATCTCCTCAACCTCACCTATTGCCTGTTTGACCGTGTCGTGGCGGTGAGCGAGCCGCAGGCCGAATGGATCGCCCGGCGCGGCTATTGCCAGCCGGACCAGCTGGTGACGATTTCCTCCTGCGTTGGCCTTGAGCCATTCATGGCCGTGGTGGGCCGGCGGCCAACCGGGCCGTTCAAGCTTGCCTGCATGGGCCGCTTCCATGAGCAGAAGGGCTTCGACATCGTGCTCGAAGCCTTCCTCGCCGCCAACCCCAGGGACATTCAGCTGGTGATGATCGGCGACGGCCCGGTGAAGGACAAGCTGCAGCGCCAGGCCTATGGCCATCACAATGTGATCTTCAAGGGCAACACCGACGCCCCCGCCCTGGCCATGGCCGAGGTGGACGCCGTGGCCATGCCTTCGCGCTGGGAGCCTTATGGCCTTGTGGCGCTGGAAGCCATGGCGGCGGGCCGCGCGGTCTATTGCTCGGGCGCTGACGGCCTGAAGCAGCATGTGGCGGCCGGCGCAATTGCGATTTCGGAAAACACCGTGGATGGCTGGAAGGCGCTCTTTGCCAATGGCCTGCAGCGCGACGTTGCCACCGGCTTACGGCTTTCCGCGGGCGTGGCCGGCGCAGAATGGGCCTTCATCAAGGCCTGGAACGACTTGACCCACTCCCTCACGCGCCAGACGGCGCCTGCACAGATGGCGGCCTGAGCCGGGACTACCCCAGCACTGGCACTGGCCTGCCCAGGGTCCCTTCCTTGCCCGAGGAAGGGGCCCTTTTTGTTAGGCCGGGTGGCGCAGCATCTCGCGGGTGTGGATGCCGAGGGCCACAAAGGCGGGCCACAGAAGGTAAACCTCGATCTCGATGTTCTCGCCGAAGGTGAGGATCAGCAGGTTCAGAAGCAGCGCCAGCGGCAGGCGGCCGCGCGGGCTGCGCACCGCATCCAGTGCCACGGCGAGGAGATGCCACAGCATGGGAATGAGGAAGGAGAAAAAGCCGAAGATGCCTTTGACAAACAGCAGCGCATACCAGGTGTGGTGGCTGCCGATCGGCATGAATTCAACGATGTGGGGGCCGCGCTCCACCGTGCCGTGGCCGAACCATGGCGCCTCGGTCTGCCAGCGGTAATAGCCAATGCTCTGGATGGTGTCGCGTACTCGCGTGCTGCTCATGCGGGCGGCGCGGAAGCCTTCCACCGCATCACTCACCAGCCCCAGCACCGTTTGCCCGAACACCGCGAACAGCGAGGTGAGGCCCGCCAGCACCACCCAGGCCTTGGAATATTTGAGGTAGGGCATCAGGCGCGGAATGATCAGGCAGGCGGCAAGGCCCACCAGGCTCATGCGTGACTTGGAGAAATAGATCATCAGCACACCGGCCAAGAGGCCGCTGTATTTCCAGAACTTCTTCTCATCCTCCAGCGCAAAGATGGCCATGGTCACGCCCAAGAGGCCGGCGAAGGGCGCCCATGGCGCATAGAATTGCCAGCGCGGCGTCATGGTTTCGGGGTCGATGGTGAAGAGATAGACCGAGAAATATTCCGGCCCCGGCCCGCCGGTGGCCTGCAGCGGCGACACATAAAGCCGCGAAGGCAGGCCGATATAGGGTGCCACAAACATCAGCGGGAACAGCAGCAGCGTGATCAGGCCCACGATGTTCTGGCTGCGCACCAGAACCTCGCGGCGGATTTGCAGCACGGCCCCCACCCAGATGAAGATGGCGATCATCGCCCAGCCCTTGGCCCAGCCAACCGATGACTTGATCGTCTGGCCAAGGCCCAGATCCCAGTTCATGTGGCCAACCCACAGCACGACAAGCATGGCGAGCATGCCAATGATCCAGCCCAGAACCAGCGGCGGCAGAGGCCCGGCGATGCGCAAGTCATCACGCACCGCCTCGCCGAAATAGGCCGCAAAGCCGGCAAGCGCGAGCAGGCTCCAGGCAAGAATGGGGCCCACAAGGAACAGCGCGCCAATGGCATAGAAGGGCCAGGTGAGAACAAAGGCCCAGAAGCAGATGTTTTCAGGCAACGTGCGTTGCGTCATGCCCCTTCGTGCTGCTTCTTCAAAAGCTTGTCAATCAATGGGCGGCGGATCCAGCCAAGGCCGGCGGCGAAGAAAATCATCAGGCTGGCGGCGGCGGCGGCAATCAGCGCCAGCTTCTTGTTGGGCGAGGAGGGCAGCAGCGGCTTCACCGGCGCTTCGGTCACCTGCACCATCGGGTAAGACGCGAAGATGTCGGTCTTCGAGGTGTTGATGCGGGCCAGCGCCGAGGCGAACACCGCTTCCGCCACCTTGAAATCACGGTTCAGCTTGTCAAGCTGTGCCGCCGTTGCGGCAAGGCCGGCAATCTGGGCGCTGCGCTTGTCGAGATCGGCATGTTCGGCGGCGAGCTGGCCTTGCAGGCCCTCACGGTCTGTCTCCAGCGTCACCAGCTGAGACATCAGGGGTGAGCGCTGGCCTGCTGGCGAGAAATCAAGCTTGCCAGTCAACTGCTTGGCGCTGAGGCCGGTGAGGCGCGCGGCGCGGGCCATCATCTGGCCTTGCGCGCCTTCAAAGCGGGTGCGGGCCTCAACCACCTTGGGGTGGTTGGCGCCATATTGCTGGCCGGCCTCGGCATAGTCTGCCTGGGCCTTGGAAGTGGCGTCGGCCAGCGCCTGGAATTGCGGGTCGGCATGCAGCTTCATGGCCAGCGCCGCCTGGGCCGGCGTGAGGCTCAGCGTTGCGGCCAGGGCGCCCGAGGATTGCTGAGACTTGGCCAGCGCGGCCTCTGTCTCGGCAATATGGGCTTTCAGCGTGTCAGCGCCGGAAACCATGGTGCTGAACTGTTCAACCGAGTTCAGGCCGCTCTTGGCCTGCAGCGCGCTGATCTCGGCGCGCACGGCATTCACCTTCTGCTCATATTCACGCACCGTGTCGATGGTGGAGCCTTCGCGGCGCTTGATTTCATCGTCGCGCAGCTTGTTCAGCTCGGTGAAAAAGGCGTCCTGGATGGCGGCGGCGCGGTCGCGCGCCTCCTCGCCGGAATAGCCGGGCATTTCCACCGTGATAAAGCTGGTTTCATCCACCAGCTTGATGGTGGGCACGGGCATGGCCTCGGGCGGAAGGCCCAGCTTGGCGGCGGCCTGCTCCACCACATTGGCGGACATGATGAGGTTCTTGTAGGTCACCGTCGGGCTGATCGAGGTGCTGGCATAGGCCGAATTGGCGGCTGAGGAAGCCTGTCCGATATCAGCAAGATTGATCGAGGAGGCAATGCCCGCGCCCGGCAGGATCAGCGAGAAATGGGATTTGAACTGCGGCTTGGCAAACTTGATGTAGGCGATGGCCGGCAGCCACGTGAAGGCAACGCCGGTGGCCACCAGCAGCGCATAACGGCCCAGGCGGCCGCTGTCGGACAGGCGGCCGCCTTTGAGCAGGCGGGCGAGCGAGAGATCCCGCAAGGGCTGGCGCTTGATACGGAAAAATGCGCGGCGCCCTTCCAGCGCGGCAGCCGCCATGGGCGGCTTGGCGGCGCGGCGCGGGGCCAGAGGAATGGGCCTTGAATCTGGCCACGGGCCAACGTGAATGGAATTGCGGTTTTGCATGGCCTTGCTTCTATTCTTCTTGCACCTACGCCGCGCTTGCGCGGGCGCAGAGATTCAAGGTCTTTCGGCGCAACCAGCCATACCAAAGGATAGGCCTATTCGAGGCCGGCTTCCTTGGCGATCATCGCGGCATGAGTGCGGTTGCGGGCATTGATCTTGCGGCACAGGGTTTTGACGTGCAGCTTCACCGTCACTTCCTGCAGCTCAACATCCCGGGCGATTTCCTTGTTGGACTGGCCCTTCATCAGGCCGCGCAGAACTTCCAGCTCACGCTTGGTGAGCTGTGAGGCGAGCGGGTTCTCGGCGCCCTCGTCCTTAGCGTTCATGAATTCGACAGGCGCATATTTTTCGCCTGCCGCCATGAAGCGGATGGCGTGGATCAGCGTCTTGGCGGCCATGCTCTTGGGCAGGAAGCCCATGGCGCCGGCCGCCAGCGCCTCTTCGGCCACGGAGCGGTTGGCAGTGCCCGAGATGATGGCCACCGGGCGGCCGCCCGTCGCCTCCAGCGCCCTGGACAGGCCTTGAAGCCCGTTCATGCCCGGCATGTTGTAATCCAAGAGCACAAGGTCAAACTGGCCTTCCGCCTTGATGCGCTTGGTCACGGCCGGAAAATCCGAAACCGTGGCCACCTCGATGCCCGGCTCGCGCATCAAATATGCCGCCAGCGTGTCGCGCACCAGATCGTGATCGTCTGCGAGTAGAACTTTCATGCCCAAGCCTTTTCGATGCGGTCAGCTTACCAATTGGAGATTAATCAAGTGTGTTGTTCAATTACAAATTGAATGATTCCCGGCAACGCCCCATTCATCTAGCACACTGCGCGAAGGGACAGGCCTCCTATCCTTTTGGACAGGCGCGCCTAGCCTCGCGGCCTTCAACCCGCCAAAAAGCGTTTGAAACGCGCCACTTGCACGGTGTTTTGGCGCGCGCTGCCGGGGCATGTTGCCACCAACACTGGAGCACCCCATGCAAAACGCCGCCACCCTTCCGATGCAAAGCCTCGCCACCCTGCCGCTGTTCGATTTCAACATCGTCAACGAAACCCGCCACCGGGTTTTTGACTGGCTGTTCGAAAAGGGCAAGAAAACCATCGCCTTCGCCAATGCCCATTGCATGAATGTGGCGGCCCAGGACCCGGCCTACCGCTGGGCCTTGCAGCGTGCTTCGGCCATCCTGCCGGACGGTTCGGGCATGCAGCTCGCCGCCAAGATGAATGGCGCCAAGTTCGTTGAAAACCTGAACGGCACCGACCTGTTCCCACCGCTGATGAAAGAGGCTGCCGCCCGCGGGCTTGGCGTGTTTTTCTTCGGCAGCCAGCCGGGCATTGCCCAGAAGGCCGCCAAGACCGCCGAGGGCCTGGCCCCCGGCCTCAAGGTGACAGGCACCCGCCATGGCTTTTTCACGCCGGCCGAGGAAGACGGCATCATCGAGCGCATCAATGCCTCCGGCGCCAGCATCGTGCTGGTGGCGCTGGGCGTGCCGAAGCAGGATTTGTGGATCGCCCGCAACCGCCACCGCCTGAATGCCGAACTGGTGTTTGGCGTGGGTGCGCAGTTTGATTTCTGGTCCGGCCGCGTGTCTCGCGCCCCCGGCCTGCTGCGCAAGCTGGGGCTGGAATGGACCTGGCGCTTCGCCATTGAGCCGCGCCGCATGTTCCGCCGCTATGTTCTCGGCAACCCGGCCTTCATCCTGCGCGCCGCGCGCGAAAGGCTTGCCTCCCAGATGGCGCTGGACAGCGGCCGCATCAGCCGCCGCGCGCTGGACATTGCCATGTCGGGCGGCGCCCTGCTGGCGCTGTCGCCGCTGTTTGCGCTCATCGCCGCGGCGATCAGGCTTGAATCCTCCGGCCCGGTGTTCTTCACGCAGCAGCGCGTGGGCAAGGATGGCGAGCTGTTCAAGGTTTACAAGTTCCGCTCCATGTACAAGGACGCGGAAGCCCGCCGCGCCGCACTCCTGCATCTCTCCGAGCGCAAGGGCGTGTGCTTCAAGAGCAAGAATGACCCGCGCGTGACCCGCATGGGCCGCATCCTGCGCCGCTTCTCGCTGGATGAGCTGCCGCAGATCATCAATGTGCTCAAGGGCGAGATGGCCATCGTTGGCCCGCGCCCGGCGCTGCCACAGGAAGTGGCCGCCTATCCGCAAAAGGCGCTGGCGCGCCTGGCGGTGAAGCCGGGCCTCACCGGCCCCTGGCAGGTTTCCGGCCGTGCCGAAATCAGCTTTGACCGCATGGTGAACATGGACCTCGCCTATGCCAAGACGCGCACCCTGCTAACCGATGTGCTGATGATCATGCTCACCGTGCGCGCGGTTGTCTCCGGCCGCGGCGCCTACTGATTTTTCCCCACACGGGGGCGGGGGAAGACCTCACCGCCGCCCCCGCGCCGGAAACCGGGCCGCCCATCCGGCCCCTTGCACCCCACACATCCCCAGCAGCAATGCCGGGTGGTGGCCCGGTTTCCGCCCCACACGAAAACAGCCCGCCCTCTCTCCGGCGGGTTGTTTTTTTGGCGGGCCCGAGTTGCGGCTTGCCGCTGGCGGCAGGCCCGTGGAATGATTGCGCCCTAGGATGGGCCATGATGACCGACCATGAACTGCGCCAGAGCCTGAATGATGAATTGCATGCGCGCACGGGCATGGAGCTGCGCGCCCCT
>JAGWTZ010000084.1 GCA_028868695.1 Alphaproteobacteria bacterium | reverse complement strand
CGGAAGGCAGCTAGCACATCCTAGGAATAAAAGCAAGTTAATTCTCTGTCCCTCTCACACACTCCGTCACCCCTGCGAAAGCAGGGGCCCAGCTTGGGCCGGGTGCGGAGCCTGTGGCCAAGCGGGATTCCGTGTCGCGCGCAGACCCATCATTGCTTTGCAATGATGGGCGGGCTTCGCCCGGCGCTTGCACGGAATGACGGACGTGGGGAGTGAGCGGGAGCGAAAGCTGAGGCGCTTGCACGGAATGACAGGAGCAAAACCCATGCCCTTCTCCCCTTGGGAGAAGGTGCCCGAAGGGCGGATGAGGGCCACGCACGCAGGGCGTGGGCTTGGGTTCAGCACGTCCTGAACGGTTTTGCATCTGCGCCTGTTGAAAGAAAGACCAATGCTTGCGCATTGGCCCTCATCCGCCCTTCGGGCACCTTCCCCCGGAGGGGGAAGGGTGGGGAGGGATGTTGGGGCTTGCGCGTTGAATGTCTGAACCCATCGCCCCTCAGCCTGCTGCGCCGGCAGCTCCCCCTCCGGGGAGCAGAAGGGCGCGGCGAAAAGCTTCGCCTACTCTCCCGCCTCCCCCAGAAACCTGATCACCGCTTCCTTGTAGCCGCTATCGCCCACGGCGTTCATGTGGTTGCGCTTGGGCAGCACGACGCCTTTGGCGCCGGGGATGACGCTGGTGAGGCCCGCAACCGGGCCGGAGATTTCATCAAGCTCGCCCGCCACCACCAGAACCGGGCAGCGGATGGCGGCCAGCGCCTCGGCCTTGATCCTGACGCGCGAAGAGCGGATGCAGGCGGCCAGCGCCGCGCGGTCTGACCTTGTGCTGTCGGCGAAGATGCGGAAGCCGCGCGCCTCGCGGTGGGTGACATCGCCCAGATGCGCGGCTTCCAGCGCCTCGGCGATTTCCTCGGCCCCGCCCACGCCGCTGATCATCCGCTCCGCCAGCCCGGCGAAGATCGCGCAGCGCACGCGGCCGGGGTTCTGCATGGTGAGGAAGGCCGTGATGCGCGCGCCCATCGAATAGCCCATCACCGCCGCCTTTTCGATGTCGAGATGGTCCAGCAGGCGCTTGGCGTCATCGGCCATCATCGGCGCGAGATACTGGTTCGAGTCATAAAGCTTGCCGCTTTCACCATGGCCGCGGTTGTCCAGCGCTATCACCCTGTAGCCTGCGACGGTGAGCGCCTTGACCCAGCCGGTATCCACCCAGTTCACATTGCGGTTGGAGGCAAAGCCGTGGATGAGCAGCACCGGCGGGCCCTGCCCCCATGTCTCATAGGCAATCTCCACACCGGCAGAATTGAACTTTTCAGTCATGGGCCATCTATGCTATCGCGGGCCACCAAACACAAGACTTTGAGGACGATGATGGCCGCCAGCGCAACCCCGCATTTCCAGAATTCCATGGGCCTTGCCTCGATTGAAGTGGGTGCGAAGGAATTCATGTGCATCGGCGCCCTGCCTCCTTTTGACCACCCGCATGTGTTCATCGACATGGGCGCCGCATCTGAAACCATCTGCCCCTATTGCTCGACGCTGTACAAGTTCAACAAGGCGCTGGCTGCCGGCGATGCCAAGCCCGCCGAAGCCGTGTGGCATGACGGCAAGGCCGCCGCATAGGCAATGAAGGAGCGCCTGTCTCAGGCTGAGGCACGGCGCATCGCGCTTTCCGCCCAGGGCTTCCGCCAGCAGCCGCGTGACAAATCCGCCGGCTGGGCCAGGCTGGCTTCCACCATTGATGAGATGCACCTGCTGCAGATTGACAGCGTGAATGTGCTCACCCGCTCGCATTACCTGCCGCTGTTCTCGCGCCTTGGCGCCTATGACCGCGCCACGCTGGACAAGCGCACGCTGGCCAAGACTGGCCGCACGGTTTTCGAATGCTGGGCGCATGAGGCAAGCCTTGTGCCCCTGCCGCTGCACCCTCTGATGCGCTGGCGCCATGCGCGCGCCAGAAAGGGCGACGGCAAATATGGCGGCTTTGACCGCTTCGCCCGCGAGGAGAAGGCCTTCCTGGCCAAGACGCTGGCCTTCATCGAAAAGAACGGCCCGGTGCGCGCCGCGGAAATTCCAGGCGCCGGCCAATCGGCGGGCGGCTGGTGGGGCTGGAGCAAGGGCAAGATCGCCATCGAATGCCTGTTCGACCATGGCCATGTCACCACTGCGCAGCGCGACAATTTCGAACGGCTTTATGACGTGCCGGAACGGGTGATCCCGCAATCCATCCTCGCCCTGCCCACGCCCGATGAGGCGGAAGCGTTCCAGCAGCTGATGCTGATGGCGGCTGGGGCCTTGGGCATCGCCACCGGGATTGACCTGCGCGATTATTTCCGCCTGCCGGTGGCTGAGGCGCGCGCCGCCTTGCTGGCGCTGGTGGCATCGGGCAAGCTGGTTGAAGTGGGCGTCGATGGCTGGGCCAAGCCCGCCTATCTGCTGCCGGAGGCGAAGCTGCCCAGGAAGGCGGGTGGCCAGGCCCTGCTTTCGCCCTTCGACCCGCTGGTGTGGAACCGCGAACGCGCCGAGCGGCTGTTCAACTTCCACTATAGGATTGAAATCTATACCCCTGAAGCCAAACGGAAATTCGGCTATTACGTGCTGCCCTTCCTGATGGGTGAGGAAATTGTGGGCCGGGTGTGCCTGAAGGCCGACCGCGAGGCCGGCGTGCTGCGCGCCAATGCCATCCACGCCGAGGAGATGGCCGATCACGCCACGGTTGCCCCCGCCTTGGCGGAGGAACTGGCCCGCATGGCCGGATGGCTGGGCCTTGAAGGCGTTGAGGCCGGCAAGAAGGGCAACCTCGCCCGGGCACTGGCGCGGCAGCTTTAGATCAACCTGACTTTAGACGGAATCGTCTAAAGTCAGGCAAGTTGATCGAAATCACGGCTTGGCGCGAAAAGCCTAGACCACGCCGCGGTAACGCTGCGCGAAGCCTTCCACCGCCTGCAGCAGGGCTTCATGGTCGGCTTCAGCCAGCGCGAGCGAGAGGGCCATGTAGCCGCGCTCGGCCAGATAGATGCCCTCTTCCAGCAGGTGATAATAGAGCAGCCGCCGTAGCCGCACGTCGGCCTTGGCGAGATCGCCCGTGCTGGCGATGGCGCCGGACACGGGGTGGAAATTCAACAGCGAACCGATGCCCGTCACCTGCCAGGCCATCTGGTAGTGCATGAACACGCCATTGAGCGCCGTCTTTAGCCGCTCGCCACGCGCGTTCAGCGCCGCGGCCGCGTCCGGCGTGAAGATGTCGCGGATGCCCTTGAGGCCCGCCGCCATGGTGAGCGTGTTGTTGTTGAAGGTGCCCGCATGCGGCAGCGCGTTGGGGCGCGTGGGGTCAAACAGATCCATCACCGTGGCCTTGCCGCCAAAGGCGCCAAAGCTCATGCCGCCGCCAATATATTTGCCCAGGGTTTTCAAATCCGGCTGGATGCCATGCACCTGCGCCAGACCGCCCGAACCGAAGCGCGAGGTCATCACCTCATCGAAAATCAGCACGATGCCACGCCGCGTGGCTTCCGCGCGCAGCATGGCCAGAAACTCCACCGTGGCGGGAATACAGCCGCCGGAGCCCTGCATCGGCTCCACCACGATGGCCGCGAGGTCATCGCTGATCAGCGCCCGCGTGGCTTCGATATCATTGAACGGCGCCAGCACCGCCTCAAACGGCGCGTTGACGGGCGAGGCGCCGCGCACGAAATACAGCGTGCCGCCGTGATAGCCGCCCTGCATCACCATGATGCGCCCCCGCCCGGTGAAGGCCCGGGCCGCGGCAATCGCCATCATGTTGGCCTCGGTGCCGGAATTGGTGAAGCGCACGCGTTCAAGCGCAAAGCGCTGGCACACGGATTCAGCAAACTCCACCTCGCGCACATGATGGGCGCCGAAGTTGAGGCCGCCGGCCACCGCTTCCGCCACCGCCGCGGCAATGGCGGGGTGCGAATGGCCATAGATGCCGGCGGAATATTCGCCCAGGAAATCGCGGTAGGAATGCCCGTCAACATCATGCAGGCATGCCCCCTCGGCGCGGGCGATGCGGATGGGGAAAGGCTGGGCAAACAGCACCGTGCGCGTGTTGCCGCCGGGCATGACGCGCTTGGCCCGCTCAAACAGCGCCGCCGATTGCGGCCGCTTGGCTGAAAACTGCGCCACAGCTACTGCCAGCGCCTGATCAATCTTGTCGGTCATTCCTTCGCTCCCCGCCGCCGGGGCGGCCCCATTGCACAGCGGCTGGTGCGGGCGGCCGGACTCGAACCGGCACGGGATTTCTCCCAACGGATTTTAAGTCCGTTGCGGCTACCATTACGCCACGCCCGCCAATTTGGCGCCCACCGGCGCGGCCAAACCGCCCCCAAGCCCAAATTCCGTTCATCGCACATACAGGAATCGCATGGCATAAGGAAACCCAAAGTGCCCCCATTCCGGGTGCCCTGCCCAGCCCCGCGCGGCTTGACAGGGCCTTTCCGGGGCGGGAAGCATGACCCAAAAACAAGGCCAGACCACGCGACATGGACAGCTTCATCACCCCCACCGACCTGACCGAACACCTCTCCTATGTGGTGATCGCCATCTCGTATTTCCTGACCAACATGTTCTGGCTGCGCACCGCGGCGGTGATCGGCCTGGGGCTGGAGATCCTCTATTTCAGCCTGACCAAGACCAGCCTGCACACCGGCCTGCCCTGGGACACGGTGTTCATCCTCATCAACGTCTATGAACTGGCCCTGCTGCTGCGCGAGCGCGCCAATGCCCGCCTGCCCAGCGAGGATGCGCTGATGCTGCGCCGCGCCTTCGAGGGGCTGGACGACACGCAGATCGCCAAGCTGCTGCGCGCCGCCGACTGGAAAACCTTTGCGCCGGGAGACCTGATCACCAGGCAGGATGCGCCGGTGGATGCGCTGTATTTCATCCTCTCCGGCCGCGCCAAGGTGGAGGTGGACGGCCACACCGTGGCGCATCTCGACAATGGCGCCTTCATCGGCGAAATCGCCTATCTCACCGGCAACCCTGCCACGGCGCGCGTGACGGTGGAGGAGCCTGCCCGCATGCTCGCCTTCTCGCGCATGCGCATGGCCAAGGTGACGGCCAGTGACAAGCAGATCAACGGCATTCTCTTCCAGGTGCTGGGCCGCGACCTCGCCCAGAAGATGCGCCAATCCAACACCCGCAAGGTGCTGGAGCGCGAGCCGGTGATGCCTTGAGGCAGCGCTTCCGCCTCAGCTGCGGAAGCTCATCCAGGCGAACAGCAGGTAAGTCATATGATGCAGCATCTGGTCGGCGCTGATCGCCCACCAGAAGGGCGCATTGGCCGGCGTGTAGCCCAGCCGCTTGACGATGTTTTCCTTGCTGAAATCCACATGGTAGTGGATCACCGCATCGAGCACGCCGAGGAACAGCGGAAACACCACCCCGCCCAGCGCCAGAACGCCAACAACCACGCTGCCAACCCCGTGCAGCCCGGCATGGAGAAGGCCCAGGCGCGCGCCATAGAAGCGCTTGGCCTCCACCATGGCGCTGGTTTGCAACAGGCCGTCACACACAAAGTGCTTAACTTGCAGCAAGGCAAGAAAAGCCAGCAGCGCAGCAAGGCTCGACATCACGCGCACTTTCCAGTTTGAAGTTGCATTCGCGGGCGTTGTTCCCTAACACTTGGGCCCAGGGGGTCTATCATCTGTGGGTGTTCCATGTTTCACCGCAAATTTATAGGCGTTCTCCTCATTCTCGCAAGCACCGCCGTTCCCGCCTTGGCGGACAGCATTGCGCAAGTCGTCGGCCTTTCGGGCAGCGCCACCATTTCAGGCAAGGCCGCCAGCGTCAACTCCACCGTCAATGAGCATGACAAGATCGACGTCGCTTCAGGCAATGTGCAATTGCTGTTCACCGACGGCACCAGGCTGGTGGTGGGCGAGCATTCGAGCCTGGTGATCGAAAAATACCTGATGAAGGGCGGCAACAAGGCCCAAGCCTTGGGCGTGGACGCGCTGCGCGGCACCTTCCGCTTCATCACCGGCAACAGCGCCAAATCCGCCTATGACATCCAGACCGCCAACGCCACCATTGGCATCCGCGGCACCGGCTTTGACTTCTGGGTGAGCCAGGACACAGGCGTGGCCGTGCTCAAGGGCAAGGTGCATCTGTGCCGCAAGGGCAAGAAGTCCTGCGTGGACATTGAAGCCAACTGCCATGCCGGCATCGCCCAGCCAGACGGCGCGCGGCCGCTGCTTGGCTATGAACAATCGGCCAGCATGAAGAACCACCTGCCCTTCATCATCGACCAATCGCGCCTGCGTTCCGATTTCCATCTGAACACGGCGAGCTGTGAGCGGATCCTGGAGCTGACCAACCAGGGCGGCGGAAACGCCCCTCCTCCTCCCACAGGCTGCCGGGCAAAATGTGGCTAGGCCATGCGATGCGCTGTTTCTCCGGCACGCTGATCACTTAGGGACGCCGCATTGAAGCGCCACATCTTCGGCATCCTGCTTGGCTTGCTGGCCTGCCTTGGGCTGATTTCGCTGCGCCTGTCTGACCCGCCGGTGATGGCCAGCCTGCGCGCCTCGGGCTTCGACACGCTGCAGCGCCTGTGGCCGCGCGCCTCGCCGCCGCAGCCGGTGCGCGTGGTGGCGATTGACGAGGCGGCCCTGGCCAAGCTCGGCCAATGGCCCTGGCCGCGCGACAGGCTGGCAACATTGGTGGAAAACCTCACCAGCCTTGGCGCGCAAGCTATTGTGTTCGACATTCTCTTTGCCGAGCCAGACCGCAGCTCCCCCTCGCAACTGGTGCAAGACCCCGCCGTGAAGGCCATGCTGTCCACACAGCCGGGGCAAGACCTGCCGGACCATGACAAGGCCTTCGCCGCCGCCATCGCCAAGGCGCCTGTTGTCTTGGCGGCCTCGGCCCTGCCCGCCGCCTCCGCCACAGGCCCGCAGCCCAAGGCCGGTTTTGCGGTGACTGGCCAGGAGGTGCAGACCGGCCTGCCCGTGATGGAAGGCCTGGTCGGCAATCTTCCCGCACTTGATGCTGCGGCCCGCGGCCTTGGTGTCATCAACATTGATCTGGCAGGCAATGGCGGCGTGGTGCGCGCGCTGCCGCTGCTGTGGCGCGGCGGTGAGAAGCCCTTCCCTTCATTGGCGCTGGAGGCGCTGCGCGTGGCGCAAGGCCAGCAAACCGTCGTGGTCAATGGCTCGCCCACGCTGGCGGGTGCTGTCAATTCCATCCGCGTGGGCCAGATCGAAATCCCCACTGCCGAACAGGGTGCGCTGGCAGTCTATTATCACCATGATGACCCGAACCTCTATGTTTCCGCAGCACAGCTGCTGGACCCCAGCCAGCTTGCCAGCCTGCGCCCGCTGATCGAGGGCCACATCGTGCTGGTGGGCGCCACGGCCACAGGGCTTCTGGACACGCGCGTCTCCAGCCTCGGCGAAAGCCTGCCGGGCGTGGCGGTTCACGCCCAGGCGTTGGAACAGGTGCTGTCAGGCCAGTTTCTCTCGCGCCCCGAATGGGTGGCGGATTTCGAGATGGTGCTGGTGGCGGCGGCGGGCCTTGCCTTCTCCATCCTTGCTGGCCTGTGGCGGCCCCTGCCGCTGATCGGCGCGCTGCTGGCCACGCTG
>JAGWTZ010000036.1 GCA_028868695.1 Alphaproteobacteria bacterium | reverse complement strand
GCATCCACCAGCCCGCGTGAGCCTGCCTTCGGGATCACCAGGCAATGCCCATCGCATTGCGGCATCACATCCATGAAGGCCAGCGTATGCTCATCTTCATAGATCTTGTGGGCGGGAATTTCGCCGCGCAGGATCTTGGCGAAAATGTTGTCTGAATCATAAGCCATGGCACACCTCACTCCCTCTCAACATGGCGGAAGGGCGCATGAGCCGCAAGCTCCTGCTGGCCTTCGGCGATCGCCTCGCGCTCCTGCACCAGATAGTCCGCCACCGCACGCGCCAACCCTGGGTGCGCGAGATGGTGGAAGCTGCGCGTCTTCACCGGCACATAGCCGCGCGCCAGCTTGTGTTCGCCCTGCGCACCCGCTTCGATGACCCGCAGGCCGCGGGCAATCGCGAAATCAATCGCCTGATAGTAGCAAGTCCCGAAATGCAGGAAAGGCAGGTTCTCGGTGCAACCCCAGTTCCGCCCATAGAGCGTGTCACCGCCGATGAAGTTCAGCGCCCCGGCGATGAGCCGCCCCTTGCGCCGCGCCATCACCAGCAACACATGCCGCCGCAGCGTGGCGTGAATCATCTCAAAGAACGCGCGCGTAAGATAAGGCTGGCCCCACTTGCGGCTGCCGGTATCCATGTAGAATTCCCAGAACGCATCCCAATGCCCGGGCAGCAAGGCATCGCCGGTCAGCGCCTCAAATTCAATGCCCGTGTCCCGCAAGGCGGCACGCTCCTTGCGGATGTTCTTGCGCTTGGAGGAAGAAAGCGCGGCAAGGAAATCATCAAAACTCTTGTAGCCCGCATTGAACCAATGGAATTGGATGTCGTTGCGCTCCAGCCAGCTGGTGCCGGACAAAGCCGCCGCGTCATCCTCAAGCGCAAACGTCACATGCACCGATGAAGCGCGTTGCACTCGGCACTGTTCAAGCAATGCCGCCGCCAGAGCCGCCCGCAACTCCGCTGTTGGTGCGAGCAGCTTCGGCGCTGTCACCGGTGTGAACGGCACGGAAACTTGCAGCTTGGGGTAATAGCGCCCGCCAGCCCGCTTGAAGGCATCAGCCCAGCCATGGTCGAATACATATTCACCCATGGAGTGGGATTTGAGATAGCAGGGCGCGGCCGCCAGCACCTCACTATCGCGCTCCAGCACCACATGCCGCGCCGCCCATCCGGTGGCGGCAGTGGCCGAGCCGGATTTCTCCAGCGCCCAGAGAAACGCGTGGCTCACAAACGGGTTGAAGCGCGCATGATCAGGATTGGCCAGCCTGTCCCAGGTGGCGGCGTCAACATCCGCGATCGAGCCGAGAACGCGGGCGCTGATGCTCATGCCGGAATGAAATTCTCGAAGGTGATCTGGTCACTCCAGCGCCGCGCGGCCTGCGCATCCGCCTCGCTCTTGATCGTCCATGTGATGACGGGAAAGCCCGCAGCCTGAAATTCGGTGACAGGTGCAAACGGCAGCTGGTGAAAATCAAACGACACAAAATGCGGGCGGCTGAAGGGCAAATGCGCAAACTCCCGCATCGCCACGCGCCGCGCCACGGGCAGGGGATCATAATAGGGGTCAATCACCCGGTCGGCGGTGATGCCGCGCGTCACCTCCGGCGCCACGGCAGCCACGCGCGCCACGAGATCCGGGTCGAATGACATCAGCGCATGCGGCCCATTGTAGTTGGCCAAAACCTCGAGCGCATGGTCCGTCAGCGTGAAGTCATCATCCCACAGGGATTTGATCTCGATCACCAGCGTTGAGCGCCCGGAAACCTGCTCCAGCAACTCGGCAAGGGTCTGCACCCTGTCCTTGCCCTCCTTGAAGGCCATGGCCTTCAGCTCCTTCACGGTGAAGGCTTTCACCTTGCCGCGGCCGTCAAGCAGCCTGTCCACCTCATCATCATGGAACACCACGGCCTGGCCATCGGCGGTGAGCTGGATGTCGCATTCGATGGAATAGCCTTGCGCAACTGCCGCAGCAAAGGCGGCATCGCAATTCTCAATCACACCCTTGGCTTCGTCATGCAGGCCACGGTGCGCGATGGGACGCTGCACCAGCCAATCCAGCGCGCGCAGTTGCGGGGTGAAACGCATCACTTGATCTCCACCACCGCTTCCACTTCCACCGAAACACCCAAGGGCAGGGAAGGTGCCCCAACGGCCGAGCGCGCGTGCTTGCCCGCCTCACCGAACACCTCCACCATCAAGTCGGACGCACCGTTCACCACCTTGGGAATGTCGGTGAAGTCAGCGGCACAGTTCACGAAGCCCACAAGCTTCACCACGCGCGCCACGCGGTCCAAATCCCCATCACAGGCCGCCTTCAGCTGCGCCAGCAGGTTGATGCCGCACAGCCGCGCCGCCGCAGCCCCCTGTTCCACGGATACGCCAGCGCCCAAGGCGCCAAGCTGCTGTGGCTTGCCATCCTTGAGCGGGATCTGCCCGGCCACGAACACCAGCTTGCCGGTTTTCACCCATGGCACATAATTTGCCACAGGCTTGGCCGCCTCCGGCAGCACAATGCCCAGCTGTTTCAACTTCGCCTCAATGGCGCCCGTACCGTTCAATTCCATGTCATTTGATCCTGAAGCCGTTATGATGCCAAACATTATATGCTAGCTTTGAGTCTGGAAAACAACGCATGCGCATGAAGGCCCTTCACCTGGCGATGATCTTCGGAATGGCGTGGCCCACCATGGCCCCCGCCGCCGGCCTTGTGGCTTACCGCGCGCTCTATTCCTTTGAACCCGCACGGGTTGATTCCTCCACCGGCCCGGTGCCGGTGGATGGCGCCATTGCCTATGAGGTGAGCGGCAGCGAATGCGCGGGCTATACGGTGGCCACGCGCATCGGCAACCGTTTCGTGCAGGACCAGCAGGGCGAAAAGCTGATGGACCTGCAATCCACCACCTTTGAGACGGCCGACGGCCTCGAATTCCAGCTGGATCAGACCCAATATGTGAACAAGACCGTGGCTGACCAGGCGCGCATCAGCGTGAAACGCCCAAGCCCCGGGCAGGTGGCGCATGGCGAAATCAAGGATGGCAAGGGCACGCAGTTCGCGGTTGGCCCCGAAGTGATTTTCCCCACGGCCCATGAAAAGAAACTGCTGGCCGCCGCCGCCAAGGGCGAAACGCGGGACGAGACATTGATTTATGACGGCTCGGACGGCGCGAATTATTTCCGCGCCATCACCTTCATCGGCAAGAAGCGCGAGGCGGGCAGCTATGCGCCGGACACGGCAAATGCCGAGGCCAAGCCCTTGCAGGGCCTGGCCTCCTGGCCTTTCTCCATTGGCTATTATGCAACGGCAGACAAGGGCAGCGATGCGCCCGTCTTCCAGGCCAGCTTCAACATGTATGAGAATGGCGTGACCACCGAGCTGCTGTTTGACTATGGCACCTATGCCATGAGGGGCCGCCTCCAGAAGCTGGAGATGCTGCCCGACGAGGCCTGCGACGGAACGCAACAGAAGCCCAAGCTGCCAGATGCGCAAGGCGCAACGCCGCAGTAATGCCGGGCCTTGTTGTCATCATTGCCGTTCTCGGCGGCGGCATTTGGTTTTTCAGCCGGGTGGGGCGGCTTCCGCAAGATCAGGTGCGAGGGTTTACAACGCAGGTGCTGGGCTATGCGCTGATGGCGGTTGCCGCGCTCTTTGCCTTGCGTGGAAACCTGTTTGTGGCGGCTCCCGTGTTCGTGGCTGGCGCTGGCATGGCGGGTTTTCAGCAATTGCTGCCCAAGCCCAGGCCGCAGGCCACACAGCAGACGGCACCGCCGCCGCCATCCGGCCCGATGGGCAGGGATGAGGCGCTAGCTGTTCTGGGGCTGCGGTCCGGCGCAACACGCGAAGACATCATGGCGGCGCACAAGCGCCTGCAGTTGGCCAACCACCCGGACAAGGGCGGCAGCGACTATCTCGCCGCCAAGATCAATCAGGCGCGCGACATTCTTTTGAAGTGAGAGGGAATCAGCTCTGCGGGGCGATCGGCAGGCAGCCATTGCCCGCGCGGCTGAGCTTGGCGCACACGCGCTTGGCCGTGGCGGCGTCAAAGCCGGCAAAGCGGGCGCGGTAAACCGTCTTGCCCTTCACATCGGCGGCAATGGTGAAGCCGGGCTTGCCTTGCAGCAGCTTGGTGGCCTGGCCGCGAATGCTGGCAATCTTGGCATCAGCCTGATTCTTGTCAGGGTATGAGCCGATCTGGATGTTCCAGCTTGTGGCCAGTTCAGTGGCAAGGTTGGCCGGAGCATCATTGGCCGAGACGACAGCAAAAGGCAGCTTGTTCGGCAGCTTATTGCTGGCCGTGGTGTCCAATGCCGCCTGCAAAACCTTCGGAGTTGAAGCCGGCGTCGTGGCATTGGTGGCCACCTGGTCGCCCTGGTCTTCATCGCTGGCATTGGCGTCAACTTCGCCGCTGGCAGCGTCTTGCGCGGCGGCAGCAAGCTCCTTGCTGTCCACTGCATCGGCTGCGGCGGCGGGTTCAGCTGCGGCCTGCGCGGTGTTCTTTTCCGCCAGCGGATTGATCACGCCCTGCGACGAGCCGGCGATGGAGGCAATCGTCTGCCCTTCCTTGGCCTTGGGGAAATTCTTTTCAAACATCGCCATCATGAAGCGGCCGCGCGTGGCGGAAGAGCGAGCACCGAGCACCACTCCAACAAGGCGCTTGTCGCCGCGCCTGGTGGAGGTGACAAGGTTGAAGCCGGCATCGGCGATATAGCCGGTCTTGATGCCATCGGTGCCGGGATAATGCTCCACCAGCCGGTTATGGGTGCGGATGGTGCGGCCATGGAAGTTGAAGGCGGTGACACGGAAATAGGGATAATATTGCGGGAAGTCGCGCATCAGGTGCAGGCCCAGCGTGGCCATGTCGCGCGCGGTGGTATACTGCTCGGGGTTCGGCAGGCCCGAGGCATTCTTGAAGGTGGAATGGTTCATGCCGATCGAGTGGGCAACACGCGTCATCCGCGCCGCGAAATTGGCTTCCGAGCCGCCAAGGTTTTCAGCAATGGTGGCTGCCACGTCATTGGCTGATTTGGTCACCAGCGCCTTGATCGCTTCGTCGACTGTGAGGGTGGAGCCCGGGTGCATGTTCAGCTTCGAAGGTGCCATGGCAGCAGCGCGCGCCGAAACATGCAGGCGTGTGGCGCGGGTAATGCGCCCGGCCTTCAAATCCTGGAACAGGACATAAAGCGTCATCATCTTGGTCAGGGAGGCCGGGTGCCGCAGGCCGTCAATTGAGTCCTGGAACAGGATCTGCCCAGTGCGCGCATCAACTGTGATGGCCGAGAACTGGGGGCGGGCTTCCGCCACTGAAAGGCCAAACATGCCAAGCGCCAGCCAAACGGCCAGCAGTTTTCCAGCAAACGAGACGACAGGCTTCAACTTCAATTCTCTACTTCCCACACAGCTTGCCGCCCCCGAGGCAATGGCTCCGCCTTCTTGATAGTAAATCAGGCCTTACCATCGGGTAAAAGCCGCAGCTCCCGATTCAGCCCATTTTGTCCGGCCGGAATACACGCCCACCTGTCGATTGTGCAATGCAAAAAAGTTCTTGACTTCATGTTGCAGTGCACATATATCCCGCTCATCGAATTCAGTTTAACCGTTTTCCTCGAAGGAGATCATCATGATGAAGTCGTTTGAAGACCTGCAGGCCATGAACAAGGACGGCATCGAAGCTTTCGCCGCCTCCAGCGCTGCCCTGACCAAGGGCTATCAGGCTGTGGCCCAGGAAGTGGCTGATTACTCGAAGAAGTCCTTCGAGAAGAGCGCCACTGTCTGGCAGAACGCCGTGTCCGCCAAGTCCTTTGAAAAGGCTGTGGAAGTGCAGCAGGCCTATGCCAAGGAAAGCTTTGACGCCGCTGTCGCCGAATTCACCAAGCTCGGTGAAATGGTTGCCGCTGCCACCAAGAGCGCCTTCAAGCCTTATGAAGCCACCTTCGCCGCTTTCGGCGTGAAGGCTCCTGTCGCCAAGTAATTGGCCCAAAAGTTTCGGCGGGTGCTTCCTCCTCCCTGAGGTGCCCGCCGGCCGGTAAGTTCGCGTGAGTTCAAAACGCGTTTGAGGAAAGCCCGCTGGAGAGATCTGGCGGGTTTTGCTTTTGCAGCCAGCTATTCCAGCGTGATGACCACGGGCACATGGTCCGATGGCTTTTCATGGCCACGCGCCTCGCGGTGAATCTCCGCCGCCACCAGCATGTCCGCCGCCTGCGGCGAAAGCAGGTGATGGTCAATCCGGATGCCGTTGTTCTTGGGCCAGGCTCCGGCCTGATAGTCCCAGAACGTATAAGCCCCCGAATCACGCGGGTGCAGGGCGCGGAAAGCCTCTGTCAGCCCGAGCGCCGTCAATTCCTGGAATGCCGCGCGGCTGGGCGGCAGCCACAGCGCATCATTCACCCAGGCCTCGGGCCGCTTCATATCTGCCAGGGCGGGAATCACGTTATAGTCACCCGCCAG
Organism: Alphaproteobacteria bacterium; assembly: GCA_028868695.1. Taxonomy (GTDB): domain Bacteria; phylum Pseudomonadota; class Alphaproteobacteria; order Rhizobiales; family Aestuariivirgaceae; genus Aestuariivirga. Next base: position 27,485 of record JAGWTZ010000036.1, on the reverse strand, counting down.
AACAAACGGTCCTTCTGCCTTGAGCAGCTCTTGCGCCAGGGCTTTCAGGCGCTGCATCCAGCCCAGCTTGTAGTCATACTTGGGGCCGGGGGCAGGGTTGCCATTGGGCAAATAGAGCGCCGCCACGGTTACAGGCCGCGACGCGCCGAATACAGTACCCATCACAAAGCGGGCCTGCTCATCCGAATCATCGCCCGGAAGGCCCCGCACCACGTTTTCAATCTTGCCCCGCGCCAGCAGTGCCACGCCGTTATAGGTTTTCTGGCCGTTGACTTCGCAGGCATAGCCAAGCTCTTCAAACGCCGCGGCGGGAAAGGCCTGCGCCTCGCACTTGATTTCCTGCAGGCACAGAACGTCCGGCTTTTCAGCGCGCACCCATTCCGTCACCTGCTCAAAATGGGCCTTGATCGAATTGACGTTCCAGGTTGCGATCTTCATGGGCTAGAGCGCAAAGCTGGTGCCGCAGCCGCAGGACGATTTGGCCAGCGGATTGGCCACCCGGAAGGATTGGCCCATCAGGTCATCGACAAAATCCACCGTCGCCCCCGCCATATGGACCAGCGATACGGAATCAACCAAAAGGGTGGCGCCGTCGCGCTCCACCACCGTGTCATCCGCCTCGCGCCCGGCATTGAGGGAGAACTCATATTGAAAGCCCGAACAGCCCCCGCCATTGACAGCAATGCGCAAGGCCGCGGGCTGGTGCGCCTTGGCGGCAATTTCACAGATGCGCTGGGCGGCGCGCGGGGTGAGGCTGATCTGGGCTTCGCTCATGGTCCAGATGTTGTGCCTTGGGGCGCAAAAGTCAATGGGCAGGGCTGATGGCAGAGAGGCTCGCCAGCTTCGCCTGCCACGCCGCTCAATCGCTCGGGCGGGTGATCCCCGAACCCAATGAGGCGCACCGCTCCTGCTTTGCGCGCGACAGGGACAGGATCATCCACGCCTCGGCCTTCCGCCGCCTGAAACAGAAAACCCAGGTGTTCGTGGCCCACGAGGGCGACCATTTCCGCACCCGCCTGACGCATTCGCTTGAGGTGGCGCAGGTGGCCCGCGCCATCGCCCGTTCACTGAAGCTGGATGAAGACCTCACCGAGGCCCTGGCCCTGGCCCATGACCTTGGCCACACGCCATTCGGCCACGCGGGCGAGCGTGAGCTGGACAAGTTGATGAAGCCGTATGGCGGCTTTGACCACAACGCCCAGACACTGCGCATTGTCACCAAGCTGGAGCGCAAATACGCCGCCTATGACGGCCTCAACCTCACCTGGGAAACGCTGGAAGGGTTGGTCAAGCACAATGGCCCGCTGATTGACGCCGAAGGCCACGCCATTGGCCACTACCGCAAGACAGGCCTGCCCGCTGCCATAATTGAATACACTGAAGCGCATGACTTGCGCCTTGCCACCTTTGCCTCCGCCGAAGCGCAGGTCGCGGCCCTGTCTGACGACATTGCCTATAACGCCCATGACATTGATGACGGTCTGCGCGCCAAGCTGTTTGATGTGATTGACCTGGGCGATGTGCCACTGGCCGGTCAGGCCTTGGGGCAGGTGCTGAAGGCCTACCCAAAATTGGAGACCCCGCGCGTCATCCACGAAACTGTGCGCCGGGTGATTTCCGCCATGGTGATGGACGTGCTGGAGCAGACCGCGCGCAACATCAAATCCATGAAACCGCATGGCCCTGAAGATGTGCGGCTGCTCGGCCGGCCTCTTGTCAGCTTCAGCGCCCAGATGGCCGAGAACAACCGCGTGCTGCAGGGCTTTCTGTCCAGCCACATGTACCGGCACCCCCGGGTGCTGGAAATCATGGCCCGCGCCCAGCGCGTCATCGGCAACCTGTTCGAAGCCTACATGAATGATGAAAAGCTGCTGCCCGCCGAATGGCGCGAAGATCACCCGCGCACCGACACCCCGCACTATGCACGCCAGGTTTGCGATTTTCTCGCGGGGATGACCGACAGTTTCGCCCTCGAACAGCACCGCCGCCTGTTTGACCTCGACCCGCTTTTTCGTTAGGGCAGGCCCTCAAGAAAGTGATTGATCTGTACAATGAATATTTTCGCTGATTTCCAGAAGGTGGTGGAAGCCGCCGTGGCCCAACTGGTGGAGCAGGGCAAGCTGCCCGCCGGCCTTGACATGTCGAAGGTGACGGCAGAGCCCCCGCGCGATGCCACGCATGGCGACATTTCCACCAACGTCGCGATGGTGCTGGCCAAGCCTGCGGGCACCAACCCGCGCGCGCTGGCGGCCTTGCTGGAACCCGTTCTCGCGGCCCATGCCGATGTCGGCAAGGTTTCCGTTGCCGGGCCGGGTTTCATCAACCTCACCCTGAAGCCTGCCATTTGGCCGCGCGCGCTTGCTGCGGTGCTTGGCCAGAAGGATGCCTATGGCTCATCGAAGCTGGGGCAGGGCGAGAAGGTGAACGTGGAATATGTCTCCGCCAACCCCACGGGCCCGCTGCATGTGGGCCACTGCCGCGGTGCCGTGTTTGGTGATGCACTGGCGTCGCTGCTGGCTTTCAGTGGCTATGAGGTGACCAAGGAATATTACATCAATGACGCCGGCGCGCAGGTCGATGTGCTGGCCCAATCCGCCTTCCTGCGCTACCGCGAGGCGCTGGGCGAGCAGGTCGGCGAAATCCCATCGGGCCTCTATCCGGGCGACTATCTCAAGCCGGTGGGTGCGGCCCTGGCCAAGGAACACGGCAACAGCCTGCTCTCGCGCAATGATTGGCTGCCGCTGGTGCGTGACAAGGCCATCAGCATGATGATGGACATGATCCGCGATGATCTTGCGGCCCTTGCCATCAAGCAGGAAGTGTTCTTCTCGGAAAAGTCTCTGCAAACTTCAGGCGCGGTGGCGGGTGCGCTCGCCGCGCTTGAAAAGGCCGGCCACATTTATGTGGGCAAGCTGCCGCCGCCCAAGGGCGAAACCCCGCCCGACTGGGAAGACCGTGAGCAAACTCTGTTCCGCGCATCGGCCTTTGGCGATGACACGGACCGCGCGCTGAAAAAATCCGACGGCTCCTTCACCTATTTCGCTTCGGATGTGGCCTATGCCGAAAACAAGATCGCGCGTGGCTTCGGCCAGCTCATCTATGTGCTGGGTGCGGACCATGGCGGCTATGTCAAGCGCCTGCAGGCCGTTGCCTCCGCCTTCTCCGGCGGCAAGGTGCAAGTGGATGTGAAGCTCTGCCAGCTGGTGAAGCTGTTCCGCAATGGCGAACCGGTGAAGATGTCCAAGCGGGCAGGGGAGTTTGTCACCCTGCGCGATGTCGTGGATGAGGTGGGTGCCGACGTGGTGCGCTTCATGATGCTCTACCGCAAGAATGAAGCGCCTCTCGATTTCGATTTCGCCAAGGTCACTGAACAGTCCAAGGACAATCCGGTCTTCTATGTGCAATACGCCCACGCGCGCATCTGCTCGGTGCTGCGCAACGCGCCAGCGAATCTATCCGGAACGCCGGACTTCGCCCTGTTGACTGACGAGGCGGAAGTTGCGCTCATTCGTAAAATTGTTGAGTTCCCAAGGGCCATTGAAGCCGCTGCCCTGGCCCATGAGCCGCACCGGATTGCGTTTTATCTCTATGAATTGGCGAGCGAATTCCATTCTTTGTGGAATCGGGGCAAAGAACTGCCGCAATTAAGGTTTATTTTGGAAGGTCAGGATAATGTAACCTTAACGCGTCTCGCGTTCCTGACGGCGATTCGCTATTGTTTGGCCAATGGTCTTCGGGTCTTGGGTGTGACACCCGTCGAGGAAATGTAGGAATTACAGCGTAATGGACCAGAATTCGGGCAATACGACGGACAAGCGCAACTGGCGCGAAAGGCTTGGCATCGGCAAGGGTGCTGAAGCCGGGGACATGCCCAAGATCGCCGGTGACTTCAAGCCGGCGCCTGAAGCAGCACCCAGGCCTGCCGCTGCGCAGCCCGCCGCCCCACGCCCCGGCATGGCCCGCCCTGCGGCTCATGCGCCCGTGAAGGCCGCCCCCATGGCACCGCGCCCGGCACCCATGGCGCCCCGGCCGGCCCAGCCCGCAGCCGCGGCACCTCAAGCTGCCGCTCCACGCCCTGCAGCGCCGCGTCAGGCGCCCATGCCTGCCGATGCCTTGGCCAGCAAGCTGCGTGACCAGCGCGAAGCTGCCGAGAAACTCGCCATCCAGCGCGTGCAGGCCGCCAAGGCCAAGGCGGAAGCAGCGATCCAGCCGCCCGCAGCCAAGCCCAAATTCAGTTTTGCCGAAGAGGCAGCACCGCCAGCCGCCGCCGCGCCAGTGCCACCGCCGCGCCCGGCAGCGCCAACGCCACAGCAACCCGCTCCCCGGCCCGCCGCTCCGCAATCCACTTTCGTTCAACCCGGTTTTCCGCCGCAAATGCAGCCGCCGCGGCCGCAGCTTGGGGCAGCGCCGGGTGCAGGCTATGCCATGCCGCCAGGCTATCCGCCGCAGCAGCCTTACGTGCCGCCGCAACAGCCGGGCTTTGGCCAAGGCTATCCGCAGCAGCCTTATCAGGGGCAGGGCTTCGGCCAGCAGCCGCCTCCTCCCTATCGCCCAATTGATCCCCAAACCGGTTATGCGCCACAGCCGGGCTTCAACCCGCAGCGCCAGGCCTATGCCCCGCAACAGCCACTTGGCGCGCCGCGCGGCCCGTCAGGCCAGCGCCCGCTGGCTGGCCCGGGCCCCAGCCTTGGCGCCCCGCGGCTCAACACTCCGGCCCGAGGGCCGCAGCTGCCGATGGGCGGCGCCATGGGACCTGCAGTCTCGCCCGACATGGAAGGCGACGATGTCTTTGAACCCGCGCCAGCGCGCGCGCCGCGGCGCGCCACGGCGAATGAATACCAGCAGGCCTACCGCGAGGAGATGGCCTATGATGAAGAGCTGCCGCGCTCGCGCGGCCTCGGCGTGATCTTGGGCCTTGTGCTGCTCGGCCTGCTTGTCGCCTTTGGCGTGGTCTTTGGCTACACACGCCTGGTGAAAAGCCAGCATGCCGCCAATGGCACAGGCAATGTTCCCGTGGTTTCCGCACCGGCCAATCCGGCCAAGGTGGTGCCGGAAACCTCAGCCAACGGCCAGCCCGGCGATGCCGGCAAGAAATTGATCTATGACCGCATTGAAGGCGACCACGAAGTTCTGGGTGGCCAGCTCAAGACCAATGAGGAAACGCCGCAGCAGCCGCAAGGCAGCGGCAGCAACGCCCAGCCTGCAGGATCGGCGCAGCCCGCAACCGGTGATGGAACGCCTTTGCCGCTCCCTCCGCCGCCGGGCGGAACAAACGGACAGCAGGGGGCGCTGACGCCTGATGCGAAAACCGACGTTGCCAGCAATGCCCCAGCCGCCGAACAAAATTCGGCGGCTAATTCGTCCCCGCCTTCGGCCACGGCTGACCAGCAGGTGACGCCCATTGCGCCGCCGGCAGCAGCCAATGCCAGTGCCCCAGCAGCCGCCTCCACCGCTGCGGTGGCCTCTGCCTTGCCAGTTCCGGCCCCGCCCGCGCCAACTGGCGTGCCCGCCGACAAGACAGCCGCAGCCGCCGCGCCGCAGCCCACGGCGCCAAAGCCTTCCGCCACCGCCACAACGAACTCTGAGATCACCGATGCCACGCCAGAAAAGCCTGCCGCTGCGAAAAAGGCTGACCCGCTGAAGAAGCTGGTGCTCGGCTCCAAGGCCACCGCCGCCAGCAAGAACCTCGGCGCCAAGCCCGTGGTGCTTGTGCCGCCTGCCAAGGTGGCTGCGGCTCCCGCAGCGCCGGCCCAGGTGGCCAGCACCCAGACAGCCCCTGCCGCACCCATCACGGGCGGCAACAGCCTCTATGGTGATGCGCCAGCCGCTGCCGTCCCAGCAAAGCCAGCCGTGCCTGCCGTTGCCGCCGTGCCCGCCAAACCGGTAGCCCCGGCAGCGCCCGTGCCAACCGGTGCTTATGTTGTCCAGCTGGCTTCCTTCACGTCAAAGGCCGACGCGACGGCCGAATACCAGCGCCTGGCCGCCAAGCATGGAGCAATCATTACGCGCTATGCGCCGATCATTGAGGCCGCGCAGGTTGCAGGTTCCACCCGCTATCGCCTGAATTTGGGGCCCATGGCGTCCAGCGATGTCGCAAACAGCGTCTGTTCGACGCTGACTTCGGCTGGCGAAAGAGATTGCCTCGTCCGCAGGCAGTGATATGATCGCCCGGTCACCGGGGGCTATATTAAATTGAAGATACGCGCTTACATCTCTGGCTGCGCGGGAACATCTTTGTCATCTGACGAGGAGAAGTTCTTTGCGTCATGCAATCCGTGGGGCTTGATCCTTTTCAAGCGCAACATTGAATCACCTGAGCAGGTCAGGGAACTGACGACCGCTTTCCGCAAGATTGTGCAACGGGCCGATGCGCCCGTCTTTGTCGATCAGGAGGGTGGGCGCGTCCAGCGCCTTGGCCCGCCGCATTGGCGGAAATATCCTGAGGCGCGCAAGTTCGGCGCCCTCTATCAGATCAATCCGGCCTTGGCCTTGCGCGCCGCGCGCAACATCGGCCGCCTGATGGCAGAGGAGCTCTATGATGTGGGCTTCACCTCATCCTGCCTGCCGGTGCTCGACCTGCCGCAGCCTGGCGCCCATGACGTGATCGGCAACCGCGCCTATGACGTGAAGCCGGAACGCATCATGGTTCTGGCCAATGCCCACATGGCAGGCCTGATGGAAGGCGGCATTCTGCCGGTGATGAAGCACGTGCCGGGCCATGGCCGCTCGACGGTGGACAGCCACCACAACCTGCCTGTAGTGGCCGCCTCGAGGCTGGATCTCGAAAGCTCAGACTTCGTGCCCTTCACGGGCATTGCCCATTGCCCGATGGCGATGACAGCGCATGTTGTTTACCCGGCGCTTGATCCGGATTACCCGGCCACCCTGTCGCGCAAGATCGTGCGCCATGTCATCCGCAAGGTGATTGGCTTCAACGGCCTGCTGATGACCGACGACCTTTCGATGAAGGCGCTCAGCGGCAGCATGACGGACAAGGCAAAGCTCGCCTATGAGGCGGGCGTGGATATGTTGCTCCACTGCAATGGCGTGATGGACGAGATGCGCGAAGTTGGCGCCGCGGCCACCGAGCTTTCGGCCAAGACCGCGCGGCGCGCCAAGGCAGCGCTCAAAATGCGCCGCAAGCCCTTTGCTTTTGACCAGAAGCAGGCGATGGCCGATCTTGCGGCTCTCACAAGCTGAGGCGGCCAGCCACGAAAACTGCTGATTCTGGGGATAATCGGGCGTAAATACTCGAATCAGCACGCAATTTCTGCGAAACAGGCAGCCAGCAAGGAAGCGGGGAAGCCAAGGTGGCAGACGCACAGCAAACAGCCGACATGTGGGCCGACGGCGCCAAGCCTGACCGGCTGGCCCCGCCTGTTCCGGCGGAGGAATTGATTGTCGATGTCGGTGGCTTTGAAGGGCCGCTGGACCTGCTGCTTGACCTTGCCCGCACCCACAAGATTGATTTGGCGCAGGTCTCCATTCTGGCACTGGCCGACCAATATCTCGCCTTCATCGAGAAGGCGCGCATCATGCGCATTGACGTTGCGGCCGACTATTTGGTCATGGCGGCCTGGCTGGCCTATCTCAAATCCCGCCTGTTGATTCCGCAGCCGCCAAGCACCGATGAAGCGGCTCCGCAGGACATGGCCGCGCGCCTTGCCTTCCGGCTTCAGCGCCTTGCGGCGATGCGCGAGGCCTCTGAAAACCTGTTGAAGCGCCCACAGCTGGGGCAGGATGTTTTCGCCCGCGGTGCGCCCCAGGCCCTGGTGGTCGAAGTGACCCGCGAATATGCAGACAACCTGATCGATCTGCTCAAGGCCTATGCCGACCGCCGCCAGAAAAAGGTGGTGCGCCAAACCTACACAGTGAAGCGCCAGCGCACATGGAGCATCAAGGAAGCCCGCGAGGCCATTGAGCGCATGGTGGGCGCCATGGATGAATGGGGCACTTTCGATCATTGGCTGGAACGCTATCTGGCAACCGCTGAGACGCGCCGTTCGGTGCGCGCCTCAAGCTTCACCGCCAGCCTTGAACTCGCCCGCGATGGCCGCATTGAACTGCGCCAGGAAGAGGCCTTCCGGCCAATCTACCTGCGCCGCCGCAATTCCGATTTGGAAAGCCAGGAACTCCCGGTATGAACGCCAGGCCCATGATGAACGAAGCCCAAGAAACTGAAATCACCGAAGGCCCTGAAGAGCAGGGCGCCGGCGAGGAATCCGTGGTGACCCGTCACCCGATGGCTGACCGCGCCGAGAATCTGCGCATCATCGAAGCCATGCTGTTTGCCGCCTCTGAGCCCTTGGCCATCGAGGCCTTCAATGAATTCCTTCCCGCGGGCACCGATGTGGCCGCCTTGCTGGAAGACTTGTCCGCGAACTATGCCAACCGCGGTGTCAACATCGTTCAGGTGGCCGGCCGCTATTCGCTGCGCACCGCGCCCGACATGGGCTCTCTCCTGCGCCGGGAAAAGACCGAGCAGAAGCGCCTGACCAAGGCCGCGCTCGAAACCTTGGCCATCGTGGCCTATCACCAGCCTGTCACCCGCGCCGAGATTGAAGATGTGCGCGGTGTGGCGATATCCAAGGGCACGCTGGACAACCTGCTGGAAATCGGCTGGGTGAAGATGCGCGGCCGCCGTAAGACGCCGGGCCGTCCTGTGACCTATGGCACGACCGAATCCTTCCTCTCGCATTTCGGCCTGAATGAGTTGACCGATTTGCCGGGCCTGCAGGAATTGAAGGCCGCTGGCCTGCTTGATGGCAACCTGCCGCCGGGCTTTGATGTGCCCATGCCCCGGCTGACTGACCAGCTCACCGCCGAGGAAGACCCACTGGACGGCACCGAGCAGCTGCCTTTGGAAATGCCGCTGGAAATGCATCTGGAAGAGGAACCGCAGCCCGCACCGGCCGAGGCCGCCCAGGAGCCGCCTGAGGCCTGAGTGCCGCAGCCGGGGGCGGATTTACCTTAACCCTTCATCCTTAATTTCGTTTCGGCCTTGTTTACCATAGGTTTGGCTGGCATTCGCGCGCGCCATCGCTCATATTTCATTTACTGAATTCGTTTCCGTTCCATCAAACTCTCCGGACCGGGAACATCTCTCCAGATGGGGGCGGGGCCTGCCAGCACCAGCGCACCGCCCCCCAGCACCTGGGAGACTTGCCGGGCCAAGCCCGGCGCAAGAACTGAGCGCAGCACCGTGAAGCCTGCGTGAGAACAATCGGTGGAGCAGGGCCTTGCCGGGCCCATCACAGCCTCCGCCAGCAGAAAGCCCGGAGGTCAGGTCCGCCGCATCTCCTGATTTCGGGGCTTCGCCGGTCCGGGCCTGAACTGAGTGGCCTCCTCGTTCTGAAACACCCGGGCCGGCACCCATTCCCTGTCACCAAACAAAAAAAGCGCCAGACCAGCTGGCGCTCTTTGATTGATCTGGAAACCCGGGATTACTTGATCTTGGTTTCCTTGAATTCCACATGCTTGCGTGCAACCGGGTCATACTTCTTGAATGACAGCTTGTCCGTCTTGGTGCGGGAATTCTTCTTCGTCACGTAGAAGAAGCCCGTGTCAGCGCTCGACGCCAACTTGATCTTGATCACATTGCCTTTGGCCATTTCAAAACTCCAATTTGGGCTGGATAGAGCCGAAAGCGGCCCGGAAGTCAAGTTTCACGAAGAGCTGGCCTTTTTGCTCACATCAAAGGCCGGCGGGGCTTCGCTGGCACCGCCGAAGCCGTGCATCCGCGCGCCCCATTGCAGGCCCACAATGGCCCCCTTGACGCGCGGCAGCAGCCAAAGCGCCAGGATCAGGATGGTTGTGGGCCACAGCGCCATCTGCAACCACATGTCCGGCTGCCACACCCGCTCCACCACCCACATGGCGGGCACCACGATGTGGCCAATGATCATGATGGTGAAATAGGGCGGGGCGTCATCGGCGCGCTGGTGGGAAAGGTCTTCGCCGCAGGAAGGGCAAGAATCAGCCACGCGCAGGAAGCCGGAATAAAGCTTGCCCTCGCCACAGGCCGGGCACTTCTTGGCAAAGCCCCGCAACATGGACTTGGTGACATCACGGCTCATCTTCTCCGGCCTTTCTTCTTCGGCCGCCGCGGCGGCGGGGATTGGCGCCCCTCTGAAACCATTTCAAACCGAAGGCCCCCTTTGACGGGCGCCACCTCGATCAACTTCACTTCCACCTTGTCGCCAAGCTGGAAGGCCTCGCCACCGCGCTCCGCCACCAGCCGGTGCGCCGCCTCGTCATAAACGAAATAGCCGCGGCCCAGCGTGGAAACCGGAACGAAGCCATCGGCACCCGTTCCATCCAGCGTGACAAATAGGCCAGCACCCACCACGCCTGAAATGCGGCCTTTGAACACAGCACCCACATGCGGCGCGAGAAAGGCAGCAATCAGCCTGTCGGTGGTTTCGCGCTCGGCAATCATGGCGCGCCGCTCCGCCACCGAGATCAGCTCGGCCGTCTCTTCCAAATGGGCAATATCCTCGCCCGAAAGCCCATCCGGCCCAAGGTTCAGCGCGCTGATCAGCGCACGGTGCACGATCAGGTCAGCATAGCGGCGGATCGGCGAGGTGAAATGCGCATAGCGTGCCAGGTTCAGGCCGAAGTGGCCGAGGTTCTCCGGGCTGTAAGTGGCCTGCGCTTGAGAGCGCAGCACAACCTGGTGCACCAGCGCCTCAAACTCCTCGCCCTTCACCGACGAAAGCAGCCGGTTGAAGTGCGTGGGCCGCACACCTGTGCCGATTGAAACGGTGCGGTTCACGGTCTTCAGGAATTCGCCCAAGGCCTTTAGTTTTTCTGGCGAGGGGCTTTCATGCACGCGGTACAACAGCGCGGTGTTGCGCTTTTCAAGCTCTTCAGCCGCCGCCACATTGGCCTGGATCATGAATTCTTCAATCAGCATGTGTGCATCCAGCCGCTCAGGGCTGACCACGCGGGCAATGTTGCCCTCGCCGTCCATGATGATCTTGCGTTCCGGCAATTCCAGCGCCAGGGGGGAGCGCTTGTCCCGCGCCACTTTGACGGCCGCATAGGCCGCCCACAGCGGCTTCAGCACATCCTTGAGCAGGGCTTCAGCCTTGGCTGAGGGCCGGCCATCAATGGCCGCCTGCGCCTCCTCATAGGAAAGCTTGGCCGCCGACCTCATGGCAATGCGCGCAAAGGAATGTTCAAGCTTGTGGCCATGCCTGTCAAACCGCAGGAAGCAGGCCAAGGCCGGCCGCACCTCCAATTCGCGCAGCGAGCATAAGTCATTCGAAATGCGCTCCGGCAGCATCGGCACCACGCGGTCAGGAAAATAGACCGAGTTGCCACGGAACCGCGCCTCCCTGTCCAGCGCCGAGGCGGGCCGCACATAGGCCGCGACATCGGCAATGGCCACGATCACCTTGAATCCGCCGGCATTGCCCGGTGTGTCATCGGCCTCGGCAAACACCGCGTCGTCATGGTCGCGCGCATCCACCGGGTCGATGGTGATCAGTGGCACGGCGGTCAAATCCCGGCGCTTGGCGGAAGAGAAGCCGGAAAGGCTTTCCGCCTCTTTCACCACCACATCCGGGAAGGAATTGGGAATGCCATGCTGGTTGATGGCGATCAGCGAGATGTTGCGCGGATCATTGAGGTTGCCCAGCCTTTCGCGCACCCGCGCGGCAGGCAGGCCAAAACCGCGCTCCCGCGTGACTTCAATGGCCACCAGCTCGCCATTGGCAGCGCCGCCATCATCGCCCGCCAGAACCTGGTATTCATGCCGGGCCTTCTTGTCGACGGGGATGAGCCGCGCGCCCTTGCCCTTGATCAGCCGGAAAATGGCGAGGATCTTGCCCGGCCTGCCGCCCAGCACGCGCATCACCAGCGCCTGGTGGCGGAATTCATGATGGCCGGGCAAGGCGCTGATCTTGGCGACAACGCGGTCACCGCGCTTGGGCGATTTGCCATCACCCGGCACCACCAGAAGCTTTGCAGCCTGCGCCACACCATCGGCCCCGATGAAATGGCCGAACAGGTCGCCATCCTTGTCCGCACCCGCAATTTCGATCACGCCAACCGGCGGCAAGCCGGCGCTGGCGCGGATCTGGCGGTGCTTGGAAGAAAGCCTGCCATCCGCCTCCATGTCTTTCAGCAGTTTCTTGAGGCCGATCTTGTCCGCGCCCTTGATGCTGAAGGCGCGGGAAATTTCGCGCTTGCCCACTGTTCCGGGCGAAGAGGCGATGAACTGCAAGATATCATCAGCGCTGGGCAGGCTTCCCTTTGGCGCAGGCGTCTTGCGGGGCTCAGGCTTCTTCGGCAACGGCTTCCTTGGGCTGCTTCTTGGCGGCTTTCTTGGCCGGGGCCTTTTTCTTGGCCGCCTTTTTGGCGGCCTTCTTCGGCGCAGCCTTCTTCTTGCCACCGCCCGTCTTGGCCTCGCGCTCGGCAATCAGCGCCACGGCTTCGTCGAGCGTGATGGCTTCGGCCGTCTTGTCGGAAGGAATGGTGGCATTGGTCTTGCCATGCTTCACGTAAGCACCATAGCGGCCGGTGAACACTTCCACATTGCCCGTGCCATCGGGGTGAGGCCCAAGGTTGCGCAAAGCGCCGGGACGCGCCCGCTTGGAGGGTCCCTTGGCGCGCTTCTGCGCCAGCAGGTCCACCGCATGGTTGAGGCCAATGGTGAACACGTCATCCGGGCTTTCAAGATTGGCATAGACGCCATCATGCAGGATGAACGGCCCAAAGCGCCCGAAATTGGCAACGATCGGCGTTTGCGTTTCCGGGTGAATGCCCACCTCGCGCGGCAGTGAAAGCAGGCGCAGCGCCTGTTCCAGCGTGACGGCGGCCGGGTTGGTGTTCTTGGGGATGGAGGCGCGCTGCGGCTTCTCGCCCTCAACCGCCTCGCCCAATTGCAGGTAAGGCCCGAAGCGGCCAACGCGGCGGGTGACGTTCTGGCCGGTCTCCGGGTCTTGGCCCAGCAGAATGCCATCAGCCGGCACGGCATCCGCGGCATTTTCAGCATTGGCAGTGAGCGGGCGCGTGTAGTTGCAAGTGGGATAATTGGTGCAGCCCACAAAGCTGCCGAACCGCCCCAGCTTCAGCGAAAGCTGGCCGTTGCCGCAGGAAGGGCAGGCGCGTGCATCGCCGCCATCAGCCTTGGCGGGGAAGATGTGCGGGGCAAGCAGGTCATTGAGCGCATCAATCACCTGCGTGATGCGCAAATCCTTCACCTCGCCCAGCGCCGCCGTGAAATCTTTCCAGAACTGGCGAAGCACTTCCTTGTAGGCAATGTCGCCGTTCGAGATCTGGTCAAGCTGCTCTTCGAGATTGGCCGTGAAATCATATTCCACATAGCGCTTGAAGAAGCTTTCAAGGAAAGCCGTCACCACCCGGCCCTTGTCGTCGGGGATCAGGCGCTTCTTCTCCACGCGCATGTAGCCGCGGTCGGCCAGCGTTTTCAAAATCGAGACATAGGTCGAGGGTCGGCCGATGCCCAGCTCTTCGAGCTTCTTGATCAGCGAGGCTTCCGAATAGCGCGGCGGCGGCTCGGTGAAATGCTGGTTGGCGGCAATGGATTTGACGCCGGTGGAATCGCCGCGCGCCATGGCGGGCAGGCGCTTTGCGTCTTCATCCTCTTCGTCATCAAGGTCTTCGGTATAGGCGCGCAGGAAGCCATCAAATTTGACGACAGAGCCAGTGGCCCGGAAGGAATAGTGCTTGCCATCGGTGCCCGTGGCGCCGATGTCGGCGGTGGTGCGCTCAAGCTCGGCGCTTTCCATCTGGCTGGCAATGGTGCGTTTCCAGATCAGGTCATAAAGCGCCCATTGCTCGGCATCCAGCGCCTTGCGCACGGAATCGGGCGTGCGGCCAGGGTCTGTGGGGCGGATGGCTTCATGTGCTTCCTGGGCGTTCTTGGCCTTGGAGGTGTATTTGCGCGGAACCGAAGGCAGATAAGGCTCGCCAAAATTCTTCAGTATGGCATTGCGCGCGGAAGCAATGGCTTCGCCCGCCATGTCCACGCCATCGGTTCGCATATAGGTGATAAGGCCAACCGTGTCGCCGCCAATGTCCACGCCTTCATAAAGACGCTGGGCAATCTGCATGGTGCGCGCCGAGGAGAAGCCAAGCTTGCGCGAGGCTTCCTGCTGAAGCGTTGATGTGCGGAACGGCGGGTAGGGGTGGCGCTTGGCGGGCTTGCTCTCAACACTGTCCACCTTGAAGGACTGGCCCTTGAGCGCGGCGGCAATGGCGCTGGCAGCAGCCTCATTGCCCAGCGCCAGCTTTTCCAGGCGCTTGCCTTCCACTGCGGAAAGGCTGGCCTGGAACTCAACGCCGCCCGCGGTGCTGAACACGCCGTCGATTGTCCAATATTCCTGGGCGCGGAAGGCTTCGATCTCCAGCTCGCGGTCACAGATCAGCCGCAGCGCCACCGATTGCACGCGCCCCGCCGAGCGCGACCCCGGCAACTTGCGCCACAGAACGGGCGAGAGCGTGAAGCCCACAAGGTAATCCAGCGCCCGGCGGGCCAGATAGGCATCCACCAGCGCGCCATCCACCTCGCGCGGGTGGGCCATGGCTTCCAGCACGGAATTCTTGGTGATGGCGTTGAAGGCGACGCGCTCCACCTTCTTGCCCTTGAGGGCGCCCTTCTTTTTCAGGACTTCCAGCACATGCCAGGAAATGGCCTCGCCCTCGCGGTCAGGGTCGGTGGCCAGAACCAGCTTGTCCGAGCCCTTGAGAGCGGCGGCTATGTCGGAAAGGCGCTTGGCGGATTTGCCGTCCACTTCCCAGTCCATGGCGAAATCATCGTCCGGCTTTACGGAGCCGTCCTTGGCCGGAAGGTCACGCACATGGCCAAAGGAGGCCAGCACGGTGAAATCCTTGCCGAGATACTTGTTGATGGTTTTCGCCTTGGAAGGCGATTCGACGACGACGACGGTCATTCACAATTCCGGTTTTGTGCGCCCGCTCATAGAGGGGAAGGGCATTTCAGGCAAGCAGCCGCCTGAAAGGTGGGGTCGGATAGCCGTTTTGCAACCATCACTCAACTGAAGATTGGTTCAAATATATCCATGCAATGCTATGTTGAGTCGACGGCAACACACTGCAACCGCAGGCGGCAGATGCACCCAAACTCAAAATCCTTCGCTGCAATTCCCTTGGCTGCAGCCAAGCATGCGCTGGACCCCGCCCGGGGCCGCAGGGAGACCGCACAATACATCGCCGACATGGCGCTGGAAATGCGCAATCTTGCCAAGGGCCATGGCCTGAAGGCGCTGCAAGGGCTGCTGGAGGTTGCCTATTACGAAGCTTTCACTGTGGCAACACAGGCCGAACTTCCCGAGGGGGAGCTGGAGCGCCTGCAAAGGATGAGCCGCGCCTCGGCGGGATAGGTGAGTTTGTAATGGCGAATGGCCCGCTCCGTTTCCCCTGGGGCGGGCCAGTTTGCCCAAGGTGTCACAACTTGTGCTTGGCCCGGCCCACTGGCTCAGCGTGGGCCACCACGCGTTTCACGTCCGGCAGTTTGGCCACCAGCTGGTTTTCCAGCCGGTCAACCACCGCATGCACCGCATCAATCCGCAGGTTCGGCTTGAAGCGGCAATGATAGTGGACAAACAACCCGTCCTTCACGCGCCGCACCCGGATGTTGTGAACATCGCTCAGCAGCTTTTCTTTGGCGGCCAGGCCGCGCAGCGCGCGCTCCACCTGCGAGACAGTCTTGGCATCGGCATGCAAACCCTGGATCAAATGCACAGGCTGCGGCTCGATGTGGCTTTCCACTTCCACATCACCGCCCAAACCCTGACGGATCGCTTCTTCCAGCTCGGTGGCCTTTTCATGCGCGGCATCCAGCGCGGTGGCGCCGTCCATTTCCACATCAAAGCTCACGGCCAGCCTTTCCTCCAGCTGTTGCACCGTCAGGTGATGCACATAAAGGCCATGCGCCGCAGCGATCATGCCAACCTTTTCAAATGCCGTCTCACTGTCTAGCGCCACGCCATTCAGCGCCAGGCTAAGGTCACATCCCGGCAGCGCCGCCGCGATCGCTGCCGAAAGCTTGAGTTTCAGCGCCTCTACGCTGGCCTGGGGCAGGGAACGTGGCACATCGGCGACAACCGCGACATAAGTGATGGGTCCGGCCTGCCGCACGCGCAACTGCTCCACCCGCAGCACGCCATCTTCGCGCTCCACAAGATCGCGGACCTGTTCGGTCATCCCTTCGGGTGCGCGGTCCAGCAGCGTGGAAAGCGTGTCACGCGCGAGGTCAAAACCAATATAGCCAACAAAGCCCGAAACCACCAAAGCCGCCGCCGAATCCGCCCAGGTGATGCCCAGCCACAGGCCCACAAGCCCTAGCAGCACGGCGATCGAGCCATACATGTCAGATTCAAAATGCGCCGCATCGGCCGCCAGCGCCTGGCTGCTGGAATCCTTCGCCACTGCCTTGAGTGCATGCGAGCGGTTGTAATCCACAACAATGGCCACGCCGATCAGGGCAGGGGCCCACCATTCCACCCGCGCCGGGGTTTGGCCGTGCCACAGGCGCAGCACAGCCTCATAGGCCACATAGAAAGCCGTCAGCGCCAGCAGCACGGCCTCCAGCAAGGCCGCAACACTTTCAATCTTGGCATGGCCATAGTGATGGTTGTCATCAGCAGGCAGGTCAGACCACCGAACCGCAAACCAGGTGACAACGGTGGCGCCGAAATCAATCAGGCTGTGCAAGGCTTCGGAAAGCACGCCGAGCGAACCGGTGAGCAGGGCCACGGTGAACTTGCCTGCCGCCATGGCAGCACTGGCCGCCATGGAAATGGCCGCGACTTGTTGTTTGGAATGGCTGGAGTGTGTCTGGTTCATGGCGCCCTCATAGCCGATGAAGCAGCAACTGGAAACTGCCCGTGAATCTGTGCACAACTGGCCGCACCATCTGGGGGATGGGTGAGTTCTTTGCCGCCTTGTGGCTGTTGCGGAAGCCCCCCCGGCATTGGCATTGAAGAGGGATGAGCGAACCGGCCACCACAGTGATTCTGCCATCCTCCCGCGCCCGGGCCGGGGCGTGGACCTTCGGCATCCTCTTCCTGCTGGAATCACTGACCCGCGCCTTCAACTCCGGCGTTCTTTCCATTCAAGCCTATGACATTCTCGGGGCCAGCCAGAAGGTCAGCCTTTTGGGCACGGTGGTCTCGGGAACAGTGCTTTGCGTCACGCTGTTTTTGCCGCTGCTGTTCGGCCGCTTGCGCCGCCGCTGGGCCTACACGCTGGGCTGCCTGCTGATGATGGGCGGAAGCATTGCACTGTCCACCTATTCGCTGCCCGGTCAGATCACCGGCACCATGATGCGCAACATCGGCGCCTCGATCACCAACATCACACTTCAACTCTATATCCTCGACCACATCCGCAAATCCGATCTGACGACGACAGAACCGCTGCGCCTTGCCCTTTCAACCATAGCCTGGGTGATCGGCCCCTATGCCGGCGTGTGGCTTTATGAGAACCATGGCCCGCTTGCCCCGCAGGCCGCGGCCATCGCTTCAGCCCTCACGCTGCTCTGCGTCTTCTGGATCTTGCGCCTCAATGACCCTGCCACCCTGCCGCCGGGAACCATGCAGGGCTTCAGCCCCTTGGCCAATGTGGCCCGCTTTGCAGCCCAGCCGCGCCTGCGCCTCGCCTGGTCCATCGCCTTTGCGCGCAGCTGTTTCTGGGCGGGGTTCTTCACCTATGGCCCCTTGCTGATGATCGAGGGCGGCCTTGGCAAGCAGATGGGTGGCATGGTGATTTCACTCAGCCAGTTCTTCCTGCTCTCAGCCTTCTTCTATGGACCACTTGCGAAAAAGCTGGGCGTGCGCAGCGTCATTGCCTTGTGTTTTGCCTTGATCGCGCTGGCCGCCCTGGGCGCAGGCCTGGCCGGCACCAAGCTGCCGCTGCTCGCCGCCGCACTCCTGCTGCTGGGCGCGCTGGCCGCTTCCGGCATCGACAGCGTGGGCGCCATTCCCTTCCTGCGCGCTGTCCGCTTCCATGAGCGCCAGCGCATGACGGCGGTTTACCGCACTTTCATTGAGTTCTCGGACCTGCTGCCCTCCATCGTCTATTCCTTCGCGCTGCGGGCCTTTGATGTACCCATTGTGTTCATCATTTTGGGCGTTTCACTCAGTTCAATGAGCATTTTGGCGTGGCGCCATCTGCCGAAATCGATGTAGCCAAAGGCAGGAGAACGCACATGGCCAAACCCATACTGATCATCGGCAACAAGAACTATTCCTCATGGTCCTTGCGCCCCTATATGGCGCTGGCCATGGCGGGCATTCCCTTTGATGAAAAGCTCATCCATTTCGGCACGCCCAACTTCACGGCCAAGGTCAGGCGCATTTCGGCAACCGGGCTTGTTCCCGCCTTGCAGCATGGCAAGCTTGTGGTTTGGGACACGCTGGCCATTCTTGAATATGCCGCCGAAACCTGGCCGGGGAAGAACTTGTGGCCAAAGAACAAGGCGGCCCGCGCCATGGCCCGCGCCTTGAGCGCGGAAATGCATGCCGGCTTCCGCACCCTTCGCACTCTTTGCCCGATGAATATCAGGCGCACCGTGAAGCCCGTGGCCATGACGGCTGCATTGAAGGCTGATGTCACCCGCCTTGAACAGGCATGGGCCGAAGCCCGCAGGCTTTACGGAAAGGGCGGGCCGTTCCTGTTTGGGCACTTCTCAAATGCTGATGCGATGTTTGCGCCGGTTGTCAGCCGCCTGCAAACCTACGCCATTCCCGTTTCCAAGCCCACGCGCGTCTATATGGACGCCATTCTCGCAACACCCGCCTTCACCAAATGGAAGGAAGCCGCGCTGAAGGAAAAGTGGATCGTGCCGGAAGACGAGGTGGATTGACGGCCAATAAGCAGTGAGGTGCGCTACTGCGTGGCCTCACACTGCCACACACCTTTGGAATCAAGTGACACGCTCCAGCCCGTCGCCTGCGGAAATTCCTTGCGGCAGGCGTCAAGCGCCTGGGCATGGGTCATTTCCTTCAGTCCACCGTCCTTGGGCTTTTTCTTGGCTGCGGCAACTGCACCGCCAGCCAAGCCAAGCACCAGGCCCGCAGCCACTACCATCACCAGATAATTTCGCATGTTTCATTTTCTCCCAAGCCGTTACTTGCCGGACTCTAGCAACAGCGCGACCGGGAGAAAAGCGAGTAAATCGAAAATTACCCGTTTTGCGAGAACTTGCCGCCCGGGTGGCGCCGCGCGGTTCCTGCCAACTCAAGTTCCAGCAACACGCCCATCACCTGAGCAGGCTGGCCCTTGGCCTCGCGCAGGAGATCATCAAGGTCGACTGGCGTACGCGACAGCAAGGAGAGAACACGCGCACGCACATCATCCGGCGCATCAAAGCTAGCGGCTTGAACCTCTTCTTCCAGCACGAAATGCAACTGCTTCTCACCAGGCCGCAACACATCCAAAACATCCATGGCACGCGTCAGCATGTGGGCACCATCCTTGATCAGGCCATTGGTGCCTTCGCAGCGCGGGTCCAGCGGTGAGCCAGGAACGGCAAAAACCTCGCGGCCCGCTTCATTGGCAAAGCGCGCCGTGGAGAGGGAGCCGGAGCGCATCGCCGCCTCCACCACCGCCGTGCCGGCGCACAGCGCCGCGATGATGCGGTTGCGCCGCGGGAAATGCTCGGCCTTGGGCACCCGGCCCGGCGGCATCTCGGAAAGCAGCACGCCCTTGGCGGCGATGGCGCGCTGCAGAGCCTCATTTTCCGGTGGGTAGAAATGGTCCACGCCACCCGCCACCACGGCCACGGTGCCATGCGCCAGCGCGGCCTCATGCGCCGCCGTGTCGATGCCGCGCGCCAAACCGGAAACGATGATGAGGCCCGCCGCGGCAAGCTCGCCTGCAATCATGCGGGTGAACCGCAGGCCTGCGGCGGAGGCATTGCGCGCGCCCACCACGGCAAGGGCAGGGCGGTGCAGCAGGCCCGCATCCCCAATCATGCAGATCAACGGCGGCGGGCTGGGCGATTGCCGCAACAGCTCGGGATAGTCTGGTTCACAGAGCGCCACAAAACGCGCACCCAGCTTTTGTGCGGCGGCAAAATCCTCCACCGCACGCTGTTCATCATAGAGGCGCAAGGGCCGACGCAGCCCGCCGCGCTGGGAAAGCTCGGGAATGGCCTCCAGCGCCACGGAAGCCGAACCGAACCGGCTCAACAGTTGCTGAAAAGTCGCCGGACCAACATTCTCACTTTGCGCCAGCCTGTGCCAGCAGAAGCGTTCCGCCTCTGTCAGCGCGGCAAGGGTCATGATTTCTTGGAGAAGCTGGAGCGGCTTTCCTCGCCGCGCATCAGCCGCCCGATATTGGCGCGGTGGGTGATGAAGATAACCACTGCCACGAGGGCGATGGCCAAGAACTCATCACGCGCCAGAAACCATGAAACGGGAATGGCCACCACGGCAGCAGTGAGCGCCGAGAGCGATGAAATGCGCCGCGCGGCGAACATGGCAACCCAGGTGGCGGCGGCAATCAACGCCACAGGCCAGGACCAGCCGAACAACACGCCCAGTGTTGTGGCAACACCCTTGCCACCCTTGAACCCAAGCCACACAGGAAATATGTGCCCCGCCAAGGCGGCCAGCCCGGCGGCCAGTGCCGCTGCTGATCCAAAAGCCCAGGCCGCCACAAGAACAGGCAGGTAACCCTTGAGAACATCCGCCAGCAGCGTAAGGCCAGCCACAGTCTTGTTGCCGGTGCGCAGCACATTGGTGGCGCCAATATTGCCGGAGCCGATCTTGCGCACGTCTCCCAGCCCCGCTGCCCTGGCCAGCAGCAGGCCATAGGGTACCGAGCCTGACAGATAACCGATGACAACCGAGGCAAGGTTCTGGATCATGGCGCAAGCCTACAATGGCCTATGCGGCGCTGTAAACCGTTGCGCCTGCAACCAGCGTTTCCACCACCCGGCCTTCCAGCGCGCGATGTTCGAACGGTGAGTTTTTCGAGCGCGAATAAAGGCTTGCCGGTTCAACCTGCCACGAAAGCTGAGGGTCCACGACGCAGAAATCCGCCGGCGCACCCACCGCCAGGCACCCCTGCTGCAAGCCAAGCAGCCGGGCCGGCGCTTCAGAACAAGCCTCCGCCAGCCTCTTCAAGTTTATGTTTTCATTGTGATAAAGCGAAAGCATCGTGGACATCATGGTGTCCAGCCCAACGGCCCCGAAAGCAGCCTCAGCAAAGGGCAGGCGCTTGGTGTCATCGCTTTGCGGGTTATGGCCTGAGACCACCACGTCAATGGTGCCATCGCGCAGGCCTTCCACCAGCGCGCGCCGTTCATCCTCTCCACGCAACGGCGGAGACATTTTGAAGAAAGTGCGATAGGCCCCAACGTCATTCTCATTGAGAACCAGATGGTTGATGCATACGCCGCAGGAAACCGGCAGTCCCCTGTCCTTGGCACGGCGCATCACGGCCACGCTTTCAGCGCAGGAAAGCTGCGCCGCGTGATACCGCGCGCCCGTCATCTCGACGAGCCGCAGATCCCGCTCCAGCATCATCACTTCCGCCATGGCATAGGAACCGCCGAGCCCGAGGCGAGACGCCATCTCTCCGGCATTCATCACGCCGCTGGCCAGCCCCGGCTCTTCCACATGCTGCACGACGAGCATGTCATGATCGCGCGCATAGGTAAGCGCCCGCCGCAACAGCGCCGCGCTGGTGACTGATTTGGTGCCATCAGTGACGGCCACCGCACCGGCCGCCTTCATCAGCCCGATCTCGGTCATCATCTCGCCTTTGAGGCCTTTGGTGATGGCTGCCATCGGGGCAACGCGCACTTTGGCCGTGTCCCTTGCCCGGCGGAGAATGAAATCCACCATGGCGGCATCATCAATCACCGGCTCGGTATTGGGCATCACGATCATTGTGGTGACACCACCCGCCGCAGCCGCTTCCGAGGCCGAAGCCAGAGTCTCGCGGTATTCGCTGCCGGGCTCGCCCGTGAACACCCGCATGTCAATCACGCCCGGAAGCACCAGCTTGCCCTTGCAATCCACAACCGAGGCCGAACCCACGGCATCCCTGGTGACTGAAGGTCCAACCGTGGCGACAAGACCGTTTTCAATCAGCAGCCCGCCGGGGCCAGCAGGAAGCATGGCATTGAGATAGGCCTTTTTCATGCGCCACCCAGTTGCTTGCGGGCATTGCGCGCCAGGGCATCCAGCACGGCCATGCGCACCGCAACACCCATTTCAACCTGTTCGCGGATCACGCTTTGCGCGCCGTCCGCCACCGAGGAGTCAATCTCCACGCCGCGGTTCATCGGGCCGGGATGCATCACCAGCGCGCCAGGCTTGGCATGTTTCAGCTTTTCCTCAGTGAGGCCATGGAAATGGTAATACTCGCGTTGCGAGGGCACGAAGGTGCCGCTCATCCGCTCCACCTGCAGGCGCAGCATCATCACCACATCGGCCCCGGCCAGCCCCTCCTTCATGGAGGTGAAAACCCTGACGCCGAAATTGGCGATGCCGGAGGGCAGCAGCGTGGTGGGCGCCACCACCCGCACATGAGCGCCCATCTTGGTCAAAAGGTGAATGTTCGAGCGGGCCACGCGGCTGTGGAAGACGTCGCCGCAAATTGCAACTTCCAGCCCCTCCAGCCGGCCAAAGTGGCGGCGGATGGTCAGGGCATCAAGCAAGGCCTGCGTCGGGTGCTCATGCTGGCCATCGCCCGCATTGATCACCGCGCAGGAAACCTTTTGCGAAAGCAGCTCCGCCGTGCCCGAGCTTTGGTGCCGCACCACCAGGAAATCCGGCTGCATGGCATTGATGGTCATCGCCGTATCCAGCACCGTCTCACCCTTGGAGATGGAGGAGGTGGAAACCGCCATGTTCATCACATCAGCACCCAGCCGCTTGCCGGCAATTTCAAATGAACTTTGCGTCCGCGTGGAGTTCTCAAAGAACAGGTTCACCTGGGTAAGGCCGGTCAGGATCGCGTGGCGCTTTTCGGCGTTGCGGTTCACTTCCACATAGGAGTCCGCCAGGTCAAGCAGCTTGGGAATTTCGGTAACGGAAAGATCAGAAACCGCCAGCAGATGCTGGGCCTTGAAGACCGGTTGTCGTTTGCTGGTGCTTGCCATCAAAGCTGCGGTGTAGAGGGAAGTGGACAAGCTGGCAAGAGCCTAGCAAAGTCAGCGCGATGGAAGGTGGCGGCATGGCAAACAAGAAGGTTTTCAACGGTCTCGTGGCCAACTGGAAGGATATCGAGGATGGCTCCAACGCCAGCTATCCCGGTTCCAGGGAAACCCATGGCTTGACGGCCAATTTCGCCAAGCATTTCAAGCTGTCGCGCCTCGGCGTGTCGCAGGACAGGTTGCGCCCCGGCGAACGCAGTTCCTGGCCCCATGCCGAGGCCGACGAGGAAGAGTTTGTCCTGGTTCTTGAGGGAACGCCTGACCTTTGGGTGGATGGCCACATCAAGCGGCTGGCGCCGGGTGATTGCGTGGGCTTTGCCTCAGGCACTGGCCTCGCCCACACCTTCATCAACAACACCAATGCGGACGTGCGCATGATTGTGGTGGGCGAAGCCTCGCGCTATCGCTCGCGCATCCATTATCCGATGCATCCCAAGCGCAATGCTGAAATCGGCAGCAGGCATTGGAGTGACGTGCCCAAGCGCAAGCTCGGCCCCCATGACGGAAAGCCGGACAAGCCGCGCTATCTGCGCAAGTCCAAAACACCCTGAAGGATGTAGGCCGCGGCCAGCTTGTCCACGTTTTCGGCCCGTTTGGCGCGGCTCATGTCAGCCTCCAGCATGGTGCGCTCCACCGCCGCTGTGGAAAGCCGCTCATCCCAGAAGATGATCGGCAGGGGCGTGAGCTTTTCGAGATTGCGGGCAAAGGCGCGGGTGGATTGGGCGCGCGGCCCCTCGGTTCCATCCATGTTCAGAGGCAGGCCCAGAACGATGAGGCCAATATCTTCCTTCGCCGCAAACTCCAGCAGGGCCTTGGCATCCGCCTGGAATTTGGTGCGGGCAATGGTGTGGCGCGGCGTGGCGATTTGGAGGGTGAAATCGGCCGTGGCTATCCCGATGGTGGTGCTGCCGAGGTCCAGCCCCATCACCCGCCGGGTGGCGGGCAGGGCGGCCAGGCTGGCCCTTGCGATTTCCAGACGTGAAGACATGACGGCCAGACCAATACATGGCATAGAGCGCCCATGACACAAGAAACTGCATGGCCGGTTGGCCCCGTTGTTGACCCCAAGCCCCCCGGAACATTGCCGGACCTGCGCCCGCTGCCCGGCCGCTGGGTGCGACTTGACCCTTTGAACACCGAGCGCCACGGCCCATCCCTGTGGGCCTCGATTGACGGCAAGGACGAGGAGGGCAAACTCTGGACCTACATGGCTTTCGGCCCCTTCGCTGGCCAGCCCGCCTTCACCGAATGGCTGAAAGCCCGGCAGGCCCAGAAAGATGCCTGGTTTTATGCTTATGTGAAGCGCGACACGGGCGAGGCCCTTGGCATGGGCTCATTCATGCGCGCCGACCCCGGCAATGGCGTCATCGAAATCGGTTCCATCTGGCTTTCCAAGGCCCTGCAAAAGACCCGCGAGGGTACCGAAGCCATCTACCTCATGATGCGCCACGCCTTTGATGATCTTGGCGTGCGCCGGCTGGAATGGAAGTGTGATGCGCTCAACGCCCCCTCCCGCCGCGCGGCCCTGCGCTACGGTTTTGCCTTTGAGGGCATTTTCAACCAGCACATGATCATCAAGGGCAAGAACCGCGACACCGCCTGGTTCGCCATCATCGACAAGGATTGGCCGCGCATCAAGCAGGGCTTCGAGGCTTGGCTCTCCGAGTCAAATTTCGACGGCGAAGGCCGCGAGAAAGCCAAGTTGCGGGTTTCGTGACGCTTTGCTATCCAGCGCCGCAACAAGGATTGACTCATGTCTGTTGACGAAAAAACCGTGCGCCGCGTGGCGCGCCTCGCCCGCATCAAGGTTGAAGAAAAAGACGTTCCCAAGCTGCAGGGCGAGCTGAACGTCATTCTCGCCTTTGTCGAGCAGTTGAATGAGGTGAATGTGGAAGGCGTGGAACCGCTCACCTCGGTGGTCGCCATGGACATGAAGAAGCGCCAGGATGTGGTCAGCGATGGCCATTACCCCAAGGCCATCGTCGCCAATACCGTGCATGAGGATGATTTCTTCATGGTCCCGAAGGTGGTGGAATAATCATGTCGCTCACATCGCTCACCATCGCCGAAGCCCGCGCCAAGCTGCGCGCCAAGGAAATCAAGGCCACCGAACTAACTGAGGCCTATCTCGCCGCCATCGGCAAGGCTAACAAGCTGCTCAACGCCTATATTGTCACCACGCCGGAACAGGCGCTGGAAATGGCCCAGGCGTCCGACGCAAGGCTTGCCAAGGGCGAGGGTGGCGCGCTGGAAGGCATTCCGCTCGGCATCAAGGATCTTTTCGCCACCAAGGGCGTGCACACCCAGGCCTGCAGCCACATCCTCGACAAGTTCAAGCCGGGCTATGAATCAACCGTCACGCAGAATCTGTGGAACGACGGCGCGGTGATGCTGGGCAAGCTCAACATGGATGAGTTCGCCATGGGCTCATCCAACGAGACGAGCTACTACGGCCCGGTCACCAACCCCTGGCGGCGCAAGAACTCCAATGCCGCGCTGGTGCCCGGCGGTTCATCCGGCGGCTCAGCCTCCGCGGTCGCTGCCCATATCTGCGCCGCCGCCACGGCGACTGACACGGGCGGCTCCATCCGCCAACCAGCCGCCTTCACCGGCACAGTGGGCATCAAGCCCACCTATGGCCGCTGCTCGCGCTGGGGCATCGTGGCCTTCGCTTCGTCGCTGGATCAGGCAGGCCCCATCGCCCGTGATGTGCGCGATGCCGCCATCATGCTGAAGGCCATGGCCAGCGTAGATGACCGTGACACCACCTCCGTCAACCTTCCTGTGCCGGATTATGAGGCCGCCTTGGGCAGGCCGCTCAAGGGCCTGCGCGTCGGCATTCCGAAGGAATACCGCCCCGAAGGCCTGTCTGCCGAAATCAACGCGCTGTGGGACAAGGGCGCCGCCTGGCTCAAGGAGCAGGGCGCCGAGATCGTGGAAATCTCCCTGCCGCACACCAAATATGCCCTGCCGGCCTATTACATCGTGGCCCCGGCTGAAGCCTCGTCCAACCTCGCCCGCTATGACGGTGTGCGGTACGGGCTGCGTGTGCCCGG
This sequence comes from Alphaproteobacteria bacterium, assembly GCA_028868695.1. Lineage (GTDB taxonomy): Bacteria > Pseudomonadota > Alphaproteobacteria > Rhizobiales > Aestuariivirgaceae > Aestuariivirga. Next base: position 1,268 of record JAGWTZ010000036.1, on the reverse strand, counting down.
CGACGATCTGGTCGACACCTACGAGCGCACCCGCGCTGCCGGTTTTGGTCGCGAGGTGCAGCGCCGCGTGATGGTGGGCACCTATGTGCTCTCAGCCGGCTATTATGACGCCTACTACGTCAAGGCCCAGAAGGTCCGCACCCTGATCAAGCGCGATTTCGACAACGCCTGGGCCAAATGCGATGTGGTTCTCACCCCGGCAACGCCTTCGCCAGCCTTCGCACCCGGTGAAATCACTGACCCTGTGGAGATGTATCTCAATGACGTTTTCACGGTGACGGTGAACATGGCGGGCCTTCCCGGCATTGCCGTGCCAGCGGGCCTTTCCGAATCAGGCCTGCCGCTTGGCCTTCAGCTCATCGGCAAACCGTTTGACGAGGAAACCCTGTTCCAGACGGCCTTTGCCATCGAACAGGCCGCGGGAAAGTTCACGGCACCCCAGTGGTGGTGAAAGCGATCAGGCGCGTATCATTCTGAGCCAATGGTGTCATTGGCATGCGGCGCGGCAAGCAGCGTGCAGGCCGAGCCGGTGCAGGTCGCATCCGCAATCACGCCGGCCGCAGCACGGGACGCCGAGGCAACCTGATGATGGTGGCGCCCGATGTGATGGGTCAACGCCCCCAGCAGCATAACGAGCGCGATGAGCGATGTGATTCCGAAAACAGCACGCAGCATGCTCACGCCCTCCCGTTGGAAAGACTGAAGGAAACGGCGCAGGCCTTGCGCGGCAAGTGAATGTGCATTTTGATCGCCCCGATTATTAAGTTTTGTTGAGGCGGCAAATGCAGGTGATAGATGACGGCAGCACGACAATGCGGTGAAACCCGCAGTTGTTTTCTTGGGAGCGGCCCCAAAACAAAACCCGGCACGCATGGCCGGGTTTCGCATTTGATCTATGGCCTCTGCAGTTTTAGCCGAGTTTGACCAACCGCAGATAAGGCTTCACGGCTTTCCAGCCTTGCGGGAACTTTTCCTTCGCGGCATCGTCCGAAACCGAGGCCAGGATGATGGCTTCGTCGCCCGGCTTCCAGTTGGCCGGCGTGGCGACAGACTTGGTGGCAGTGAGCTGCAAGCTGTCCACCACGCGCAGGATCTCATCAAAATTGCGGCCCGTGCTCATCGGATAGGTGAGGATCAGCTTGATCCGCTTGTCCGGCCCGATGATGAACACATTGCGCACCGTCGCGTTGTCGGCCGCGGTGCGGCTCTTGGCATTGCCGGAAGCGTTGGGGTGGATCATGCCATAAAGCTTGGCCACGGTCAGGTCC
>JAGWTZ010000083.1 GCA_028868695.1 Alphaproteobacteria bacterium | reverse complement strand
CTCACTTCCCGCTTGGGGGAAGCCTGATGGGGGACACCAGAGGCCTTGCCATAGCAGCCCGGGTCTTAGTGCCCGAGGAAGTTCAACCTGGCTCCCGGTGGCGGTGCGCTACGTCTGCGCTGCCAGCAGGCCTGCCGCCTCTCTCCGCCCAGCTCACCGTCGCGAACAGGACCCCGGTGGAGAAAGACGGGAAGGCAGCTAGCACATCCTAGGAATAAAAGCAAGTTAAATCCAACCCCGCTTCCATAATTATCCTTCATCGCGGTGAAAGCTGGCTGAAAGCTTGCCCTGCTAGGGTCGCACCAACCGGCTCGCAGGACGACGAGGCCGGAGTGTCAATAAACGGAGGAAACGATGACGCTGAAACGCAATTTGCTGTGTTCGATGGGCTTTGCCGCAGCCTTGGCCATTGGCCTGATGGCTGGCCCGCAACTGGCCGCCGCTGACGACAAGATCAGCATCATGGTGGGCGGCTATGAAAAGCAGATTTACCTGCCCGCCAAGCTCGCCGAGGGCCTCGGTTATTTCAAGGATGAGGGCCTGAATGTTGAGCTGCTCAACGAGCCTTCGGGCGTTGATGCCGAAGACGAAATGCTGGCTGGCAACGTGCAGGGCGTGGTCGGCTTCTACGACCACAACATCGACTTGCAGGCCAAGGGCAAGATCACGGAATCCGTGGTGCAATTCAGCCAGGCGCCGGGCGAAGTCGAAATGGTTTCCACCAAGCACCCGGAAATCAAGGGCCCCGCTGATTTCAAGGGCCAGAACCTGGGCGTGACTGGCCTCGGCTCTTCCACCAATTTCCTCACTCAATATCTGGCGGTGAAGAATGGTGTGAAACTGGGTGAATTTACCTCCGTGCCGGTTGGCGCGGGCGACACCTTCATTGCCGCCATGGAGCAGGACAAGATCCAGGCCGGCATGACGACCGAGCCCACGATCACCCGCCTGATCAAGAAGAATGATGCCGTGCCGCTGATCGACATGCGCACCATCGAAGGCACAAAAACCGCCCTGGGCGGCACCTATCCCGCCGCCTGCCTCTATATGACGGCCGATTGGGTCAACGGCCACAAGGACCAGGTGCAGAAGCTGGCCAATGCTTTTGTGAAAACGCTGCACTTCATCCATGATCATAGCGCCGAAGAAATCGCCGCCAAGATGCCCAAGGATTTCATGGTGGGCGATCCTGATGGCTATGTAAAGGCGCTGGCGGCTGGCAAGGCCATGTTCACGTCCGATGGCGTAATGCCGGAAGACGGCCCCAAGACGGTGCTGGCCGTTCTCTCCGCCTTCAAGAAGGAAGTGCAGGGCAAGGACATCGACCTGTCCAAAACCTACACGACCGAATTCGTGAAGGCCGCGAAGTAAATAAATCCGGCCCGGCCCCGCAGCACCCAGCGCGGGGCCGGCCTTTTCCAGGACAAGCCATGACCAGTTCATCGCCCGCCATTGAATTGCGCGGCGTCACCCGTCGCTTTCTTTCGCCGGATGGCAAATCCCTCACGGCCTTGCGCGATTTCACCATGACGGTGGAGCGCGGCGAGTTCGTGGCCGTGGTTGGCCCCACCGGCTGCGGCAAATCCACCACGCTCAACCTGGTGACGGGCCTGTTCAAGCCCAGCGGCGGCGAAGTGCGCGTGATGGGCCAGCCGGTTTCGGGCATCGACAGGCGCATCGGCTTTGCCTTTCAGACTGACGCGCTGTTTCCCTGGCGCAATGTTCTCGACAATGTGGTGGCGGGCCCGCTGTTCCGCGGCCGCCCGCGGAAGGAGGCCTATGCCGAGGCCGAAGCCTGGCTGGCGCGCGTGGGCCTCAAGGGCTTCGAGAAGCTGCACCCGCATCAGCTTTCCGGCGGCATGCGAAAGCGCGTGGCGCTGGCCCAGACCTTCATCAACAAGCCGGAAATATTGCTGATGGACGAGCCCTTCTCGGCGCTTGATGTGCAAACCCGCGCCAAGATGCATGAGGAATTGCTCGACCTGTGGGGCACCAACCGCGCCTCCGTGGTGTTCGTCACCCATGACCTTGAGGAAGCCATCGCCCTTGCCGACAAGGTCTATGTGCTCACCAAGGGGCCGGCCACCGTGAAGTCGGTTTACAAGATTGACCTGCCGCGCCCGCGCAAGGTGGCGGACATCCGCTACGACAAGGATTTCATCGCCATCTCCCGCCGCATCTGGGAGGATTTGAAGTCGGAAGTGCAAGGCGCCCAGGCAAAGGCGGCATGAGGGACAAGGCCATGGACAGCACCATCACCATTCCCCTGAGCGCCAGCGAGGCGCAAATCGAGGCCGAAGCCAGGGCGCGGCAGAAATCCTATTGGTTGCGCGTCTATTTCTGGCGCAGCGCCATTCTCGTGGCCCTGCTCGGCTCATGGGAGCTGGCGGCGCGGCAGGGCTGGATTGATCCGTTCCATTATTCCATGCCCAGCGCCATCTGGGCGCGCCTCATCGAATGGACCACCGAAGGCACTTCTGAAGGCCCGCTGTGGTATCACCTCTGGGTGACGATGGAGGAATCCATCCTCGGCTTCCTGACCGGCTCGGTGATCGGGGTGATCGCCGGCATCGCGCTGGGCCGCAACCAGATGGCCTCGGATGTGTTCGCGCTTTACATCAAGCTGATCAATTCGATTCCGCGCGTCGTGCTGGCGCCGATCTTCACGGTGATCCTGGGCCTCGGCCTTGCGTCCAAGGTGGCGCTGTCCTTCATCATGGTGTTCTTCGTGGTGTTCTCCAACGCGTTCCAGGGCGTGCGCGAGGCCGACAAGGCGATGATCGCCAATGCCCGCATCCTTGGCGCCTCCAACTGGCAGCTCACGCGGTTTGTCATCATTCCCTCGGCGATGAGCTGGATCTTCGCCTCGCTGCATGTGAGCTTCGGCTTCGCCATCATTGGCGCCATCGTGGGCGAATTCGTGGGCGCGCGCTATGGCATCGGCCTACTGATCAGCGTTGCCAAGGGGTCATTCGACTCCGCCGGCATGTTCGCCGCCATTCTCATTGTCATGGCCGTGGCGCTGCTGGCCGAATACCTGATGACCTATGTCGAAGGCCGCTTTGCCTCGTGGAAGCCCCAGACCTCGGCGGACGCCGCCTGAGCCGCGGCTAGCGGCAGCACGATCCGCACCACCAGCCCCGGCCCGCCCGGCCGCGCCGCAAGCGTGATGGTTCCTTCATGGGCGCGCACGATTTCCTGCACGATGGCAAGGCCAAGGCCACTGCCATCCTGCTGGCGGGCCTCGCCGCGCTCAAAGCGCTCAAAGGGCTTGGCAAGTGCCGCCGCTGACAGGCCGGGGCCATTGTCCTCGACGGTGATTTGAGCCTCTCCACCCTGCTCCCGCAGACGCAGCGTGATGGTGGCGCGCTCCGGCGCATAGCGAAGCGCATTGTCAATCAGGTTGCCCAGCATCTCGCGCAGCAGGCTGGCATGGCCGAACACCATCACGCTACTCCCGGCACCTTCAAGGCCCAGGTCCTGGTCCCGCGCGAAGGAGGCGGCCAGATGCGCCTCCACCACCTGGCGCATGAGGCCTGCAAGATCAACAGGCTCCTTGCGCAACAGCGAGGGGCCCTGTTCGGCCCGCGCCAGTGACAGAAGCTGTGTCACCAGCCGCGACAGCGTGACCGTGCTTTGCGCAACCGCCTGCAAGGCTTCATCCTTGGGCCTGACGCGGCTGGCGCGCAAGCCCACCTGCGCCTGGGTGCGCAACAGCGCCAGCGGTGTGCGCAACTGGTGGGCCGCATTGGCGATGAAGCGGCGCTGGCTTGCCACCTGCGCCTCCACCTTGGCCAGCGCGCCATTGATGGCGGCAACCAGCGGCAACAATTCGGCATGGACATCCGTGGCATCCACTGCCGCAAGGTTGCGGGCATCGCGCGCCGCCAGCTGCCGGCCCAGCCGGTTCAGGGGCCGCAAGCCGCGCGAGAGGCCGTAAAGCGCCAGCAAGCCTGCCGCCCCGATGAGCAGGCCCTGGTCGCGCAGCGATTTCAGCCAAAGCCCGGAGACGAACTGGTCATGCCCGGCGCGGGTCTGGGCCACCAGCACATTGATGGTTTCCTCGGCACCGCCTGAAAACACCGGCTGGGCAAGGCCCACCGCGCGCAGCCTTTCGCCACTCAGGCTGGTGTCAAAAAAATGCGGGCTGAGGCTCAGGCTGTCCTGGGCCGGAAGCGTGAGGCCGGGGTTGCCCGCCAGCAGCGTGCCCGCCTTGGTGCTGACCCGGTAAACCACCTTGTCCGGCGTGCCGGTGGCAAACAGCTCCAGCGCTGCTGGCGGAATGGGCGCCTCGGGCTGGCCGTCGCTCATGTGCAGGCTTTCGGCAATGCTGCGGGCCGAGGCCAGCAGCGCCTGGTCGGAGCGCAAGTCCGCCAGGTCCAGCGCCGAGCGGTAGGTTGTCCAGACATTGAACAGGCCAACCACCGCCAGCGGCAACAGCAGCCAGGCCAGCAGCGCGCTTTTCAGGCTTCTATCCATGCTGCAGCCTCAGCACATAGCCAAGGCCGCGCACGGTGTGGATCAGCACATCCTGGCCCTCCAGCTTCTTGCGCAGGCGGTGCACATAGATCTCGATGGCGCTGGCGTTGGTTTCATCATCAAGGCCAAACACCCGCGCCGCCAGCTCATTCTTGGAAATGGGCCGCCCGCCGCGCCGGATGAGCAGCTCCAGCACGGCACGCTCGCGCGGCGGCACATCGAGAAGGTTTCCACCCAGCAGGATTTCACGGCTGTCCGTCTTGAGGCGCAGCGCACCAAAGGCCAGTTCCGGCTCGATGAGCTGGCGCACCCGGCGCAGCTGCACGCGGATGCGCGCCTCCAGCTCCTTGGCGTCAAACGGCTTGACAAGGTAATCATCCGCCCCGGCATCCAGCCCCGCCACACGCGCCGATACCGCGTCATTGGCGGTGAGGATGATGACGGGCGTGTCCTTCTTGCGGGCCCGCAGCCGCTTCAGCACTTCAATGCCCTCAAGCCCCGGCAGCGCCAGGTCAAGAATGGCCACATCATAGCTGTGCTGGCGCAGTGCCTCATCGGCATCATCGCCGCGGTGAACCGTGTCGACCACATAGTTCGATTGCGACAACAGCTTGGCCACCCACTTGGCCAGGTCGATATTGTCTTCCGCGAGCAGGATGCGCATGCAAAAACGTTGGGCGATTGGCGGCAGGATTTCAAGGGCAAGATTGCCGGCAACCGGGCCCGGCCAAGGCGCTGCACATGCCTTCTGGATTGGCGGGGAGTGTTGGCTGGGGCGGGAGGGATCGAACCTCCGAATGCCGGAATCAAAATCCGGTGCCTTACCGCTTGGCGACGCCCCAACACGAAGAACCAAACCGCTGCCAAAGCCGGCGGCGGCGCGCGGGCCTTGTCGGTTCCGGGCCGCTCTATAGCCAGTTAAATCTTCAAGAGCAATCGCCTTGCGCAACTGATTTCCAGCGACTATAGGAAGCCCCGGAAGACCCACGGAGTGTAGCGCAGTCTGGTAGCGCACCTGCTTCGGGATAATGCTCTCCAACCCCCTAAACGTTACCTGATTTGCCTTTGGATACAATATGATCTGCACTTGATTGCAGAGTATTTTTCTTGTCCTGTCGGGAATTTGTCGGGACTTCCAGCAGGTCCATGCCCTTGGCAATGTCTTCATCCAGCACATGCGCGTAACGCACCGTCGAAGCAATGTCGCTATGGCCCAGAGCCTTCTGTACCAGAGCAAGGTCACGGGTCTTTCTCAGCAGCTTCGAAGCGAAGTCATGGCGGAAATCATGGATGCGGAAATTGTCGATCTTGGCTTCCTCCATGGTGGCTCTGATGACTTGCCGGAGGCCATTGTATGTGATGGGGGCACGGTCACCCTTGCCCTTCTTGCCCCGCTTGCGCTGCAGCTCGTATGTCCAGACCTGGCTGATGTGCGGGGCCTTCTTCATCTCAGACTTGATGATTTGAAGCTGGGAGTCTGACAGGGGCACCTTGGTCCGGCCCTTGCCCTTAATCCAGACCTCAGCCGTCTTCTTGGCTTGGTCCACATCAAAGGTCTGCAAGCCAATGGCTGCCCGCACACGCAGGCCCCGCAGGGTCAGAAACGTCACCAGAGGCACATAATCCTCCCGCAGAAACTGCCAGAAGGCCGTAGCCTCATCTGTAGAGAACTCACGCACCCTTTCCTTGGGTTCTTTCAGCTTCAGTTTGGACCACTGGATTTTGTCAGGGTAACAAGTCACCCCCCACAGGTCTTTGGCCCGGTTCATGACCCGCTTCATGGGTTCCACGATCTGGCGGTTCACGGTGGCCGGGGAGACTTTCCGGTGCTTGTTCTTGCCATAGGTTTCCAGAGAGCGGGCAGCCACAGCTTGAGTCATCAGGTTATTGTCAATGGCCGACAGGTTGCGGGCATCCCCCAACAGGCGGCAACAATGCTCAAGGGCTGTCAGGAGGTCATCACCTGTGGCGAGCTTGCTGCCCACTTCCTTGTCATAGCGGTAGCAGGCCTCCGAGAGAGACATTTCCTGGGCCACCCCCTGATGGCGCAGCTTGTGCTTCAGGTCGGCAACGAACTCTTGTGCTGCTTTCTTAGTGCTTTGGCCTGTGCTGCCGTAAAAGCGTTGGGACTGGCCACCAATTTTGAGTTGGAAGTCGTAGAGGTAATTGGGGCCTTTTTCGCCCCCGGCACGCTTGGGCAGATAGATTGACATGCACAACTGATCCAAACGTCCCACAATTGCTATAATGAAACAATGTAGTGAATGCCAAACAAGATCAAAGGAAAATTTCCAGCATATTCCTGTAAAATAAAATGTTACGAGGCAATTGGAAATGTTCGCTGCGCATACAGTAGCGAATCTAATCAGCCCACAGAATTGTAGACATTTTGCCTATGACCTGCGACACATCTAATTTCGCAGTCTAGGGCGGCGCGCTGGTCGACTTCCCCAACAACCATTGTTCTTAGACCCCTAGCGCAGTTTAACTTTCCGGTCACAGAACAAACGCCAAAGGTACCTTCAATTTGAGGAAATGAGCCTGTGCCAAGGTCAAAAGAGATTCATTTTCGGGCTTGGCGACAATATTTTGCCACTGACTCGATCTGATATGTGATTCCTCTGATGATTTGTTGCTGTGAGTGTGAAATGAGCAAGGGTCTTGGAAATACGCAACTGAGCGTTCTCAATCTGCTGCTCAAGAACAGACCCAAATGGCTTTCCACCGAAGAGATCGCATTAGCTCTGTGCGGCGAAGTCACCACGAACAGCAGGCACAGGGTAACGAAGGCACTTCAAAGGATGCCGCCTGAATTGGGCATTGTGATAAGCAAAATCGGCAAACCATGCGAGGGCGGCCGAGGAAAAGTTGCAGGATGGCAGAGAGTTGCCTGCTGGCAAGCGGCCAAAGCAGACACAAAAATCATAAACGATGCACTTCAACGCTTAAAGGAGATGTCCTAAGTGGTACGACCCTAGGCTATTGAATGCATTCTACGAATTCTGCTTTCACGCCCATACCCTGAAGCTCTAAGATTAGCGCAAGATCTTTCCCTTAAATTTGGGCTAAGGAAGCATCGTCGCCCAATTCCTCTCAAACAGCTCGCCGCCACGGATATAGTGGGAGAGCATGGCGTCTGAGGCATGGCCTGTTTGTTGGCGGATTTTCCATGAGGACACCCCTGCCTTGGCAACAACCGCTGTGGGGTGTCCAAGTTCCCTAGAGTGTAGTGAAGCTGGGAAAAGTGCTAGCCGGAGCAATGGCAAATATACGCAAACTTAACGTTTAGGCTGCTGTTAGATTAGTAATTGTTCATGTTGGGTGATTGGTTTGAACTTTATCCAATCGGGCAAGGCCAACGAAACCGTCAGAGCGCATTTTGGTGACCGTCAACAACGGAGGTTTCCAAATGCTCAAGAAGTTCATTCAAGACCAAAGCGGCGCCACCGCGATTGAATACGGCCTGATTGCTGCCGCCATGGGCGTTGCCCTGGTTGTCGTCATGCCGAAGCTTGCCAGCC
>JAGWTZ010000035.1 GCA_028868695.1 Alphaproteobacteria bacterium | reverse complement strand
TGGCCGCCCGCGGCCGCAACTTCCAAGGCCCGCTTTGCCGCTTCCTGTCCCTTGATTTCACCGAGGTCAGGCAGGGCCTCTTCCAGAATGGCCAAATGCGGGCTGGGCCGTGTGAGAACTTGCGCGCCCTTCACATGATTGATCAGCTGCACCAGATTGTCCGGAGCCAGAATGTCCAGAGTTTCCCCGGCCCAGGCCGCCTCGCGCCCGGAAAGCTTGGGGCAGATCACACCCATGTCTTGCGCATGGGCGGCCATGGCGGCGGGCAAGGCTCCCGCCACGGGAAGCAGGCTGCCATCCAGCGCCAATTCGCCAAGCACCACATAGCGGGAAAGGAAATCCGGCGGGATCACCCCCAGCGCCGAAAGCACCGCAAGGGCGATGGGCAGGTCATAGTGGCTACCTTCCTTGGGCAAGTCGGCCGGCGAAAGGTTGACCACCAGCCGCTTGCCCGGCAAGCCCAGCCCAATGGCATGCAGCGCAGCGCGCACCCGTTCGCGGCTTTCGGAAATGGCCTTGTCGGCCAGGCCCACGATGTTGAAATTCACCTGCCCGGAAAGGAACTGCGCCTGCACATCCACAGGCACCGCCTCCACCCCCTGAAATGCCACCGTTGCAACCCGCGCTGTCATTTTGCGCTCCCCACACTCGGAGCGACGCTAGCGCTTGGGTTGCAGGCAAGTCAAGAACATTTAAAGAACGAATTGTCAGCCTTCCCACAGCGCTTGCAGGCGCAAGGCGGCGGTGCGGGCAAAGCTCTGGGTCAACGCCTTGCGCCGCGAGGCATGCAGGGCATGCTCGGAGGCGGCCCTCAAAATCTCCGCCCCCCACTGGTCGGCAACAATGAGCCCGGCTTCTTCCGGCATCAGCGCCTGGTCCATGTGGGCGGGAATGGCGAATGAAAACCGGTCACAGAATTCGCGGTATTCCGGCCACTTGCTGTCGGCATGGAAATCTTCCGGGGAAGATTTGATTTCGATGATCCACACCAAACCGTCCGGCGCAAGCCCGATCACGTCGGCCCGCCGCCCGGAGGCCAGGGTGAATTCAGTCAGAAGCGCAAAATCATGGGCCCGGAGCAGGCGGGCCAGGCCGCGTTGAATGGCAAGGGCAGTCTCGGATTGGCGGCCATCGGGCTTGAGAATGAGGCCGGGGCTTTCCACCGTTTCAATCCTCGTCGAACTTGGCGGAGACCAGCGCATCCAGCGCCGCCATGGCCTGCTCGGCCTGCGGGCCGGAGGCCTCGACGGTGATCGACGTGCCAATGCTGGCCGCCAGCATCATCAGCCCCATGATCGAGGTGCCCGGCACGCTCTGGCCATCCTTGCTCACGGTGATCGAGGCATCAAAACCTTCGGCGCATTTCACGAACTTGGCCGAGGCCCGCGCATGCAGGCCGCGCTGGTTGATGATCGGCAGGATGCGCGTCAGGCTGGCCATCATTCCCCCTGCAGAACCTGGCTCGCGATGTTGATGTATTTGCGGCCGGCGTCCTGCGCGGCAGCGGCGGCCTTGTGCAGGTTGAAGTCCTTGCGCACCCGCGCCAGTTTGACCAGCATCGGAAGGTTGAGGCCGGCCACCACTTCCACATGGCCTTCCTCAAGCAGGGAAATGGCGAGGTTGGAGGGCGTGCCGCCAAACATGTCGGTGAGGATGATCACCCCCTGCCCGCTGTTGGCGGAAGCAATGGCGGCGGCGATGTCGTTGCGCCGGGTATCCATCTTGTCATCGGGGCCGATGCACACGGCCGCAATCTGGCTTTGTTTGCCCACCACATGTTCCAGCGCATGGATGAATTCCAGCGCCAGCCGCCCATGGGTGACAAGCACCAAACCAATCATTTCATTTTGCCTTGCATTCGTGGTCCAAGCCCGGTTTTTGGGTTGCCCTGTCTAGATCATCATGCGCCAAATTAGAAGCCTTTTAGCGATGCCCGCTGGTGCCGAAATGCGCGAGGGCGGCGCGCAGGCGCGCGGCAGCGTCAGGGGCCTGCCCATCAAGCAGCAGGCGCGGCAGGCGCAGGCCGAGAATTTCAGTCTGGAGGTCTTGTGCAAGTGGCAGGCGCTCAATTGCGGCACCGGCAGAAAGATCAACCACAAGGCCCAAGGCTGCTTGCTGCAGGTGCCCAACATCAACGATGCCAAGCCCGCGGATCTCAAGCTTGCCAGCCAGCGCGGCGGGTGCCGTTGCCACAATCGCATTGCCCTCGCGCCGCAAAAGCACCTGGTCATCCGCCACCAGCCGTGCCCGCAGTGGCGCTGTTCCCAGACCGAAGCCTTCGCTGTCGATCAGCCGGAGGCACAGGCTGGATTTGCCGCTGCCCGAAGCCCCGCGCAACAACACGCCAACCGCGCCAAACGCCACGCAACTGGCATGGATGCTGTTCATTTTTCGGCAGTCCAGCCTTCAGGCATGGCTGGCAGGCGCACAATGAAACGCGCACCCAGCACCGGGCGCTCGCCATCGCTGCCAGCCTTGCCCAACCGGTTCTCGGCCCAGATGCGCCCCTTGTGCGCTTCGACCACCTGCCGTGTGATCGCCAGCCCAAGGCCGGAATTGCGGCCAAAGCTCTGGTTCGGGCGGTCGGTGTAGAAGCGCTCAAAGATGCGCTCAAGATTTTCCGGCCGGATCCCGGGCCCATGATCATCGACCCGCGCCTCAATTTCATCGCCAGTCCGCCGCAGCCGGATCTGCAGGCTGGTGCCCGGCGCGGTGAACGAGCGGGCGTTGTCAATCAGGTTGCGCAACACCTGGCCCAGCCGTGAATCATGCCCCAGCACCATGAAGGCATCAGGCCGGTCTTTCACGGCCTGCGTGAAGACCTCGACTTTGGCGGCACCTTCCTTGCCGGTTTCATTGGCATGCGCGGCAATGTTTTCGACAAGCTTGGCAAAGTCGATCGGGTGCACCTCGGCGCGCGCCAATTCGGCATCAAGGCGCGAGGCATCGGAAATGTCGGAGATCAGCCTGTCCATGCGCTGCACGTCATGGATGACGATCTCGATCAGCTTGCCGCGCTGTTCGTCCGTCTTGGCATAGTGCAGGGTCTCAACAGCGCTGCGCATCGAGGTGAGCGGGTTTTTCAATTCATGCGCCACATCAGCCGCAAAGGCTTCAATGGCGGCGATGCGGTTGTAGAGCGCTTGCGTCATGTGGCGCAGCGAGCCTGAAAGCTGGCCGATCTCGTCCGAGCGTGAGGTGAAATCCGGAATCTCCACGCGGCTGTGGTTGATGCCGCGGCGCACCCGGTCTGCCGCGGCGGAAAGGCGGCGGATCGGCCTTGCAATGGTGCGTGCCAAAAGCGCTGAAAGCATCAGGGCCACAAGGGCAGTGAAGATGAAGGTCATGTAGACGATGCGCCGCTCGCCACGCAGCACATTGTCAATCTCGCCGCCTTGGGTGGAAAGCACCAGCGTGCCCAGCACGGCGCGGAAGCGCTGCACCGGAACCGCCACCAGCACGATGATTTCATGCTTGGCATTGAGGCGTACCACACTCACCGTGGCGCCATTGAGGGCGGCGGAAATTTCCGGGCGGCTCTGGTTGCTGTCGAGGCCATAATCCTCATGCATGAGATATTCATGGCCGAAGATCCAGTCGCCAACCCAGTTCACCATGTCATCGAGGCGGCTGCGCCAGGTGACGGGTGCTGGCGGGCTGATGTTGGTCTGGATGATGTCGTTGCCGCCATAGAGGAAGCTGGTGTCCACCACCATGTTGCCGCCATTGTCGATGATCTGGCCTCGGATGGTGGTGTTGGCCAGCAGCCGGTGCAATACCGGGCCGGCGGTGTCAGGGGTGATCGGGAAATCGAGCCCCGAAAGGCCAAGCTGGCTGGTGTCGGCATTGCCCTGGTCATCAAGCTTGTCCGGGTTGATGACGATGGATGAAGTGTCAGCGGTGGCCGAGCCGGCAATCGCCGCGGCAATGATCTGGCCCTGCACGATCAGGCTTTCGCTGCGTGCGTTGATCAGGCTCTGCCGGAACTGGTTGAAATAGAGAATGCCTGCCGAAAGGATCAGCAGGCCCAGGATGTTGATCAGCGCGATGCGCCAGGCCAGGCTGCCCGGAACCAGCCAGGCCCAGATACCGCGGCGCAGCTTTGGTCCGGCCCTGCGGGCCTCCGGCTCGCTGCTCTCTTCAGCCTCTGGCTGGCTTTGCGGGTCCAAGGTCTTGTCCGTTATTGTTCCTTGAAGCGGTAACCGACGCCGTAGAGGGTTTCAATGCCTTCGAAGGTCTCGTCCACCTGGCTGAATTTCTTGCGCAGCCGCTTGATGTGGCTGTCGATCGTGCGGTCATCGACATAGACCTGGTCGTCATAGGCGGCATCCATCAGCGCGTCGCGGCTTTTGACAATGCCGGGGCGCAGGGCCAGCGCCTGCAGGATGAGGAACTCCGTCACTGTCAGCGTCACCGGCTGGCCAGCCCACGTGCAGGCATGGCGGTCGGAATCCATCACCAGTTTTCCGCGTTCGATGATCTTGGATTGGTCGGGTGTGGCAGGCGCACCCTCGCGTGATGTGGCGCGGCGCATCACGGCCTTCACCCGCTCCACCAGCAGGCGCTGTGAGAAAGGCTTTTTCACGAAATCATCAGCGCCCATCTTGAGGCCGAAAAGCTCGTCGATCTCATCGTCCTTCGACGTGAGGAAAATCACCGGCAAGTCGGATTTCTGGCGGATGCGGCGCAGAAGCTCCATGCCATCCATGCGCGGCATCTTGATGTCAAAGATCGCCATGTCCGGCGGGTTGTCCTGCAGGCCTTGCAGGGCTGCGGCCCCGTCATTGTATTTCTGGACAGTGTAGCCCTCCGCCTCCAGGGCCATGCCCACGGATGTCAGGATATTGCGGTCATCGTCAACCAGTGCCACGGTCGGCATTGTCGTTTTTCCTTGTCATTGAACGGCTTGGCTCAATAGGTATGAAACTGGAACAAATTGTGGCAAGGGTTTTAGCCACAACGGCACGGAAAGGCCAGAGAATGAGTGAGACCGCAAAAGCAGCACGTGCAGTCCTGAGGGCCGGAAGGCTGGGCACTTTTGGCGCGGTGGATTTTGAAACCGGCGGGCCTTACCTGTCTCTGGCCAACTATGTCTGCACCGATGGCGGCCACCCGCTGTTCCTGTTTTCGAGATTGGCGCGCCATACCAAATGCCTGCTGGCAGATGCGCGCGCCAGCCTGCTGGTGGTTGAAAACCTGCCCAAGGAAGGCGATCCGCTCACTGGCTTGCGCGCCACCTTCATGGGCCGCGCCAGGCAGGTTGCGGCTGGGCCGGTGGCCGAGGCCTATCTCGCCAAGCACCCTTATGCCGGGGCCTATGCCGGCTTTGGCGACTTCAGCTTCTGGATGCTGGAGCCGGAGCTGGTGCACATTGTCGGTGGCTTCGGCCGCATCGAAACCCTGAAAGCGGCCGATGTGCTGGGGGCCTGATCAGCCCTCGGCCTTGGCCACGCCCACCATGGCAGGGCGCAGGCAGCGTTCGCCCACGGCATAGCCCGCCTGCATCTCCTGCATCACCGTGCCCGGAGGCTTTTCCGCGGTGGGCACTTCATAGATCGCCTGATGGAAATTGGGGTCGAACTTCTGGCCCACGGTATCAAGCCTGCGGATGCCATGGCGCTGGAACACGTTGAGCAGCTCGCGCTCGGTCATTTCCACGCCGGCAATCAGGTTCTTTTCCACTTCGCCCGCCCGGTCACGCTCATCTTGCGTCAGGGCCTGCAGGGCGCGGCCCAGATTGTCCGCAACACTCAACAGGTCGCGTGCGAAATTGGTGGCGGCATAGAGCGTTGCCTCTGCCTTCTCGCGCTCGGTGCGCTTGCGCAGGTTTTCCATCTCGGCCGCCAGACGCAAAAGCCTGTCCTTGCCCTGCGCCACTTCGTCCTGCAGCGCGGCGATCTGCTCATCGCGCGGGTCGGCCGTGGCACCCTCCGCCTCAACCTGCAGGTCTGGGGCTTGTTCGTCGCTCATCATGTGCAAAAATCCCTTGTTGCCCCGGCATATCGGCAATCAGCGCTGAAAAATCAAGAGAGCAGATCGCCCACCATCTTGGCGGTGTAATCCACCATGGGGATGATCCGGGCATAGTTCAGCCGCGTGGGGCCGATGATGCCAAGCACGCCCACGATCTTCTCATCCCGGTTTTTGAACGGCGCGACGATCAGCGAAGAGCCGGACATGGAGAACAGCCGGTTCTCCGAGCCGATGAAAATCCTCACCCCTTCGGCCTTTTCGGCAAGGCCGAGAATCTCCACCAGATCCTTCTTGTTTTCGATGTCGTCAAACAGCTTGCGCACCCGCTCAAGATCCGCGGCCGGGCCCTGGCCTTCCAGAAGCTTGGCTTGGCCGCGCACAATGAGGTTCTTGGCCGAGGCGGCGTCCGCCCCGGACCAGACCGCCAGACCGCTTTCCACCAGCCGTGCGGAAACATCATCAAGCTCGCGCCGCAGGCTTTCCACTTCGCTGGCCACATGCCGGCGCAGTTCATCCATGGTGCGCCCCTGGGCCAGGCTGGATAGATAGTTGGTGGCCCGGATGAAGGTTGAGGCCGGAACGCCCGCCGGCACGTCAATGATACGGTTTTCGACGCCGCCATCCTCGCTCACCAGGATGAGAAGGGCCCGCCCCGGCGCCAGGTTGACGAATTCAATGTGTTTGAGCCTTGCGTTGTATTTGGGGCTCATCACCAGGCTGGCGCATTGCGAAAGGCCCGACAGCATGGCCGAGGCCTCGTCGAGAACATCCTCGGTGCGGCGCTGGCGGTTGCTGGCCTTCACCTCGGCGTCAATGCGCGCCCGCTCCTGCTCATCGAGGCCGTTGATTTCCAGTAATGCGTCGACGAAAAACCGCAGGCCCGCCTCAGTGGGCAGGCGCCCGGCTGAGGTGTGCGGCGCATAGATCAGCCCGCTGTCTTCCAGGTCCATCATCACATTGCGGATCGAGGCTGGCGAAAGATGCGCGCCAAGGCTGCGCGAGATGGTGCGCGAGCCCACCGGCTCGCCCGAGGCGATATAAGTCTCCACAATGTTACGGAAGATCTCGCGCGAGCGCTGGTCCAGCCCGGCAAGGCCCGGCTTCTCGATCAGCGGCTTCTTGGGTGAAAGAATGCTCATGGCCTATCCGCCCGCGCTGTCTTCACCCGCTTCCGGGCTGGCCAGCGGGGCAGCATGGATCTTGACCCGCTTGATGCGCCGCGCGTCGGAATCGGCGATTTCAAACTCAAGGCCGGAAGGATGCTTGATGATTTCGCCGCGCGCCGGCACCCGGCCTGCCATTTCAAACACCAGCCCGCCCAGCGTGTCGGCCTCGTCCTTCTTGTCCTCGGGCAACAGCGCAAGCCCGAGGATGTCCTCCAGCTTGCTGATCTCAAGCTGCGCATTGGCGAGATAGGTCTGCTCATCCAGCTTGCGCAGCATGTCCTGCTCTTCATCGATGTCATGTTCGTCGGAGATGTCTCCGATGATTTCCTCGACGAGGTCTTCCAGCGAGACAATGCCATCTGTGCCGCCATATTCATCCACCACAATGGCAAGATGGATATGCGAGGCTTTCATTTTCAAGAGCAGGTCTGGCGCCGGCATGGAGGGTGGCACGAACAGCACTTCGCGCAGCAGGCTGCCATGTGATTTGACCGTGGATGAAAGCTCCTTCGCCGCCAGGTCCAGCCCGCTTTCGGCAGAAGCCCTTGTTTTCTTCTTTTTGCCCTTGGCCAGCATCCAGCGCAGGAAATCCTTCACGTGGATCATGCCGGCAATGTCGTCGAGCGATTCGCGGTAAATCGGCAGGCGCGAATGGTTGGCATCGATGAACTGCGCCAGCAGCTCACGCATCGTGGCCATTTCCTCGACGGCCACGATATTGACGCGCGGCACCATCAGGTCCTTCACCCGCCGGTCGGAAAAGCCGATGACATTGCGCATCATCGAGCGCGCATCGCCATCAAGGGCGGGGGCGCCGGATTGCGCGGCATGGCTTTCCATCATCCCCTCAAGGCTGGCGCTGAGATCGCTCTTTTTCGGGTTCAGCCGGTTCTTGAGTTTGGACAGGAGGTTGGGTTTGGCAGCTTCACTCATGGCCGTCTTCTAGCACATAGGGGTTGGCAATGCCCAATTTCGCCAGAATGCGGATTTCCTTGCTCTCCATCCGCGTGGCCTCGGCCTCAATCTCATGGTCATGGCCGGTGAGGTGAAGAAGGCCGTGCACCACCAGGTGGGTGGCGTGGTCGAGCCGGGATTTGCCCGCCGCCGCCGCCTCTTTCGCCACGGTCTCGAAGCTCAGCGCAATGTCGCCCAGCACGGCAGGCTTGGTGCCTGTCTGCGCCGCTGGGAATGACAGCACATTGGTGGGCTTGTTCTTGCCGCGCCATTGCCTGTTGAGGGTTTTGAGGGTCTTGTCATCAGACAGCAGCAGTGTCACCAGCTGGCCTGCCTGCCGCTTGTTCAGGCTCGCGGCATGGGCCAGCGCCAGCTTCTTGGCCAGCCCGCGCAAGCTCCGCCAGCGCGCATCCTCAACCTCAATGATCAGAGGCATGTCAGCTGCGGCCGCGCCGGTTGGGCGATTGCTTCTTGTCATAGGCTTGCACAATGCGCCCGACGAGCGGATGGCGCACAATGTCCGCCGCCACGAAGCGCGTGATGCCGATGCCCTTCACACCCGCCAGAATCGAGAGCGCTTCATCAAGGCCGGAGCCCACGCCCGATGGCAGGTCGATCTGCGTGGGATCACCCGTCACCACCATGCGGCTGCCTTCGCCAAGGCGGGTCAAAAACATCTTCATCTGCTGTGGCGTGGTGTTCTGCGCCTCGTCCAGGATGATGAAGGCGGAAGCCAGCGTGCGCCCGCGCATGAAGGCCAGCGGCGCAATTTCGATCTGGTTTTCCGCCAGCCCTTTTTGCACAAGGCTTTGCGGCATCATGTCATAAAGCGCGTCGTAGAGCGGGCGCAAATAAGGGTCCACCTTCTCCTTCATGTCGCCAGGCAGGAAGCCCAGCCGCTCGCCGGCTTCCACCGCCGGGCGCGAAAGAATAATGCGGTCCACCTCGCCATTCATCAGCGCCTCGGCCGCGCAGGCCACGGCGAGATAGGTCTTGCCCGTGCCGGCCGGCCCCACGCCGAACACCAGCTCATTCTTGCGGATGGATTCGATATATTCCTGCTGGTTGGGTGTGCGCGCCGAAACCGTCTTGCGCCTGGTGCGCACCCCGCCTTCGGAAGCGCCATGATGGCCGGCTTGCTCCGCCAGCTTCACCATGCGCACCGCGCCGTCGATTTCGCCGCGGTTGATTTCCGCCCCGCGCGCCGCCTTGGCGTAAAGATGCAGCAGCACCGCCCTGGCATGTTCGGCCTGTTGCTTTTCACCCTTGATCGAAATGCGGTTGCCGCGCGGGGTGATGGCCACCCCCAGCCGGTGCTCAATCTGCGCCAGATGGGCATCATGTTCGCCCATCAAGATCGCCATCACGCGGTTGTCATCAAAAGCCAGCGACAAGGCGCTGTCTTCGGTTTCGGCGGCATTCAAAGCCACGGCACTGCGGTTCAAAAGGGGAAGGCTCCTTTCATCCGGGACTCAAATCTGGCCCACATATTGCCCTGAAAGGCTGTTGGGGCCAACTGATTTGATGGAGATATTGGCAATTTGCCCGATGCTCAAATTCTGGGCAGCAACATGGACCGATTGCAGATAGGGCGAGCGGCCGATCAGCTGGCCGTCATGGCGGCCCGGCTTTTCCAGAAGCACCGGCAGTTCCCGGCCCACGCAGGAGGCGTTGAACGCCTTGGTTTGTTCCAGGATTTGGGCCTGCAGCGCGGCAAGCCGCTGGTCTTTGACGGGTTCTTCAATCTGATCTGCGCGCGCCGCGGCTGGCGTGCCGGGGCGTGGTGAGTATTTGAAGGTGTAGGCCGAGGCATAGCCCACCTCACGCGCCACCTGCAGCGTGCCGGCAAATTCGGCCTCGCTCTCGCCCGGGAAGCCCACGATGAAATCACCCGAAAGGGCAATGTCGGGCCGCGCCGCCTTCACCTTGTCCACCAGCCGCAGATAGTCGGCCACCGTGTGGCCACGGTTCATGGCCTTGAGGATGCGGTCATTTCCGGCCTGGATGGGCAGGTGCAGATAGGGCATCAGTTTTTCATTTGCGCCATGCGCGGCAATGAGATCGTCAGTCATGTCGCGCGGGTGGCTGGTGACATAGCGGATACGTTCTATGCCCTGAATCTGTGACAGCCGGGCGACAAGCCGGGCAAGGCTCTCCGGGCCGTTGCCGCCCTCGCCGCGATAGGCATTGACGTTCTGGCCCAGCAGGGTCACCTCGCGCACCCCGCGCGCCGCCAGCTTGGCCGCCTCCTGCAGGATTTGCGCCACCGGCCGCGAGAACTCCGCGCCGCGCGTGTAAGGCACAACGCAGAAGGTGCAGAACTTGTCACAGCCCTCCTGGATGGTGAGAAAGGCGGCAACACTGCCCTGGGCCTGCGGTTTTTCGACCAGCTCTTCAAATTTGCGTTCGGCAGCGAATTCGGTTTCCACCGCGGCGCGGCCTGTTGCCTGCCGCTGCCCCAGCAGCTCGGGCAGCCGGTGATAGGTCTGCGGCCCAAACACCAGATCCACCGCCTTGTTGCGGCGGGTGATTTCCTGCCCTTCGGCCTGGCCCACGCAGCCGGCCACGGCAATCAGCATCTCCTTGCCCTGTGCGGCCCGCGCCTCCTTCATTTCGCGCAGTTTGCCCAGTTCGGAATAGACTTTTTCGGCCGCCTTTTCCCGGATGTGGCAGGTGTTGAGGATCACCAGATCGGCGCCCTCGGCCATATCGGTTTCGGCATAGCCAAGCGGCGCCAGCACATCGCGCATCCGCGATGAATCATAGACATTCATCTGGCAGCCATAGGTCTTGATGTGCACGGTCTTGTTCATGGGCCGTCAGCTAGCCGATTTTGGGCCTCGCGTGAAGCTTTTGCGAAAGCCCGGCCTTGACGTGCCGTTCCGCCTCCCGCGCCAGCGCCTTGCGGTTGCCAAAGGCCTCAGCGCGCAGTTCATCGTGGAAAAGGATGGTGACGGCCACTGGCCCGCCTTTCAAAAGTTGCCAAAGATGCGGAAGCAGCTCCATGTCGCCATACCAGGCGAGCCGCGGCCTTTGCCGCAAGGTCAGCGGCAGGCCATGATGCTGCTGGTAGATCAGCGTCACCGGAATGACAGCCACGGCATGATGCTCAACCGCACCAAAGAAAGTTGATTTGAACGGCTTGACGCCGCGTCCGGTGTGGGAGGTGCCTTCCGGAAACAGCACCACCGCCTCGCCGGCCTTGAGGCGGCTCGCCATCTCACTGCGCGATGGGCCTGTGGATTGGCGGCTCTCGCGGTCCACAAACACGCTGCCCTGCAGCCGCGCCAGGCTGCCAAAGAACGGCCAGCGCCCCACCTCTTTCTTGGCCACGAAAGTAACCGGCAGAACTGCCGAGAGCACCGGAATATCGAGCCACGAGACATGATTGGCAGCAAGCAAACCTGAGGCTGGCACCTTTCCCTCGACATGCAGGCTCACCCCCAGCAAGCGGCATACCAGCCGGTGATAGAAATGCGGCAGCTTCCGTGCCAGCGGCGAGCGAACTTTCGCCAGCAGCCATTGCAGGGGCATGAGCGGCAGGGTGACGGCAAGGAAGGCAAGCGCGATCAGGCTGGCGCGCAAGACGCTCACGCCAGCACTTCCCTTTTCATCATCAAGGCATCGGCAAAAAGCCCGCCGCCTCGCGCGTAGTATCCCTTGCGCCGGCCAGAGACCGAATAGCCCGCGCTCGCATAAAGCGCCTGCGCCGCCGCATTGTCTTCCGCCACTTCGAGAAACAGGCTGCGGATGCCGCGCTCATGGGCCAAAGCATCAAGCGCTGCCAGCAGTCTTGCGCCATGCCCCAGCCGCCGCCGCAACGGCGCCACGGCCAGGGTCAGGATTTCCGCTTCATCCACCACGGCCCGGATGATCAGCATGGCGGTGATTGCACCATCGCTTTCGCCAACCAGGGCTTGCGTGCCCGGAACTGCCAGCATGGCGGTGATGTCTTCGCTGCTCCAGCCATGCGGGAAGCAGGCCTGATGCAGGCGTGACAGCGCGGCACAATCAGCCGCGGTGCCCGCGCGCAGGGCCAGCGCCGCCGCCACAGGCAGCTTGGCATCTGCCCCGCGGATGTAAACCGGCTCTGGCATGGAAGCAGGCACAGGCGCGTGCGCGGCGTGGATGGCCAGCAACCGCAGCACAGGCAGGTCCATCTCCTTCTGCAGCACCAATTTGCCGGGCTTTGTGAGCGCCACCACGTCTTCCGCTCCCGTGCCCAGAACGAGGGCCGGCCCGGTGCCTAGTGTCGCAACAATCTCTTTGGGTGTCTGCAGCCGGGGTGGTTCATCCCCTTGGCCGCGCCAGACATAATGGAAGCCACTCTGCCCGGCCTTGTGCACCACCAGCCAGGATGTGGAACTGTCCCGCGCAGCCAGCCCTGTGGCGCGCAAGCTGTCGAGGCCCACCACGGGCACGGCATTGGCCAGCCCAAAGGCTCTGGCGAAGCTGAGGCCAATGCGCAGGCCGGTGAAGGTGCCTGGCCCGGTGGTCACCGCCAACCTGTCGACCGCGCTGGCAGCGAGGCCGGCCTTGCCAAGCAGGCCCTGCACCATCGGCGCCAGGGCCTCGGCATGCCCGCGCTCCATGAAGGCTTCTCGCTCAGCCAGCACCCGGCCGGCCACGCTGTCAAACAGACAGGCGGCACAACGTGCAAAGCAGGTGTCGATGGCAAGGATGATCATGGCCGTGTCATCGGGCCATGCGGGCCAAAGATCAAGGGTGGATCACGCCCTTTTTGAGAACGATGTTGCCGTAAAGCCGCGGCTCGCTGCTGGCCACGATGGCATAGCAGCCTTTCACCCTGTTGTAGAAATCAGCCCCCACCAGTGTGGTGATGTGGCGCTTGGGTTCCCACTTCTTGACGATGGCCTCGAATTCCACAAACACCGGCTCCATGCGCGTGGGGTCGAGATAGGCAGCGGGGCGGAAGGCGCAATCCGGCACCATTTCATCCAGCGGCATCACCGAGAGAATGGCATCAAGAATGGCGGTGGCCGAATGGCCATCCATCCGCACCAGCCGCTTGGCGTCAGTGTCGGCGGGATAGTTGCCGTCAACAATGGCGATTTCATCACCATGGCCCATGGCGCGCAGCACCTTGAGCAGCTCGGGGCCAAGCAGGGGGTTCAAACCTTTGAGCATCACAGGGCCTCTTTGAACAGAACGTCGCGGTCAATCACGAAATTGGCGAACAGCGGCAGGGCAGCGGCACCCAGGGCACGCGCATCGCGTCCGATGCCGCCTTCACGGACATGAAAGGGGGTGATGCCACTGCGGGTGGCCTTCAGCAAGGCCTGTTGCACGGCGGAGACAAGCCGCGCCCGCACTGCTGGCGGCATGGCGCCATCAATGATCACTTCAGAACATTCAGTCACCGCGGCCACGGCAAGCATGGCGTCAGAGAGGCCTGCCGCAGCACCCGGCAGCCATTCATCAAGCGCCTTGCCGATGGCGGACCAGTCTTCCTCCGCCTGCCACATGATGCTGGCGTTCTGGCCTGAGCGGTTGAGCGCCAGTTCCAGCGAATAGAATGAGGCGCATTGAATGAGCTGTTGTGCCCCGCCTTCGGCCTTAGGCACGGGAATGGAGCCAAAGGCCGCGGCATTGCCGCTGCGCCCCTGCACCAGGCTGCCGTTCAGCACCAGCCCGCCGCCAATGAAATAGCCCACGTAGAAATAGGCGAAATCCGCCGCTCTCTGGCCATTGCCGAACAACAGTTCGGCAGCGCAGGCGGCGGTGGCGTCATTGCAGGGAAAAACCGGAAAGTCGAACAGCTTGGCCACTTCGCCCATCAGGTCGAAGCCGCGCCATTTTTCCAGCACCTCATGGGGCGCGCCTGCTTCCGCTTCCCAGTTCCACAATTCAAAAGGCGCGGCAATGCCCAGGCCGGAAATGCGCTTGCGCATGGCTGGAGTGAAATCCGTGAGCAGCTTGGCCATGCCTTCGCGGGCGAAATCCAGAAACTCCGCAGGCGTGGGAAAATGATAGGGCTGATGCACCATGCCGCGCCGCGCGCCAGACAAGTCAATGAGCATCAGATCACCCGAGCGGCGGCCCACTTTGAGGCCTACCGAGAAGGCGCCATCGGGGTTGAGCGCGAAAGGCACCAGTGGCTGGCCCACCTTGCCGCGCTGCGGCTCGCCTTTCATGACCAGCCCGTCCTTCTCCAGTTGCCGGACGATGACCGAGGTGGTCTGGGCCGAAAGCCCGGTGAGGCGCGCCAGCTCGGCCTTCGGCAACATGCCATGACGGCGGATCAGCGACAGCACCAGCCGCTCATTATACAGGCGGACGCCCATCTGGTTTGTGCCGCGGGCTTCCTTCAGCGCTTCCTTGCCTATGATCTGATCAATCCGCACGTGAATTTCCCGCCGCCGGTTTTTCCGGCTTGTTTCAAACAGCTTGCACTGACCTTCTCGCATGCCAAATGAGCTGTCAATAAATAAATCACCCCGATTTATTTATTGACAGCTCCATTAATTTCGGCACATGATTGAAAATGACGGGCGGGGAATGTGTCAAAACTCGCCGCCCATCATTTGAAAACTGAATGTCCGCCCCTCGGGGCTCCATGGGAGAAACAAACGTGAAATCAATCGTGAAAGCTGCTCTGGTCGGCGTCGCTCTGACCGGCTTTGCCACCACCGCCATGGCCGGCACTTCGGCCTGCCTCATCACCAAGAACAACACCAATCCCTTCTTCGTGAAGATGAAGGAAGGCGCTGAAAAGGGTGCCAAGGATGCTGGCGTTGACCTGAAGTCCTTCGCTGGCGTGAAGGATGGCGACGCTGCCCCGCAGATCACCGCCATTGAAAACTGCATCGCCGCCGGCGCCAAGGGCATCCTGATCACCCCGTCGAACGACTCGGTTGGTCCGGCCCTCAAGAAGGCCCGCGAAAAGGGCATCCTGGTGATCTCGCTCGACACCCCGCTGGGCGACAAGGACGCCCAGGACATCACCTTCGCCACCGACAACTTTGAAGCTGGCACGCTGATTGGCTCTTGGGCCAAGGCCCAGCTCGGTGACAAGGCCAAGGATGCCAAGATCGCCATGCTCGACATCAACAAGGACAACATCTCGGTTGACGTTCTGCGCGACACCGGCTTCCTCAAGGGCTTTGGCATCGACGTTCCGGACCTGAAGGTCATGGGTTCTGAAAAGGATCCGCGCGTGGTCGGCCATGAATCTTCGCAGGCCAACCCAGAAGGTGGCCAGAAGGCCATGGAAACGCTTCTCGCCAAGGAGCCCAACATCAATGTGGTTTACACCATCAATGAACCGGCTGCCGAAGGCGCTTACAATGCACTGAAGAAGGCCGGCAAGGAAAAGGGCGTGCTGATCGTCTCGGTTGACGGCGGCTGCCCCGGTGTGAAGAACGTGGCGGCTGGCGTGATCGGCGCCACTTCGCAGCAATATCCTTTGCTCATGGCTTCCAAGGGCATTGAGGCCATTGCCGCCTTCGCCAAGGATGGCACCAAGCCCAAGGCGACCGAAGGCCTGAGCTTCATGAACACCGGCGTTAACCTCATCACCGACAAGCCGGCCCAGGGTGTCAAGTCGATCGACACCAAGGAAGGCCTGGCGAAGTGCTGGGGCTAATCGCCTAATCTAGTCTTGCAATAGGCCAAGGGGCGGCATTACTGTCGCCCCTTGTGTATCCGGCGCCGCCAGAAGCGCCGAACACCACGGAAGAGGGAGACGGCCATGAGCGACCAACAATCGCCCACCAAGACCATTTCTGATTTTGAAGCCAAGCTGAACGAGGCCGACAAATCGGTTGCGTCCTTCGATGACGGCAACAATGGCTTGCTTTACCGCCTGCGCGCGTTCCTGCGTGAATATCCCACTTCCATTCCAGCACTCATCCTCTTGGGATCGATCCTGCTGTTTTCAGTCAATGCGCTGCTCATCAGCCCCAACAATTTCGTCTCTACCAATGCGCTCTCCACCATTCTTGCGCAGGTGACGGTGACAGGCATTGTGGCCATTGCGCAAACCATCATCATCCTGACTGCGGGCATTGATCTTTCGGTGGGCGCGATCCTCGTGGTGTCATCCATGGTGATGGGCAAACTGGCCGTTGAAAGCGGCGTTCCTGTTATTCTCGCCGTGCCGCTGGGCATGGCTATCGCCACTGCCATGGGCTGGATCAATGGCGCGCTGGTAACCTATGTGAAGATCCCGCCCTTCATCGTGACTCTTGGCACACTCAACGTCTTCAACGCCTTGAAGCTGTGGTACACCGGTTCCCAATCCATCCGCGCGATGGATCTCGAGGAAAAGACGCCCTCTCTGCTGTGGTTCGGCAAGAACATCAATTTCGGCTTCAAGGATGGCGTGCATCTGACCTTCGACACACCGCCTGTGGACGGCGACGCCACCATCATTCTCGGCACGCTGGCGCTGCTGGTGCTGGCAGCACTGGTCTGGTTCATGCTTTACCGCACGCCCTGGGGCCGGCACGTGCACGCGATCGGCGACGACCCGGACGCCGCAATGCTGACCGGCATCCAGACCAAGTGGACGCTTGTGAGTGTTTACACCCTGGCGGGGCTGATCATTGGGTTTGGCGCGTGGGTTTCCATCGGCCGCGTGGGCTCTGTCTCACCCATTGCCTTTGAAACCATCAATCTGGACAGCATCACGGCCACGGTGATTGGCGGCACCTCGCTTTTCGGCGGGCGCGGCTCCATCGCGGGCTCGGTTCTGGGCGCCCTCATCGTAGGTGTGTTTACAACCGGCCTCGCCATCGCGGGTGTCGATGACTATTGGCAATATTTTGCGGCGGGCTGCCTGGTGATCTTCGCCGTGGCGCTTGATCAATGGTTGCGGAGGGCTTCACAATGAGTGCGAAGAAAGTGGCAAAAAAGGCCGCGCCGAAGAAGGCTGCCAAACCATCAGGCGCAAAGCCGCTGCCAGCGCCCGCCGTGCATTTCGAGGCGGTAAGCAAGGCGCCGGACAAGCCAAACCTGGAAAACCAGCAACCCATCCTGCGTGCCCGCGGCCTGCTCAAGCGCTACGGCCAGGTGGTGGCCATGAATGGCGCGGATTTCGACCTCTATCCCGGCGAAATCCTCGGCGTGATCGGCGACAACGGTGCTGGCAAGTCCACCCTCATCAAGGCGCTGTGCGGCGCCGTGACGCCGGACCACGGCGAGATCACGCTGGATGGCAAGCCGGTGCATTTCCGCACGCCGCAAGATGCCTCCAACGCCGGCATTGAAACGGTCTATCAGAACCTGGCGCTTTCTCCCGCCCTCTCGATTGCTGACAACATGTTCCTCGGCCGCGAATGGAAGAAGCCGGGCGTGCTTGGTTCAGTCTTCCGCATGTCGGACAGGGCACGCATGCAGAAATTTGCCCGCGACAAGCTGTCAGAACTTGGCCTGATGACCATCCAGAACATCAACCAGGCGGTGGAAACCCTCTCCGGCGGCCAGCGCCAGGGTGTGGCCGTGGCGCGCGCCGCAGCCTTCGGCTCCAAGGTGGTGATCATGGATGAACCCACCGCGGCGCTGGGCGTGAAGGAATCGCGCCGCGTGCTGGAGCTGATCAAGGACGTGCGCAAGCGCGGCCTGCCCATCGTGCTCATCAGCCACAACATGCCGCATGTGTTCGAGGTGTGCGACCGGGTGCACATTCACCGCCTGGGCCGCAGGCTCTGCGTGATCAACCCGAAGGAATATTCGATGTCGGATGCCGTGGCCCTGATGACGGGCGCCATGGCCCCGCCGCCGGAGCTGGCCGCCTAAGTGGCCAAAACCGGAGAACTTGTGAGCGGGCTCCGCCAGCAGGCGGGGCCTTTTTCACGTTACATGGTGGGCATCGCGGGCCCGCCCGGTTCGGGCAAATCCACGCTCTCGGCCAGCCTGTGCGAGGCGCTGCTGCAAGCCGGTGAAAAGACCGTGGTGGTGCCGATGGACGGCTTTCACTTCGACGACGCCGTACTCAACGCCAGGGGCCACCGTGCCCGCAAAGGCGCACCCCACACTTTTGATGTCGCCGGATTTGAAGTGCTGCTCAGGCGCATCAAGGCGCAAGAGCCGGATATTGCCATCCCGGTTTTCGACCGTTCAATAGAACTGGCGCGGGCTGGCGCTGCCATCATTTCCGCGGAGGCGAAGTTCATCCTGGTGGAAGGCAACTACCTGTTGTTGAACCAGCCGGGCTGGCAAAGGCTGAAGCCGCTTTTTGATTTCACCATCTTCCTCAAGGTGCCTGAGGCAGAGTTGGAACGCCGCTTGCTGGCCCGCTGGCGCGGCTTCGGCTTTGACGAGCAGGCGGCGCGCGCCAAGGCGCTCGGCAACGACATTCCCAACGCCCACACTGTGCTGGCCGAAAGTGCGGCCGCCGACCTGACGCTGCAAGACTAGGTTCTCCACAACTTTCTGCGCCCGCCCGCTGGACAGCGCCATTTTCCTGCGCGCAGGTTGTGGCCCCACGGGGCCAAACAATCCGGCCCGGCACAAGGGAGGCCGCGATGGCAGACTACACACTCGAAATCTACAAGGACAAGAAGGGCGAATTCCGCTGGCGCCGCACCGCCTCGAACGGTGAAATCGTCGGCGCGTCGTCCGAAGGTTACAAGGCCAGGAAGGATGCCGAGGCCAACGCCAGCCGCGACACATCCAAGGACAAGTGGGAATTCTACAAGGACAAGGCCGGCCAATTCCGCTGGCGCGCCTTCTCCACTGCCAATGGCCGCCAGGTCGGCAAGGCCACCGAGGCTTTTGCGTCTTCCTCGGGTTGCAAGAACAACGCCCGCATCAACGGCTTCAAGGGCTAGCCGGCGTTCACGGCACAGAAACCGTCATTCCCGCGAAAGCGGGCATGACGGCTTGTTTGGCTCTGCCCGCTTGTCAACCCTGCCCCGGGTCGCCCACCAAGCCGGCCGCGGCAATGCCCGCCAGGGCCGCAATTTCATCATTGTCGGACGTGTCGCCCGAAACGCCGATGGCGCCCAGAATGGCGCCTTCATTGCTCTTGATCAGCACGCCGCCGGGAACAGGCATGATGCCCCCCGCCACAGCGCTCACCGCGCCATGGAAGAAATGCGCCCGCTCCTTGGCGAATTTCTCCACGCCGCGTGAGCCGGTGTTGAACATCAGGCAGGCCCGCGCCTTGGCACTGGCAATGTCGAAGCGCCCGAGTGATGAACCATCCGAAATCGCCGCCGCAATCACCACGCCGCGTGCATCCATCACCACGCAGCCCAGCGGCTTCATCCCGGCCTCGCGGCCACGGGCAAAGGTTTTCTCAATGACGGTTTGGGCTTGGGCAAGGGTGAGGGACATGACGGACTCCTGTTGGAATCCGTCGTAGCCCCTGGTCCGGCTCAGCGCAACATCTTGAAGGCGTGGAACCAGTCGTTCCGTGCAAAGCCAGGAATGCACCACAGCATGCACAACGGTTCAATCGCCCGCGCCGCGGCGGCAGGCCCCATGTCTTCAACCTCCCAGCCGAACTGATCAAGAATGGCTGAAACCGCCTGCTTGGCGCCAGCATCATTGCCGGCGATGAACATGCTGGGCTTGCCACCCTTGAAGGAGGGGTTGACCATGGCTGCCGCGCCAACCGAATTGAAGGCTTTGACGAAATGCGCCGCCGGATATTTGCCCTGCAGCTTTTCCATCAGTGACTGGTTGACTTCCGTGAAGAACTTGAGCACGCCATTCTCGGGCGGTGCATCGGCAATCGGGTTGGTGGCGTCGATCACCGTCTTGCCCTTGAGGTGATCCGCCCCGGCAAGGGCCAGCGCATTTTCAGCCACCGTGCCCTTCACCGCCAGCACCACCATATCCCCAAATTTGGCGGCATCGGCAAATGAGCCAATTTTGGCCTTTGGGTTGGCCTTGCCAAATTCCGCCAGCTTGCTTGCCTCACGTGTGCCCAGAGTGACATCATGGCCATGTTTGATGAAGCCCGCTGCCAGCGTCGTGGCGACCGCGCCAGAGCCGATGATTCCGATTTTCATGTCATTCTCCCTTGCTGAGATTGCCCATGTGGGGAGCAAGCCGTTCGGCGGCAAGCCCGTGCTTCACACGGCGGGAGTATTGCGCTAAGGGCCGCCCGCCGCAATCACGCGGCAATATCAATCAGGAGGCGAACATGGCAAAACATCATGATCCCGAAAACCTCCCCTGCTTTCGAAATCACTAGCAAGCGGCGGAAATCCTTCCCCTCAGAAACACATGTGAAGCGCGGCAGGCGTTTTGTGCATGGTGATGTTGAGCTTCACGAAAGACTGGGGCGCAATGATCTCTGCCCTTGTGGCTCCCGGAGGAGATTTCAGCAAATGTTGCATGAAATCTGGCCGTCATGACGGTGCCAACCGGGATGACTACTTTTAGGGAATGAACAGGCTGGCGCGGTTCAATTGGGCCGCGTCACCCTTCGCAAGGTCAAATTGATCCTTCCGCCTTCCTTCAGCAAAGTGGACGTTCCGCCCAGAACCCGGTCAATGCCGTGAAAGCAAAGGCGGGCCTCGCCGCCCATCACCAGCACATCGCCACTGTGCAGTTTGAGCGTCTGGGTCTTGCCGCCACGTTCCGCGCCGCCAAAGCGGAACACTGCTGTGTCACCCAGCGAGATACTCAGCACGGGTGCGGCGAAATCTTCCTCATCCCTGTCCTGGTGCAGGCCCATCTTGGCGCCTTGGTTGTAAAAGTTAACGAGACAAGCCTCCGGCAGGTGGGGATAGGCCGCATGGCGCTGCCAGAGGTCCAGCAACACCTGCGGCATGGCGGGCCAGGGTTTGCCTGTCTCCGGGTGGGTGGGCTGGTAGCGATAGCCCGCCCGGTCTGACACCCAGCCCAGCGGGCCGAGATTGGTCATCCGCACGCTGAAGGGCCGCCCGGTGCGCGGCATCACGGGGGTGAACAGCGGCGCCAGTCTCACGGCGCTGCGCAGGGCTTCAACCAGCGCCTCCTGGGCGGCCCGGTCCAGCGCCGCCGGGTGCTGCGTCATTCCTTCAGCCATGCTTGCGAAAATTCTTCAAATCACGTCCTTGATGGGCTATGGGCCCCTTCCTATATAGCCCCTTGAGCGCCAAGGGTGGCCTGAAAACCGCCCGGCAGACAGCAGATAGGGGGCTTCACACCCGGCGCCCAGTTGGGCCGGGGCCCAAGCCCGCCAGAGGAGAACACTATGGGTAAAGTCATTGGTATTGACCTTGGCACCACGAACAGCTGCGTGGCCGTCATGGAGGGGAAGAACCCCAAAGTCATCGAAAACGCCGAGGGTGCCCGCACCACGCCGTCAATTGTCGCCTTCAACACCGAGGGCGAAACGCTGGTTGGCCAGCCGGCCAAGCGCCAGGGTGTGACCAACCCTGAGAACACCTTCTTTGCCATCAAGCGCCTGATCGGCCGCCGCATGGATGACCCGATGGTCGCCAAGGACAAGAAGCTCGTCCCCTACAACATCATCAAGGCCGACAATGGCGATGCCTGGGTTGAAAGCCGCGGCACCAAATATGCGCCGTCGCAAATCTCCGCCTTCACGCTGATCAAGATGAAGGAAACCGCCGAGCGCTATCTGGGCGAGCCTGTGACGCAGGCCGTCATCACCGTTCCGGCCTATTTCAACGACAGCCAGCGCCAGGCCACCAAGGACGCAGGCAAGATCGCCGGCCTTGAAGTGCTGCGCATCATCAACGAGCCCACCGCGGCAGCGCTGGCCTATGGCCTCGACAAGAAATCTTCCGGCACCATCGCGGTCTATGACTTGGGCGGCGGCACCTTCGACGTGTCCGTCCTCGAAATAGGTGACGGCGTGTTTGAAGTAAAGTCCACCAACGGCGACACCTTCCTCGGCGGTGAAGACTTTGACATGCGCATCGTCGATTATCTCGCCGACGAATTCAAGAAAGAGCAGGGCATTGACCTGCGCAAGGACAAGCTGGCCCTGCAGCGCCTGAAGGAAGCCGCTGAAAAGGCCAAGATCGAGCTTTCCTCTTCAATGCAGACCGAAATCAACCTGCCTTTCATCACGGCGGATGCCTCTGGCCCCAAGCATCTCGCGCTGAAGCTGACGCGCGCCAAGCTCGAAGCCTTGGTCGATGATCTCATCCAGAAGACGGTTGAGCCCTGCCGCCAGGCCTTGAAGGATGCTGGCGTCACCGCTGGCCAGATCGACGAAGTGGTTCTGGTGGGCGGCATGACCCGCATGCCCAAGGTGATCGAGATCGTCAAAAGCTTCTTCGGCAAGGAGCCGCACAAGGGCGTGAACCCGGACGAAGTGGTGGCCATTGGCGCGGCCATCCAGGGCGGCGTTCTGAAGGGCGAGGTGAAGGACGTTCTGCTGCTTGACGTGACCCCGCTGTCGCTCGGCATTGAAACGCTGGGCGGCGTGTTCACCCGCCTCATTGACCGCAACACCACGATCCCCACCAAGAAGAGCCAGGTGTTCTCGACCGCTGATGACAATCAGACGGCCGTCACCATCCGCGTCTTCCAGGGTGAGCGTGAAATGGCCGCCGACAACAAGATGCTTGGCCAGTTTGACCTGATGGGCATCCCCTCGGCGCCGCGCGGCATTCCGCAGATCGAAGTGACCTTCGACATCGACGCCAACGGCATCGTGAACGTGTCCGCCAAGGACAAGGCCACGAACAAGGAGCAGCAGATCCGCATCCAGGCGAGCGGTGGCCTCTCTGACGCCGAGATCGACAAGATGGTGAAGGACGCTGAAGCCAACGCCGCCGAAGACAAGAAGCGCAAGGATGCCGTGGAAGCCAAGAACCAGGCCGAAAGCCTGATCCACTCCACACAGAAGACGCTGAAGGACGCGGGCGACAAGGTGCCGGCCAATGACAAGTCGATGATCGAGGCGGCCATTGCCGACCTCAAGACCTCGATTGAGGCCAATGACGCCGAAGCCATCACCACCAAGACCACGGCGCTGATGCAGCTTTCGATGAAGCTGGGCGAAGCCTTGTACAAGTCTGGCGGTGCCCCGGGTGCCGACCCGATGGGCGGAGCCCCCGGCGCTGAAGCTGGCGGCAAGCACGATGATGACGTGCTGGACGCTGACTTCACCGAAGTCGACGACGACAAGAAACACTAAGTGAGGGGCGGGGCTTGCCTTTTGTGGCAAAGCCCCGCACTTTCAGCCTCTCATGTCCAAGCGCGACTATTACGATATCCTGGGTGTTGCCAAGAACGCTGATGAAAAGGCGTTGAAGGGTGCCTATCGCAATCAGGCAAAGAAATACCACCCGGACGCCAACCCCGGAAACAAGGATGCCGAGGCCCACTTCAAGGAAGTGAATGAGGCCTATGACGTGTTGAAGGACCCGCAGAAGCGCGCGGCCTATGACCGTTTTGGCCACCAGGCTTTCCAGAACGGCGGCAGTGGCCGCGGTGGCGCGGGCTTCGGCCCGGATTTCAATTCCTCGATGTCGGACATTTTCGAAGACCTGTTCGGCGACTTCATGGGCGGTGGCCGTGGCCAGCGCCAGGGCCGTGGGCGCAACCCATCCGGCGCCCAGCGCGGCAGTGACCTGCGCTACAACCTCGAAATCAACCTCACCGATGCTTTTGCCGGCAAGTCCGCGCAGATCCGTGTGCCAACCTCGCATTCCTGCGAACAGTGCAACGGCACCGGTGCCAAGCCGGGCACCCAGCCCACCACGTGCCGCACCTGCGGCGGGGCGGGGGCCGTGCGCTCGCAATCCGGTTTCTTCACGGTGGAGCGCGCCTGCCCCACCTGCAATGGACGCGGCTCGGTGATCGCCGATCCTTGCGCCCGCTGCCATGGCCAGGGCCGGGTGAGCAAGGAAGAAACCCAAACCATCGACATTCCGCCCGGCGTGGAAGATGGCACGCGCATCCGTGTCGCCGGCCGCGGCGAAGCGGGCCTGCGCGGCGGCCCGGCGGGCGATCTCTATATTTTCATCTCGCTGCGCCCGCATGAATTCTTCAAGCGTGATGGCGCCGACCTGTTCTGCCAGGTGCCCATTTCCATGGCCACGGCGGCCTTGGGCGGCGAAATCGAAGTGCCCACCATTGACGGCAAGAAGGCGCGCGTTTCGATCCCCGAGGGCGCGCAAAACGGCAAGCAGTTCCGCCTGAAGCAAAAGGGCATGCCGGTGCTGCGCAGCCATGCGCTGGGCGACATGTACATCCAGGTGACGGTGGAAACGCCGGTGAACCTGACGCGCAAGCAGCGCGAGCTTTTGCGCGAGTTCGACAAGGACGCCCACCACAACAGCCCCGAATCAGAAGGCTTCTTCGCCAAGGCCAAGGCCTTCTGGGAGAGCTTCGGGGGCTAGCGCGCAGCCGCTCGCCTGCGCCGCCCAATCCCGCCTGCGCCCGATTGGCCAGCACTTCAATTCCACATGACATGCATGTCAGTTGCCATGCGCCATAAATAACCGTATAGTTACTTGATTGAAGGAGTTTTCCATGCAGCACGCGCACCCCATTCCCCGCTTCGGCTTCGGCACCTGGAACCACCCGGAAGAGGAAACTTACAAAATTGTTCTGGCGGCGCTGGAGGTCGGCTATCGCCACATCGACACCGCCGAGATGTATGGCAATGAGCGCGCTGTGGGCCGGGCAATCAAGGAGTCTGGCCTCAAGCGCAGCGAGCTATTTATCACCACCAAGGTGGCGCCGGAGAACTATGCGCCGGGCCAGATCATCAAGAGCGCGCATGCCTCGCTTGAAAAGTTGGGCCTCGACAAGGTTGATCTCTACCTGCTGCACTGGCCCTCACCGCAAGACAAGTATGACGCCAATGACTATGTGGCGCAGCTGGGCGGCGTTCATGAGGCCGGCCTTGCCACCGCCATTGGCGTCTCCAACTTCACCAGGAAATATCTCGATGTCGCCCTGCGCCTGTTGGGCGAAAAGCGCATCGCCACCAACCAGGTGGAATGCCACGTGCTGATGCAGAACCGCCCGATTGTCGATTACACCCACGGCCATGGCATTCCCATTACCGCCTATTGCCCGCTGGCGCGCGGCCATTTGGGGGAAAGTGCCGGTCTTGTGGCCATCGCCAAAAAACATGGCGCAACGCCGGAACAGGTGGGCCTCGCCTTCCTGCTGGCCGAGGGCCATGTGGTGATCCCGTCTTCATCCAAGCGCGACCGCATTCAAAGCAACTGGGAAGCCCAGAAAATCAAGCTCAGCGCCGACGAGGTTGCCGCCATCCGCAAGCTGGATGAGAACCGCCGCCTGGTGAATGGCGCCTGGTGCCCGGTGTGGGACACTTAAGGCTTTTCCTGTTGCCCCGGGGTTGCTAAACCCCGGCCCATGACATTGAAACTCGCCATTGCCGGGGCAGCGGGCCGCATGGGCCGCGAACTGGCCAAGATCGTTCACGCCACCGAAGGCTGCAGCCTGGCGGGTGGGCTTGAAGCGCCGGGATCGCCCCATGTGGGCGCGGACTATGGCGAGTTGATAGGCGAAAAGAAATCCGGCGTGGTGATCAGCGATGATGCGGCAAAGGTGATCGCCGCAGTCGATGGCATCATTGACTTCACCGTGCCCAAGGCCACGCTGTCCCTGATCAGGCAGACGCGCGGCAAGATCCATGTGATTGGCACCACCGGCATTGATGCCGCGGGGGATGCTGAAATTGCCGAAGCCGCAAAGGCTGCCACCATCGTCAAAACCGGAAATTTCTCGCTGGGTGTAAACATGCTGGCGGCTCTGGTGAAGAAGGCCGCAGCGGCGCTGGGCCAGGATTTCGACATTGAAGTTCTTGAGATGCACCACCGCATGAAGATTGATGCGCCGTCAGGGACCGCCCTGCTGCTCGGCAAGGCGGCGGCGGATGGGCGCGAAATCAATCTGAAAGAAAAATCGGTGCGCGTCCGTGATGGCCACACGGGGGCCCGCAATGCCGGGGATATCGGCTTTGCCACCTTGCGCGGCGGCACAGTGGTGGGCGATCACACCGTGATCTTTGCCGGCAATGGCGAGCGGCTGGAACTGCGCCATGTGGCCGAGAGCCGCGAACTTTTCGCCCGTGGCGCCGTGAAGGCGGCACTATGGGCCAAGGGCAAGAAGCCCGGCCTTTATTCGATGTTTGACGTTTTGGGATTGGATTGAAAATGAGTGGAACTCTTGTGCTTGTCCGCCATGGGCAAAGCGAATGGAACTTGAAGAACCTGTTCACAGGCTGGAAGGACGTTGAGCTTTCGCCCAAGGGCGTGGAAGAGGCCAAGGCCGCGGGCCAGCGCCTGAAGGCCAAGGGCCTGAAGTTCGACTTGTGCTTCACCTCCGCCCTGAAGCGCGCCCAGAACACGCTGGACCTCATTCTCGGTGAACTGGGCCAAACCGGCCTTTCCATCGCCCGCGACCAGGCCCTGAATGAGCGTGACTATGGCGATCTCACCGGCCTCAACAAGGATGATGCCCGCAAGAAATTCGGTGAGGAACAAGTGCACATCTGGCGCCGCTCCTATGACGTGCCGCCGCCTGGTGGCGAAAGCCTCAAGGATACGCTGGCCCGTTCGCTGCCTTACTACGTGCACATGATCCAGCCGCATGTTCTGGACGGCAAGAGCGTGCTGGTGGCCGCCCATGGCAACAGCCTGCGCTCGCTCATCATGGCCATTGAAGGATTGACGCCGGAGCAGATCTTGAAGCGCGAACTCGATACCGGCGTGCCCATTGTTTACAGGCTGAAGCCCAACTCACTGCCAGCGAGTGTCGAAGTTCTGGCATGAGTGAACACGCCCGCGTTGAAATCTCATCGCGGGCGGAACTCCGGGCCTGGCTTTCGAAGCACCACGGCCAACCCCAGTCCATATGGCTGGTCACCCGCAAGAAGCCTGATCCACGCAACGTTCCCTACAATGACATCGTGGAGGAAGCGCTGTGCTTCGGCTGGGTGGATAGCCTGCCCCGCGCGCTTGATGAGAAGCGCTCCATGCTGCGCCTGTCACCACGCAAGCCCGGCAGTGCATGGTCAAAGCTCAACAAGCAGCGTGTCGCCACGCTCATCGCCAGCGGCCTGATGCAGCCAGCGGGCCTTGCCGTTGTTGAGGCCGCCAAGGCCAGCGGCACCTGGGACAGGCTGAATGAAGTCGAAGAATTGCACGTGCCTGATGATCTTGCCGCCACCCTCAAGAAAAACAAAATGGCCAAAGGCTATTTCGACCTTTTCCCGAGATCAGTGAAACGCGCCATCCTCGAGTGGATCCTCAGCGCCAAAAAGCAAGAGACGCGCGCCTCGCGCATAGCGGAAACCGTCTCCAAGGCTGAAAAGAACATCCGCGCCAACCAGTGGCGCCAATAAATCAAAGCCCCGCGGCGGCATTCACTGCGCCTGCGGGGCCCTCGATGAATCGAGTTCAATCTCCACTGCCCGGCTTTGGCCGGACCATATGACGGGCCATCATTGACAGCCCAGTTGCATGAGTTGGATTTTCGGCATTCCGGTTTGCTCTTCAGCGGTCTTCAGCCCTGAAACTGAACCGGGATGTGATCATAGCCAGCGCTATGATCTGCTTTGCTGATCCGGTGGAGTCATGGCCCCTCCACAATTGTTGAACTTCGCGGTTTCATTCAGCGCCTGTCACGGCGGCTGATCTTTTTGATGTTGGACCGATCAGAAAAATTGTCAAGCAACTGCAAGTGAAATCTGCATGCGCGCCGTCAACGTGCAGTCACTTCGGCGCGCGCTTGGCGAGGATGCGCTGCAATGTGCGGCGGTGCATGTTGAGGCGCCGCGCCGTTTCCGAAACATTGCGGTTGCACAGTTCGAACACGCGCTGGATGTGCTCCCACCGCACCCGGTCTGCCGACATGGGATTGTCAGGCAGCGCGTTGCGGTGATCCTTGTCGCCCGTCAGCGCGCCGTAAACCGCATCGGCATCGGCTGGCTTGGCGAGATAGTCGATGGCGCCGAGCTTCACGGCCGTCACCGCCGTGGCGATGTTGCCATAGCCTGTGAGCACAACCACACGCGCATCCGGCTTGGCCGAATGCAGTGCTTCAATCACATCAAGGCCGTTGCCATCCGACAGGCGCAAATCCACCACTGCAAACATCGGCGGCTGCTTCTTCACTTCGGCAATGCCTTCGGCAACCGTGTCGGCCATCCGCACCTCAAAGCCGCGCGCCTCCATGGCCTTGCCCAGCCGGGTGAGGAAGGGTTTGTCGTCGTCAACAAGCAGGAGGGTCTTGGTCATGGGCTGTCATTGTCGTGCGCGCGGGCCAAGGTCAAGGGCTTTTGGAAACATCCACCGCGCCACGCGGCCATTGGATGGTCACTGATGCGCCCTTCAACGGAAACTTGCGGTTGGAAAGAATGACTTGGGCACCAGAGCGTTCGAGCAGCGTCTTGGCGATGAAAAGCCCAAGCCCCATGCCCTCATGACCTTTTTCAGCCTGCTTCGCGCGCTGGCCGTAGCCGGGCCTTGTGGTGACGTAAGGATCGCCCAGCCGGTCGAAGATGGTTTCGTCAAAGCCGGGGCCATCGTCACTCACCACAAGCTTGACGGTGGCGGCAGTCCAGCCGGCCGCCACCTCCACGCGAGTGGTGGCGAAGTCGGCGGCATTTTCAAGCAGGTTGCCCAGGCCATAGCTGATCGCCGGGTTGCGCCTGAAAACCGGCATGGCTGGGACGGCGCCGTCATCGGCTGGCGCGGCTGTCACCACAATCTCGATGTCTGGCCCGCGCAAGGGCGCAACCATGTCTTCCAGCATCGCCTCAAGCCCCACCTGCTGATACATGTCGTCGGAAAGCTGCTCGGGCATGGCCAGCCGCGTGAGGATCTCGCGGCAGCGCGCCGCCTGGCTCACCAGCAGGTCAATATCCTCCGCGTGGCGGCTCTTGGCGGGCAGCGCGTGTTTCAGTTCCTTGGCAACCAGCGCAATGGTGGCCAGTGGCGTGCCCAGCTCATGCGCGGCGGCCGCGGCAAGCCCGTCCAGCGCCGAAAGCCGCTGCTCTTGTGCCAGCACCAGCTCTGTGGCCTGCAGGGCGGCCGACATTTGCCGGGCCTCTTCGGCGATGCGCCGTGCATAGATCGCAGAAAAGATCGTGGCGCAGACAATGGCCGCCCAGGTGCCGATGAGATAGGTGGGCGGCAAGCCGAAGCTGGCGTTGTCCGGCCAGGGCAGGGGCATATGCACAAAGGCAAGGAACGAGGCGCAAGCCAGGGCAAGAAGCCCCAGTGCTGCCGTCCAGACCAGCGGCAGCGAGGTGGCAGAAACGGTGACAGGAACGAGGAACAGCAGCGTGAACGGGTTTTCAAGCCCGCCCGTCAGGTAAAGAAGCCCCGCCAATTGCAGCACGTCATAGCCAAGAAGCAACCCGGCCGCCTGCGCCGAGATGCGCTGGCTGCCCGGCCTGCGCAAAGTGAGAAACACATTGAGCCAGGCGCTCACCGCGATCAGCGCAAGGCAGGCTGAAAGCGGCAGCTTGTAGCCAAGCACGAATTGCACCGTCAGGGTGGCCAGTGACTGGCCGATCACCGCCAGCCAGCGCAGCCGCACCAGGCTGCGCAGGCGCAGCAGGCCAAATTCAGGCAATGCGGCAATATGGGCCGTTTCAGTCATCGGGTCTCAAGCTAATTTGCCCCACCTTAGGGGAGGAGCAGCCACAATGCAAAAAGCCGCCCGCTGGGCCTATCTCGGTCTTGCCAGCCTCTTGGCCTTGGCGGCGCTGTTCTTTGCCCTGCCGCTGGGCCGGCCGGCTTTCATGCATGCGCCAGTGTCAACCGGAACCGCCCTTGTCGGCGGCCCCTTCAGCCTCATCAACCAGCGCGGCGAGACAGTGACTGAAAAGACCTATCTCGGCCATTTTGCCTTGCTGTTCTTTGGCTTTTCCCATTGCAAGGATATCTGCCCAACCGAACTGCAGGTGATGGCTTCCGCATTGCAGGACTTGGGGCCCGCCGCAGCAAACATCACCCCGATTTTTGTGAGCATCGACCCTGAGCGTGACACCCCGCCCGTTCTGGCTGCCTATGTCGCCAATTTCGGTCCGGGCCTGCAGGGCCTGACCGGCAGCGCCGAACAGGTGGCCGCCATGGCCAAGGCCTATCACGTCTACTACCGCAAAGTGCCGGGCCCTGATCCGCAGGACTATGAAATGGAGCACAGCACCACCATTTACCTGATGGGCCCGGATGGAACATTTATTAAACACTTTGAATATACCACTGATACGAAGGCATTGGCCGAAAGCCTCAAATCCGTGCTAAGGTAACAAGATCATGCATTTTGCTCCTGTTCCGACCTCCTATCTCTACCCGCTGTTCGAGATGAACCATGCCGCGTTGCAGCCCATGCGCATGCTCGCCAACATGGGCCTTTCCTTCTGGCAGAGCAGTGGCAACCCATTGCGCGAAACCCACCTGGGCCGCCAGGCGGCCGCCTCGCTCACCATGTTTGAGCGGGCCACCCGCCGCTATGCCAAGCCGGAATTCGGCCTCTCTGAAGTGACCATTTCAGGCAAGGACTGCGCCATCGAAGAACAAGTGGTCTGGCAAAGCGCTTTCTGCAAGCTCTTGCATTTCGCAAAACCGGCCTATGCCAAGAAGCAGGCCAAGCTGCTGCTGGTGGCGCCCATGTCTGGCCATTACGCCACGCTGCTGCGCGACACGGTGAAGGCCATGCTGCCGCACTATGATTGCTACGTGACCGATTGGCAGGACGCGCGCAACGTTCCTCTCTCGGCAGGCCCCTTTGACCTTGATGACTACACCGACACGGTGATCGACATGTTCCACCACTTGGGTGAGCGCGCCCATGTGATGGCCGTGTGCCAGCCTTCGGTTCCGGTTCTCGCCGCCACGGCACTGATGGCCGCGAGGCAGGATGTGCTGGTGCCCTTGAGCATGGTGTTGATGGGCGGGCCGATTGACACGCGCCGCAGCCCCACTTCAGTGAACAAGCTGGCCGATGGCAAGAGCGTGCAGTGGTTCCGCCAAACGGCAATCATGAAGGTGGCTGGCCCCCATGCCGGCTTTGGCCGTGAAGTCTATCCGGGCTTCATGCAGCTTGGGGGCTTCCTGTCCATGAACATGGACCGCCACCTGAAAGCCCACCGCGAGCTTTACCAGAACCTTGTCGATGGCGAGGAAGCCAGCGCCGAGAAGCACAGTGAATTCTATGATGAATACATGGCGGTGATGGACCTGACCGCGGAGTTCTACCTGCAAACCGTCGAGCGCGTGTTCATGCACCAGGACCTGCCGCACGGCACCTACAAGCACCGCGGCGAATTGATTGACCCGGCACTCATCACCAAGACGGCGTTGTTGACGATCGAGGGTGAGCGGGATGACATTTCCGGCGTTGGCCAAACCGAATCCGCCCATGAGCTTTGTGCCGGGATTCCGGCTGACAAGAAGAAGCATCACTTGCAGCTGGGAGTGGGGCACTATGGCGTGTTCTCAGGTTCCAAGTTCCGCGCCGAGGTGGCGCCGCTGATTGTGGATTTCCTCAACAAGCAGAAGCCGTGATCGGATTCTTGCGCGGCGCGGCAAGCCTGCGCGCCACACCGCCTGCCCCGGAGCCGCATGTCTTGCGCATCAATGGCCGCGATGTGCCCTTGCGCTTCAAGCGCAACGCCAGGGCGCGGCGCATGGTGCTGCGCCTCGATCAGAAAGCCGGCGGCCTGGTGATGACGCTGCCGCGCCGCACCGGCCTTGCGGAAGCTCTGCGCTTCGCCGAAAAATCTCTGGCCTGGATTCTGCGCCAGCTTGAACAGCAATTGCCGCCGGTGATGGTGGCTGAAGGCGCGCAACTCCTGCTGCGCGGCGAGCCGCACAAGATCGCCCTGCCGCCGCAAAAACGTGGCGTGGTACGTGTGGAAGGTGGCGTCATCCATGTGCCCGGAGGGCCGGAACATGCCCCGCGCCGCCTCAAGGACCATCTGAAAAAGCTGGCCCTGGAAGAGCTGACGAGCCGTTCGCGCCACTATGCGCTGGCCATGGGGTCTGCCTTCTCAGGCATAGCTGTCCGTGACCAGAAGAGCCGCTGGGGCTCCTGCTCGGCGGCGGGCAAGCTGTCTTATTCGTGGCGCCTCATTCTGGCGCCGCCCTTCGTGCTCGACTATGTCGCCGCCCATGAAGTGGCGCATCTGAAAGAGATGAACCACGGCCCGCGCTTCTGGCGCCTGGTCCTGACCCATTGCCCACATGCGCGGTCTGCCAAGGTTTGGCTGAAAGAACATGGCCGCAAGATTCACAGCCTGCTTTAAGCCATCGAAACAGCCGCCACATGCGCGGCAAAATCCAATGTTGCCATCAGCGCCTTGCAGCGCGCAAAGCGGATTTCAGCATAGGCCTTGAAATCATCAGCCGGGTTCCTGTTGGCGTGCTGGATGAGGCCCCAC
The DNA here is from genome assembly GCA_028868695.1 of Alphaproteobacteria bacterium. GTDB lineage: Bacteria > Pseudomonadota > Alphaproteobacteria > Rhizobiales > Aestuariivirgaceae > Aestuariivirga. The sequence continues at coordinate 2,008 of JAGWTZ010000035.1, read as the reverse complement.
AGCGTCCACAGCAGGTCGCACATCGCCTTGTAGATCACCATGCGGCCATGGTCCTGTGCGCTGGCTGGCGCACCGAAATAGGCGTGCAGCAATTCCGCGTCCTGGGCGGGCGTGAAGCTGCCCTCCACCGAGAGATCGCCCAGATCCCACATCGGATCATTCATGCCGCCATATTCCCAATCAACGATCCACATGCGGAGGCCCGTGTCGATGAAGTTTTCACACAGCGGATCGCAGTGGCAAGGCGCCAGATGTGCCGGGCGCTTCGCCAGCGCGGCGCGCACGCCTGCTGCCTCCTTCACCACATTATGATAACCCGCAGGCAAATCCACATCCTTGCTGGCAATGATCTTGAGATAGTCATCAATCATCGCGAACAACTCAAAGCGCGAAGGAAAGCTGCGCCCGGATGCATGCAGCTGTCGCAGCGCCTGCCCGGCGCGGCCAACCGCGCCTGCCATTGTCTTGAATCCGTCCGGTGAAAGCGTGGCAGCACCTTCAATCCGCCTTGTCACCATCAGCCCGCTGGCGGCGTCGCCATAGAGAAGCTCCGGGCTCACGCCGGCCGCCGCGGCCTCCCGCGCCATCACCAGTTCATTGGCGCGGTTGATGTATTCCTCCGTGCCCTTGCCGGGAATGCGCAGCACAAAATCGCCCACTGCATAAACGCGGTTGGTGAGGCCGCCCAGCCGCGTGATGGGCCCTTGATAGCCAGCCAGCGGCGGAATGCGGGCCAGCAGGGCTTTCAATTCACTTTGTTCTTCGGCTGTCATGGCGGAAACGCTAACATGGCTTTCATAAAAGACAACAGGTGGGAAATGGCCAAACACGAAGGCGCGCTCGGTGCCGTTTATGATGCCAAGGGCAAGGAGGAGGTTGCCGCACTCTATGATGGCTGGGCCGGCAGCTATGATGAGGAGATGGCCAAGGCCGGATACCGCCACCCCACCATTGGCCTGGCCCTGCTTGCCCGCCATTTGCCCAAAGGGGCCGCACCCTTGCTCGATGCGGGCGCTGGCACCGGCATCATCGGTGATTGGCTTTCAATCATGGGGTATCCGGCCGTGGAGGCGTTGGATATTTCAGCGGGCATGCTGGAAGTGGCCCGGCAGAAGAATGTTTATACAGCCTTTCATCACCTGGCGCTGGGCGGGCCCTTGCCCTTTGCGGATGGCCACTTTGCCGGGGTGATTTCGGTGGGCGTGTTCACCACCGGCCATGTCGGCCCGGAAGGCTTGGATGAGCTGGTGCGCATATGCCGCAAGGGTGGCGTGCTCGTGCTGACGGTCAAGACTACCCTGTGGGAGGGCGGCTTTGCCGCTCACGTGGACAGCTTCGCCAAGGCAGGAAAACTTGAAATTGCTGAAATAACAGAACCTTATGTCTCCATGCCGGGAGAAGTGGGCACCATCCCGAGCCGCGCCCTGGTGTTGCGCGTGAAGGCTTGATTCCCCCGGCTTGCCAAAACACTGGGCTTTAAATCTGTTCCGCGCTCGCCTATAATACCCGAGTAAGGAACTCAACCATGTTCATCCAGACCGAAGCCACCCCCAATCCTGCCACCCTGAAATTCATCCCCGGCAAGCCTGTTCTGCCCGGCGCCACGCGGGATTTCCGCAAGGCCGCCGATGCCCTGGAAAGCCCGCTGGCCGAGCGCCTGTTCGGCGTCGCTGGCGTGTCCGGGGTTTTCCTCGGCCATGATTTCATCACCGTCACCAAGGGCTCTGGCGAATGGCAGCATTTGAAGCCCGCCATCCTCGGCACCATCATGGACCACTATCTGAGCGGCGCGCCCATTCTGGCTGGTGAAGCCAAGATGGACCAGCAGGGCGATGAATTCTTCGCCGATGAGCATTCCGATGTGGTCAAGGTGATCAAGGACCTGCTCGACAGCCGCGTGCGGCCCGCCGTGGCCCAGGATGGTGGCGACATCACCTTCAAGGGCTTCAAGGAAGGCATTGTCTATCTGAACATGAAAGGCTCTTGCGCCGGCTGCCCATCCTCCACC
>JAGWTZ010000002.1 GCA_028868695.1 Alphaproteobacteria bacterium | reverse complement strand
TGAAGGTGGCTGGCGCCTTCATCGGTGTCACCGATGTGTGGGCAGCGATGAAGAACATGCTGATGAACGCCATTGGCGCGATCAGCGCGGATGAAAAGACCTTCATTCCCGAAATGGAGTGGCCGAGGGTGATCCTGGTGGCGCGCATCTGGACGCTGATCTATGCCGCAATGATTGCCGCCTGCTTCTATTTCCACTCGGTCCTGCCGGCGCTGCTCATCGGCCTGCCGCGCTTCTATGGCGCCTGGCACCACATTCTCACCGGGCTGATGCAGCATGGCGGCCTGGCTGACAATGTGCTCGACCACCGGATGAACTCGCGCACCGTTTACATCAACCCCATCTCACGCTTCATCTACTGGAACATGAACTACCATGTGGAGCATCACATGTTCCCCATGGTGCCCTATCATGCGCTGCCGAAGCTGCATGCGCTGATCAAGAATGACCTGCCTGCGCCTACCTCTTCGATCTGGGCCTGCTATAAGGAGATCTTCCCGGTATGGGCGCGGCAGATGCGCGGCGAAGACATTTACCTGGTGCGCAAGTTGCCACCTTCCGCGAAACCCTATCAGCCCGGCCTGCATGGACAAGCCATGCCCGCCGCGGCGGAATGAATGTGAGGAAACCAAGACATGGCACAATGGGTTGACGCCTGCGCCGCTGATGCGGTGGGCAATGAGGATGTGATCCGCTTTGATCACGCGGGCCGCACCTTCGCGGTCTACCGTTCGCCGGAGGACAAGTATTACGCCACCGACGGCCTGTGCACCCATGAGAAGGTGCATCTGTGCGACGGGCTGGTGATGGACAACATCATCGAGTGCCCCAAGCACAATGGCCGCTTTGACTACAAGACCGGCCAGGCGCGGGGTGCGCCCTGCATCATCAATCTCAAGACCTATCCCACCAAGGTTGAAGGCGGGCGCGTCTTCATCGATATCGCCTGATGGGCGGCATCGTCATCATCGGTGCGGGCATGGCCGGGGCGCGGGCTTGCATCAACCTGCGCGCCTCGGGCTATGAGGGCGAGATCACGCTGATCGGCGAGGAAGTGCACCTGCCTTACGACAGGCCGCCGCTTTCCAAATCCACCATCACCGATGAGCAGGAAGCCGGGCCCATCTGGCTTCTGGACCATTCAATAGTTGACTCCCTGAAGCTGAAGACGCTGCTGGGCATGCATGTGGACAGCCTGGATACGGCGGGCAAGGCCGTGGTGCTGGGCGATGGCCGCCGCGTGGCCTATGACAAGCTGCTGCTGGCCACCGGCGCCAAGCCGCGCAAGTTGCCAGGCGCCAGCGGAGACCATGCGCTCACCCTGCGCGACCACCGTGACGCCATCGAACTGCGCCGCCGCTTCCAGCCGGGCAAGAGCATCGTGGTGATCGGCGGCGGGTTCATCGGACTCGAAGTGGCCTCCTCCGCTTTGAAGCGCGGCTGCAGCGTGGCGCTGGTTGAGATGCAACCGCGCATCCTGATGCGCGGCGTTCCCGAAGCCATCGCCAAGATCGTGCATGACCGGCACGTGCAGGCGGGCGTCAACATGTGCGTGGGCGTGGGCATTGCCGAGATCACCGCCCATGCCGTGAAGCTGGCCGACGGGCGCGAGATCGTGGCCGACACCATCATTGCGGGCATTGGTGCCGCGCCGGAAATCCGGCTGGCGCAACAGGCGGGCCTTGCAATTGAAAACGGCATTGCCTGCAATGCCGAGCTGCAAACCTCGGAGCCTGACATCTATGCGGCGGGGGATTGCTGCTCCTTCCCGCATGAGCTGTTCGCCGGGCGGCGGATGCGGCTTGAAGCCTGGCGCAACGCGCAGGAGCAGGCGGCCACGGTGGCTGAAAACCTGCTGGGCGGCCACAAGGCGCACACCAACATTCCGTGGTTCTGGTCTGACCAATATGACCTCTCGCTGCAGATCGCAGGGGTGGCCGACCTTGGGCCCCATGTGGTGCAGCGTGTGCCGGCGCCGGGGGCGCTGCTGCTGTTCCACCTGGCCGACGATGGCCGCCTGATGGGCGTTTCCGGCATTGGGCCGGGCAATTCAGTGGCGCGCGATGTGAAGCTGGCCGAGATGATGATTGCCAAGCAGATGAAGCCCGCCGCCGCGGCGCTGGCTGATGTTTCAGTTCCACTCAAGTCACTGATGAAGGGATGAACCCGATGCGCAAGAAACGCCCCACCGTCGCCGATGTGCGCGCCAACAAGGGCAAATACCAATACACCATGATGCGCGTGGAGAATTGGGAAGAGCTGGCGGCGGCGGAAGCCGCGGGCATCGACATGTGCTCGGTTCCCGCCGAGCTGTTGCTGCAGAAGCAGTTCCGCGATGTGGCACCTTCGATCTTCGCCATTCCGGGCATGCCGCTTTATTCCGCGCCCGCCGCGCAGGACGACTATCTGCGCTGGGCCTTCCAGATGATGGAGGCGGGCGCCGATGCGGTTTATTGCGCGGCCTCCTTCGACACGGTGAGGCGCATGGCGGATGAGTATATCCCCGTCATCGGCCATGTGGGCCTGGTGCCGCATTATTGCACCTGGACCGGCGGCTTCAAGGCCGTGGGCAAGACGGCGGACAGCGCGCTGGCGATCTATGAACGCTGCAGGCGCTATGAAGAGGCGGGTGCGTTCGGCGTTGAGATCGAGGTTGTGCCTGAAGAGATGACGGCGGAGATTTCAAAGCGCAGTTCGCTGTTCATGGTTTCGATGGGCGGCGGCAAGGGTGGGGATTGCCAATATCTCTTTGCCTGCGATGTTCTGGGCACCAACACTGGCCACATGCCGCGCCATTCCAAGCAATATGCCAACCTCGCCAAGGAATTTGACCGCATTCAGGAAATGCGCATCGCCGCCTTCAAGGAATGGGTTGGCGAAGTGCACAGCGGCGCCTGGCCGGTGGGCAGCAATGTGATCCACACCAGCAAGGCCGAGGTGGACAAGTTCCTCAAGCTTCTGCCGGAAGGCTGAGTTCCTTCCGGTTTCCCCATCACCATTCAACGGAGAAAAACATGACAATCAAGTTCGGCGTTATCGGCGCGGGCCGCATCGGCAAGGTGCACTCGGCCACCATTGCCGCAAACCCCAAGGCGAAGCTCGCCTACATCGCCGACGCGATGCCGCAGGCGGCCAATGACCTTGCCGCCAAGTATGGCGCGAAGGTTGCCTCGGTCGAGGAGATCATGAAGGCCAAGGATGTGGACGCGGTTCTCATCGGCTCTCCCACCGGCTTTCATGCCGAGCAGATCCAGATGGCTTCGAACAATGGCAAGGCCATCATGTGCGAAAAGCCGGTTTCGCTGAAAGTTTCGACCATTGAAGAAACGCTGAAAGTGGTGGAGAAGAACAAGTCCACGCTGATGATCGGCTTCAACCGCCGCTTCGACCCCAATTTCGCCGAAGCCGAAAAGCGCATCCGCCGCGGCGATGTGGGCGCCATCGAGATCGTGACCGTGATCAGCCGCGACCCGAACCCGCCGCCCGCCCAATATGTGGCCGGCTCCGGCGGCATTTTCGCCGACATGATGATCCATGATTTCGACATGGCCCGCTTCCTGATGGGCGAAGACTTCGTGGTGGTGAATGCGCTGGGCTCCGCGCTTGTCGACAAGGCGATCGGCGAGGCCGGTGACGTGGACACTGCCGCCGTGCAGATGCAGACGGCCTCGGGCCGCATCGCCGTCATCACCAATTCGCGCCGCGCCACCTACGGCTATGACCAGCGCTTTGAGGTGCATGGCTCGAAGGGCATGATCCACGCCAAGAACGTGCACAACAGCACGGTTGAGGTGTTGAGCGGTGCTGGCTATGTGGCCGACCCGATCCAGAACTTCTTCCTTGAGCGCTATGGCCAGGCCTATGCCAATGAGCTGAACACCTTCATCGCCGCTGTCGAATCCGGCAACCGCGACCCCAAGCCCAACGGCCATGACGGGTTGCAGGCCCAGAAGCTGGCCGAGGCGGCCACCGAAAGCTGGAAGACCGGCAAGCCGGTGAAGGTTTCGTAAAACTGAACAGCCTGGGGCCCGCTTTCACGAGCGGGCCCTTTTGCATTTGGAGGCGCTGATGAAGCCTGAATCCCTTTCCAATCTTTCCATGGATGGCAAGATCGCCGTTGTCACCGGTTCAACGCAGGGGCTGGGCGAGGCGATTGCGCACCTGTTTGTGGAGCGCGGGGTGAAAGGCATTGTCATCACCGGGCGCAACGCCGAGCGCGGCGCGCGGGTGAAGGCAGCGCTGGAGGCCAAGGGCGCTGAGGTGGTTTTCGTGCAGGCGGAACTGGCCAGGATCGAGGATGTGCGCAAGATCATGAAGGCCTGCCGCGAGCGTTTCGGCAAGGTGGATGCGCTGGTGAATGCCGCGGCAGTGACTGACCGCGGCACGATCTGGGACACATCGCCGGAACTGTTCGGCCAGATGTTTGATGTGAACGTGCGCGCCCCATTCTTCCTGATGCAGGATGCCTTGCACCTGATGAAGGACAGCAAGACGCGCGGCACCATCGTGAACATTCTCTCCGTGTCGGGCCATGGCGGGCAGAGTTTCATCTCGGCCTATTGCGGCTCCAAGGGCGGGCTTGCGGTTTTGACGCGCAACGTTGCGGCAAGCGTGGCGCGCAACCGCATCCGCGTCAATGGCCTCAACATTGGCTGGATGGACACGCCGGGGGAAGACCGCATCATGAAAACCTATCATGACGCAGACCCGGACTGGCTGAAGAAGGCCGAGGCGGCGCGGCCCTTCGGGCGGCTGCTCAAACCCATCGAAGTGGCGCGGGCGGTGGCCTTCCTCTCCTCCGATGAATCCGGGATGATGACCGGCTCGATTGTTGATTTCGACCAGACGGTGCTGGGTGCCGGGGACAGCTATCAGGACCTTCCGGCCGCGCAGTTTTGAGAATCCGCTGAACCTGCCTATGCTGCCGGGCGGATCTGGCAGGCACCACAATGCCGCCATATTCCTATTGTAGGAATTAACGCATGAGCAAGGTTCTCTCCCTCCTGGCGGCGCTGGCCGCGCTTTTCATGGCCACGCCCGCCCGGGCCAGCTTTGACCAAAGCTGCCTGCCCAGCATGAAGCTGTTCTTCAGCGGCTTTTCGGGCTGTGACAGCGTGGCTCTGCTTTCGCCCGGCAATGACACACGGGTGAACCTGGTGTTTTTGCTGGCCGACGCCAAGGGGCAGAGACTGGCGATCCAGTCGCGTGACCCGGAGGCCTACCCCAAGCCCAGCACTTTCACGCCAGCCGATTGGCCGGGCTTTGCAGCAGCCATTCTGCCGCCCAAGGCGAACAATGATGAGACCTCGGGTGAAGCCACGATTTGTGTGAGCGATGCCAAGGGGCAGGCGGATTTCATTGCCGCCGTAGCCGCCGACACCAGCCTGAGCGAGGCCGAGAAGGCGGCGCTGAAAGCCGCGCGCGAGGCGATTGCCTGTGCGGGCAGCACTGCCGCCGGGGCCGCGCCTGAAGTGCAATCAGCCAATGCCAAGGAATTCGCGGCCTATCTGGCGGCGATCACCAAGTTCTATCAGGCTGATCATGCCGATGCCGCGGGCTTTGCGGCGCTGGCCAATTCCCCGCAAGGCTGGGTGAAAGAAGCGGCGCGCTACATGCAGGCGCGCGTGCTGCTGCTTGCCGGCCAGGCGGTGGCCTTTGATGACTATGGCACATTGTCCGCCGACAAGATTGACAGGGCCAAGGTGGCAGCAGCAAAGGACGCATTTGAGGCCTATCTCAAGGACTATCCGCAAGGGGCCTATGCCGCTTCGGCCACGGGCCTTCTGCGGCGCGCGGCATGGCTTGGCGGCAATGGCGGCGAGCAGCGCGCGCTCTATGCCAAGCTGCTGCATGGCGCTGAAGTGAATGACGCGAGCATTGCGCTGATCAATGAGCTGGATTTCAAGCTGCCACCGGATGCCTATCTTGCCGAAGGCGCGGACCCGGTGTTCCTTGCCGTGGAAGATTTGCGCCGCATGCGTGAGCAGCATGATGACAAGGGCAATGTGGTGCCCGGCATGAAGGCCGAGGTGATTGAAGCGCAGAAGGCGCGCTTTGCGGGGCAGGATGATCTCTACGCCTATCTGGTGGCGGCGCGGGCCTGGTTCGTGGATCATGACGCCAAGGCTGTTTTGCAGGCCTTGCCGGAGAGGGCGGTGACGGCGGACCTCACCACGCTTGAGCTCAGCCGCCAGGTTTTGCGGCTGGCTGCCATGGATGCCGGGGGCGACGGCAAGGCGGCGCGGGCGGGCTATGTGGCGCTTGTTGCCCATGCCACTGCTGCCTATCAACGCCCCGCGCTGGAAATGGCCATTGCACTCAGCGATGAGCACAACAAGCATATTGCCACGGTGTTTGACGCGGATTCGCCCGTGAAGGAACCGCTGATCCGCGCGCAGGTTCTGGACATGCTGGCCGGGCCCATCCTGCTGCGGCAGCAGGCCAGCGCCAAAGACGTGCCGCAGGACGAGCGCGACACGGCGATTTACCGCCTGCTTTCGCGTGACCTTGTGCAGGGCCATTTCAAGGGCTTTGTGGAGGACATCAAGCTTCTGCCGCCAAAGCCGGCGCCAGCCGCAGATGGCAGCGTGCAGGACAAGTTTGCGGCCTTCCGCTGGGAAGGCAGCAAGGACGGCTATGCCTGCCCGGATATTGTGAGCCTGGCGCAGACGCTTGCGACCAATGCCAAGGATGTGGCCGGGCGCTTGTGCCTTGGCGAATTTTTCCGCGGCACGGGTGTTGCGGACCTGCCCAAACCTGCGGATGGCATTCTGGGCAGCACGGGCACGCTGTTTGCCGGGGCACCATTGGCGCGTGGGGATTTTTATGCCGACATCATGAAGGACGCCAAGGCCTCGCGTGATGACAGGGCCTATGCGCTGTTCCGCGCCGTGCATTGCTATGCCCCGGCGCACAGCAATGACTGCGGCGGCAAGGATGTTGACGAGGCCACGCGCAAGGCCTGGCATGACGAGCTGAAGGCCAAATATGGCGACACGGTTTGGGCCAGGCAATTGAAGTTCTATTGGTAGGCCTGCGGGGTTTCTGGATGATGCCCGCATTTCCTGTTCCTCTCCATGCAGGGCAGGGCAACAGGCCGCATTTTCATTTGCGGCTGTTTTTCTTCGCGCTTGCTTGCGCATGGATGGCCATTGCCCTGCCGGTGAAAGCCGGGAAAGTGCAAGCTGAAGATTACCAAAGCTTCTGGCTTTGGGCCGGTGTTGAGCCGCAGGGCGTGCTGGCGCAGGCGCGCGAGGTTTACCTTCTGGCGGGCGAAGTTTCAGACCGCGGGCGTCCGCATCTGATTTCACAACGCAGTGCCGTGCCTCACATTGGCGGGGCTGATGTGTGGATTGTTTACCGCGCCCAGACCATTGCCTGGGACGACGCCATTCTTGCCGGTGTGCTGGCGCATGTGGAAAGCTGGCGCGCGGCGGGCAACCATGTGGTGGGCCTGCAAATTGATTTCGACGCCGGCACCAGACATCTTGAGCGCTATGCGGCTTTCCTGCGCGAAGTGCGGGGGCGCCTGCCGCAGGGCTACAGGCTGGGCGTCACCGGGCTTCTGGACTGGAGCGCCAATGGCGACCCGGCGGGGCTTGATGCGCTGGCCGGGGTTGTCGATGAGGTGGTGCTGCAGATCTATCAGGGGCGGCATGTCATCCCCGGCTATCAGGCCTTTCTCGCAAGGCTGGGGCGCATGAAAGTTCCGTTCCGCATTGGCCTGTTGCAGGGCGGGGACTGGCAGCCACCACCGGGCCTGCAGGCAAATCCGCAGTTTCGCGGCTATGTGGTGTTTTTGCTCAACGGGCCGCGCAAATAAAAAGGGAAGCTTCCGTTGCCGGATGCTCCCCTCCACAAACTGGTTTCCGGGTACGCAGTACAAGATCCCGGAAGGCCCCTGACACCGGGCTGGCGCCCAACGCGTGTCGTGCCAAGAAAACTAGCAGGCACAAGTTTCGAAACCCTTTCCGCGTTAAAGATTTGCATTAACAGAGGCTTACTGTGTTGTGCGGAAGCTGGCAAAAGCGTGCCAAATGGGCACAGAATGGGCCTTTCATGACAAATAAAATTCTTTTCAGTTTGGGGGTTCACATTCTGGCGCACCGCTGTTAGAAGCGCGCCAACGCGAGATTGAGCGGAACCATCAAGGCCATTGGCCTGCATGTTTCGCCAGGATTAACGCGGGATGGAGCAGCCCGGTAGCTCGTCAGGCTCATAACCTGAAGGTCGTCAGTTCAAATCTGGCTCCCGCAACCAATGAGAGCAGGCTCTTCGGCAGAAACGTGCCGGAGAGCCGCTCATCTTCCTCCCCAATAGAAATGTTACCGGTCACCGGGATCTACCGCGAGGAGCCGTGCGCATTTTGCGAGCTTCTGGCCGCAGTTAACTTGCGGCGCGGTGCGATACGCTGGGGCAGGTCCTGAACTAATTGCAGCTATATTTCGTGTAGATTCGGATGCGTGTAAAGGCAGGCGGCGTCACCGCCTTGCGGCCCGCGGCATGGATGGCGCAATTGAGTGCCAGTTCAACTTCGTGGGCGACATCATGGCCGATGGCGAAATTCATCACGCCGGTTTCGAGCAGCATGCGGGAGTTGGCGTTCAGCTCATGGCCGATGAACACGGTTTTTCCGGCAAGCCCGAATTCATTGAGCGCCTTGCCGATGCCGACGTTGCCGGCGGCCACATTATAAATGCCAGCCGGAGGGCCATGTTCCTCAATGTAGCGCACCACATTGGGGTAGACCAATTCCGTCTCGTCGTTTGAGTTCACGCGCTCATCCACCTTGAGCAGCGGATATTCGCTGCGCAGCACGCGGCGGAAGCCAAGCTCACGCTCTTCCTGCACGCGGTAGGGCGCGGAATAGACCATGAGGATATTGCCTTCGCGGTTGCCTACCGCCTGGCCCATGAGATAGGCGGCCGTGGCGCCGGCACTCACCTGGTCATTGCCGATATAGGCGGTGCGGCCGGAGGTTGGCAGATCGGTGGTGATGCAGATCACTGGAACGCCGCGGCCCACGACATTGCGCACCGCGCGGTTGACGATCAGATCCTCGCGCGCGACGATGACGATGGCATGGGCAGTTTCGGCGGTGCGCTCGATCAGGTTGGCGTATTTGATGGGGTCCACGCGCGAGGTGGTGCTGCCGTCAAAGGTGGCTTCAATATTGGGCCGCTGCCGCACGGTTTCCCAGACTGCTGACTCCAGCGTTTCCTGAAAACTCTTTCCGCTCTCGGAGAGGAAAGCGATCTTGTATTTTTCCGAAACAGGCTCGCCCGGCGGCGCTTCAGCGGCACTCAGGCTGCCCAGCGCCTTCATCACGCGCTTGCGCGTTTGCTCACGCACGCCGGGGCGGCCGTTGAGGATGCGGTCCACCGTGGCAGTTCCCACACCAGCTTCGGCGGCAATTTCCGCAACCGTGGGTCGGCGGATGAGCTGGGGCTGCGGCGCGGCAGCTTTTGGCGGCGAAGGCATGATGCATCATCTGATGTAAAAATGATCATGTCAATCAAGTGCGAAGACGTTTTCGGCAATTTCCTTCCATAAAATATCATTTTACCGCGCTGCAGCACATTTTGATTTTAGTTGCATCAAATGATGTTCGTTTTGATCTTGTGTGACGATAGAAAGAACGATTTAAACATCATCAAAATAGAACAAAAATTCTATGGCGGTGGAAGCGATGGATGATCTGAAGTTCGGAACACGGGACAAGCGCGGCGACTGGAAGCCAGCCAAGCCGCTGGAAACAGCGCCGCTGTTTGTGCTGCCGCCGCAGCCCGTGAGGCTTCTGCAGTGGCTGCCGGGCTACATCTTTCCCTGGAACATTCTCTTTCTGGCCATCGGCGCGGCTTTGTGGTTTTGGCTCACTCCCTCCGCCGAAACCCTGAAGACGCTGGCGCCCGGCTGGGTTTCGTACCTCCTGGTGCGGAATGCCTTGCTTGTGCTGATCTTCTTTGGGGCACTTGAACTCCGCCTCTATGTGAAGCGCAGGCAAGGCACCCATTTCAAATACAATGCCAAGTTCCCGGCGGAGCAGCCGAGCGATGTGTTCTATTTCAAAAGCCAGAACATCGACAACGCCATCCGCACCTTTGGCCTCGGCGTGCCGTTCTGGACGGCCTATGAAGTGTTTGGCCTTTGGGCTTACGCCAACGGCATTGGCCCGTGGTCAACCTTTGCGGCGCATCCGATCTGGTTTGTGGTCTTCGCGCTGGCCATTCCCGTGTGGCACGAGTTCCACTTCTATTGCATCCACCGGCTGATCCATGTGCCCGTGCTCTACAAGTGGATCCATTATGTGCACCACAATTCCGTGAATCCTTCGCCCTGGTCCAGCCTGTCGATGCATCCGGTTGAATCCTTCCTCTATTGGTCGGACTCGCTCATCCATCTCATCCTGCCGTCGCATCCGCTGCTGCTGCTCTATCACCTGCAAGTCACTGGCTCTGGCGCTGTGATCGGCCACATCGGCTTCGACAAGATCGAGCTGGGCAATGACCAGGGCATGGATACCCACGCTTATGCCCACTACCTGCATCATAAATATTTCGAAGTGAACTACGCCGACGGCACCACCGCGCTCGATAAGCTTTTTGGCACCTGGCACGACGGCAGCAAGGAAGCGCAAGCGCGCATGGAAGCCCGCTACGCCAGGAAAGTGGCGCAACTCAACCAACAGAATTCATGACACCATGAATCCGTCAACCAGGACGGCAAACCAGGAGGAAAGTAGAAAATGAAAAAACTCGCAACAGCCCTTATCGCCTCGGCAGCTCTTGCTGCGATGATCCCCAGCGCCATGGCGGCCAACATCGCCGTGATCGCCGGTTCAGCGAATGACGCGTTTTTCAACACGATCAAGAAGGGCGTGGATGATGCCGCGCTGGTGATCCAGAAAAATGGCGGCAAGGTTACCTATATGACCGTCCAGAACTACGACAACTTTGGACCTGACCTCGTCGGCCTCATCAATTCGGCCGTCAGCCAGAAAGTGGACGGCATCGCAATTCCGGTCTGGGTGCCGGAAGCCCAGGTTCCCGCCCTGCAGGAAGCCGCCAAGAAGGGCATCAAGATCATGATGTACAATTCGGCTGGCGCTGCGGACACGAAGTCCAAGGTCAGCGGCATCAACTACTTCGGTTCGGACGAGCACGTTGCTGGCGTGGCTGGCGGCGACTATTTTGCCAAGGGTGGTGCCAAGAAGATCATCTGTGTGATCCAGGTGCCGGGTGCCGTGAATCTTGAAAACCGCTGCGCGGGTGTGAAGGAAGGCGCTGAAAAGGCTGGCGCCAAGGTTGAGAACCTGGAGCTGCCATCGACCCTGCAGGGCGACGCCGCTGGCACCGCCGAAGCCTTGAAGGCCCAACTGCTCAAGGAAGGCGATGTTGACGCAGTTATCACGCTGGGCGCGCAAACCGCTGACGCGGCTGCCCAGGCGATTCAGCAGGCCAATGTTGGCGCCAAGGTGAAGCTCGGCACGTTCGACATGTCCAAGTCCGTGCTCGACCGCATCAAGGCCGGCACGCAGGCCATGGCGATTGACCAGCAGCCCTATCCGCAGTCCTTCCTGGCAACCACGATGCTGGCCGCCAATATTGACTGGGGCATTGCGCTTGCCACAGATCCGGTGCTGACTGGCCCGGCAATCGTTGACAGCAAGAACATTGACGCCGCCCTGAAGGGCGTCGCCGCGGGCACGCGTTAAGCACTACTGACCAATCGGGCCAGCCTGCAGCTTTGCGGGCTGGCCAACTTCCCGATCCTGACAGAACGGCTTGGAGGCCATCTTGGAAAAACTAGGAATCGACAGCCTGTTAAGGCGTCCTGAGATGGGGGCCTTCCTCGGCATGGTCTTTGTGGCCATCTTCTTTAGCATCTTTGGCGGCATACTGTTCATGTCGCCCCAAGGCATCGCCAGTTGGCTGAATGTTGCTGCTAACCTCGGCATCATCGCAATTCCGGTCGGATTCTTGATGATCGCCGGCGAACTTGATATTTCCGTTGGTGCAATGCTGCCCGCCGCTTCCATGACCACGGGCATCATCTCAGGCCATTACGGCCTGCCCATTATCATCGGCATCCTGGCGCCTTTGGCACTGGGTGCTGTGGTCGGGCTGATCAACGGCTTCTTGGTGATCCGCACCAATGTGCCATCCCTGATCATCACCATGGGCACACTGTTCGCCTTGGCCGGCCTCAGCCTGTTCCTGTCAGTCTATTTCACCAATACCACCTCGGCAGCAATCACCGCTCCGGATTGGGCCAAAGCCATTTTCGGCAGTTTCATCGGCGGCACCTACCAAATCCTCGTCATCTGGTGGATCGCCATTTCAATTATCCACTTCTACTTCTTGCATCTCTCGCCTTGGGGCAACTGGGTCTATGCGATGGGCGGCGACAAGATTTCGGCCCGCAACGCCGGTATTCCGACCGATAGACTGACCATCGGCCTTTTCGTCTTGTCTTCAGTTTCAGCGAGCTTTGTCGGCATGTGTCAAGCCATTCTGTTCAACTCTGCGCAGGTCTCGGCAGGGCAGAGCTACATTTTCAACTCGATCATTTCGGTGGTGGTGGGCGGCGTGCTGCTCACTGGTGGCTTTGGTTCCGTGGTGGGCATTGTTTTCGGCACGATTACTTTTGCGATTGTGAACCAGGGCATCTACTTCACCAACTTTGACCGCAACCTTTCATCGCTGATCATCGGCGCCATGTTGTTGATTGCCGTGCTGGCGAACAACACATTCCGCAAGATGGCGTTGAGCTACACTCGAAAGAAGAAGGCATGAACATGTCAATGGAAAACAAGGTTCCTGTGATAGCGCTGAAAGACGTCAACAAGAGCTTCGGCCCGATTGATGTGCTGCATGATATCAACCTTGAGGTTCGCGCTGGCGAGGTTCTGTGCCTGCTGGGCGACAATGGCGCCGGCAAGTCCACGCTGATCAAGATTCTCTCGGGCGTGCACCAGCCGACCTCGGGCACAATCGAGATGGATGGCAACCCGGTGGTGTTCGACACTCCGCGCGTGGCCTCGGAAAAAGGCATTGCCACAGTGCACCAGTTCGGTGGCACCTTTGCACTGATGAGCATTGGCCGGAGCTTCTTTGTAGGGGTTGAGCCCACCAAGGGCTGGGGGCCCTTCAAGGTGTTTGACCGCAAGAAGGCCAATGCCATCGCGGTCAAGGCCGTGCAGGATTTCGGCATCACCCGCATTGATGACGGGGACAGGCTGGTGGGCGGGCTTTCGGGCGGCGAGCGCCAGTCGCTCGCCATTGTCCGCGCGGTTCACTTTGGCGCACGCGTGCTCATTCTCGATGAACCCACGGCCGCCCTGGGCGTCAAGCAGGCCAGCCACGTGCTGCGCATTGTCAACCAGGCCAAGAAGCGCGGCCTTGCCGTGATTTTCATCACCCACCAGGTGATGCATGCCATGGCGGTGGGCGACCACTTCGCGGTGTTGATCCGCGGCGCTGTCGCAGCCGACTTCCGCAAGGGCGAGAAGACCCGCGAACAGATCACTGATCTCATGGCCGGTGGCGAAACCATGGCCAACCTTGAGGCAGAAATCGAAAACTACATGCAAAGCCATGATGGCCACCCGCCGGCGGCCCACTGAAATAACCCATCAGCATTGCCGGACTTTCTCCCTTCCTTGTCCGGCTTTGCAAACTCGGCGGGCTGAGGCTGTTCCATGCGTCAGCCCGCCACTTTCGGACACCCATTTCGCAGTGACGGACAAGAGGAACCAAACATGTCAGTGAGGCTGGCGATCATCGGGGCGGGGATCATGGGCGCAGACCATGCGCGGATTTTTGCCGAGCGCCTGCCGGGCGTTGACCTGCGGGTGATCTGCGATGCCGATGAGGCGCGGGCCCGCAAGATTGCAGATGGGTTTGGCGTCAAGGACGTGATGAAGGATGCCGCTGCCGCCATCGCCAGAAGCGACATTGACGCGGTGGTGGTGGCCAGCCCGGACTTCACCCACAGCCCCTTGTCATTGGCCTGCATCGCTGCCGGCAAGCCGGTGTTGTGCGAGAAGCCGCTGTCGCAATCTTCTCAGGAATGCCTCGGCGTGATGGCGGCGGAGCAGGCGGCGGGCCGCAAGTTGGTGCAGCTTGGCTTCATGCGCCGCTTCGACCAATCCTATGTGGAGATGAAGGCGGCGCTGGACAATGGCAGCCTAGGCCGCGCCCTGATGATGCACAACTTCCACCGCAATGTGGAAACCCCGGGGGCGGACTTCACCGGCGCCATGGCCATCACCAATTCGGCACCACATGAGTTTGACGTGGTGCGCCATGTGCTGGGCACCGAATATGCAGCGATCTCAGCCTTCCAGCCGAAACGCTCGGATGCGCGCGTGGCGCCAGTCATGATGGTCATCGAGACGGTGGATGGCCAATTGGTCAATATCGAAATCAACAACAATGCCACCTATGGCTATGACGTGCGCGGCGAGCTGGTGGGCCAGAAGGCCTCCATTTCTTTCAGCGGGCTGGCCTATTCCATGACCGATGCCGCCTTGAGCCACAAGACGGCCTATGCCGCGGACTGGCGCGACCGATACGCCGAAGCCTATTGGCGCCAGAACAAGGCTTTCCTGCATTTTGTGCAAACCGGCGCGTTCTCGGCCACTGCCTCCACCTGCTGGGATGGCTATGCCGCATCGCTGGTGGCGGAAGCGGGCGTGCGGGCCCTGCATTCCGGCCAGAAGGCCAAGGTGGACATGATCAACAAGCCGCAATTCTATTGCGCGAAGTGAGGAGAGCTTCATGAAACTCGGTTTTGTGTCGGATAGTCTTGGCGGCCTGTCCTTTGAACAGGTGCTGGACGAGGCCGTGCTCCTTGGTGTTTCCGGCGTTGAGGTGAACACGGGCGGCTGGTCCACGGCACCCATCTTCAACCTTGCGGAGATGAAGGCCAATGCCGCCGCTCGCAAGGCCTTCCTCAAGGCCATTGCGGATCGCAATCTTGAGGTGATCAGCCTCAATGCCAATGGCAACCCGTTGCACCCCACCGACAAGAAGCAGGGCGAATGCCTGAAGGACACCATCCGCATCGCCGGTGAAATGGGCATCAAGAAGGTTTGCACCATGTCTGGCCTGCCCGCCGGCAGCGCCGGTGACACGATGCCCAACTGGGTTGTTTCCTCCTGGCCGCCGGAAACACAGGCCATCCTGAAGTACCAATGGAACGACGTGCTGCTTCCCTTCTGGCACGGCATTGCCAAGCTGGCCAAGGAATGCGGTGTTGAGCAGATCGCGCTGGAGCTGCATGGCAACCAGTGCGTCTATAACGTGCCATCCTTGCTAAAGTTGCGCGCCGCCATAGGCCCGGTGATCGGCGCCAATCTCGATCCCTCGCATTTGTTCTGGATGGGTGCTGACCCGCTGGTTGCGGCAGAAGCGCTGGGTGCCGCGGTATTCCATGTTCACGCCAAGGACACCATGCTCAATGGCCCAGTTCAGGCCAGCACCAGCCTCTTGGAGAACGGCTCTCTCACGGACATTCCAAACCGCTCGTGGACCTATATCACTATCGGCTTCGGCCATGGCGAAGAATGGTGGCGGCAGTTCTGCTACCGCCTCAAGATGGCAGGCTATGACGGCTGGCTTTCCATTGAGCATGAAGACATGATGCTGAATTCGCTGGAGGGACTTGAAAAGTCAGTCACCCTCCTCAAGGGCGTGATACCGCGCAAACACAGCGACTTCAAACTGCAGGCCATCTGAGCATGCGTTACCGTTCCTTTGGCCGCACTGGTTGGCAAGTGAGTGAGATTGGCTTTGGCGCCTGGCAGATCGGCGGGGATTGGGGCCGTGTCGATGATGCGGCCTCCATAGATACGCTGCACTATGCCTTCGACAAGGGCATCAACTTTGTCGACACGGCGGAACTTTATGGCAATGGCCATTCGGAAGAGGTGATCGGCAAGGCCCTAAAACAGTGGACGGGTGGCAAGATCTATGTTGCGACCAAAACGCGCCCGATCATTTGGCCTGACCCCAATGACGACAACCCGCAAATGCGCGGCCGTTTCCCGGAATGGTATTTGCGCGACAATATCGAAAAATCCCTGAAGCGCCTGCAAGTCGACCGCATTGATCTGTTCCAGCTGCATTCCTTCATGCCGTCCGCGATGGTGGAACTGGACTGGCTTGAAACACTGATGAAGCTGCGCCGCGAAGGCAAGATTGACCGCATCGGCGTTTCATTGCGAGACAACAGGCCGGGGGAGGGCGTGGACCTGGTCGCGGCGGGCCTCGTCGATTCCATCCAGTGCATTTTCAACATGTTTGAACAGCGTCCGGCGGGCGAACTGTTTCAGGAAGGCGAGCGCACCCACACTGGCTTCATTGCGCGCGTGCCGCTGGATTCAGGTTCGCTGGTAGGGCATTGGACGAAGGACAGCTATGCCAGCTTTGAGCCGGGCTCTCAGCCGTACACCATGTTCCGCGGCGAACGCTTTGCCGAAACACTGGCGCGGGTGGAAAAGCTGAAGACGGTTTGCAAGCCGTTCTATCCAACCCTGGTGGAAGCGGCGATGCGTTACGTGCTTTCTACGCCACAGCTTTCGACCTTGATCCCCGGCATGCTGAACCGCAACCATGTGGATATGAACATTGCCTATTCAGATGGAAAGGCATTTCCCGAGGAATTGAAGGCGCAGCTGCCGCCCCACATCTGGATCAGGGATTACTATCATTGACTGACCTCAACTCACGCCGCTTTGAGCTCATGCTTCCCCATCAATTGCGGGAGGCCATTGCGCAAAGCCTCATTGCCTTTGTCCCGCTTGGCACGCTGGAGTGGCACTGCGAGCACCTGCCCGTGGGTCTTGATGCGCTTACCGCGCATGGCCTTTGCCTGCGCGCGGCGGAGAAGGTGGGTGGGGTTGTGCTGCCGCCGTTGCACTATGGCACGGGCGGCGATCACGGTGCCTATCCATTCACAATTATGGCGCCTGCTGCCCAGCCCATTGAGCAATTGCTGGCCCTCACGCTGAGACGGCTCAAGGATTTTGGCTTTCGCAGGGTGTTGCTGCTTTCAGGGCATTTTCCTGACACGCAACTGGAGATGATTGATCGCCTGGCAGCAACGTGGGGCGCTAAGGATTTTGAGGTCATTGCCACAGCCGTGAACCGCTTCCAGGGCTTGCCGCTGCCACCAGACCATGCCGGTGAATTTGAGACTGCGCTGCTATATGCGCTGCACCCTGATCTGGTTCACATGGAGCGCTTGCCTCCGCTCGCCGAAGTGCCAGTCATGACTGATGATTGGCAGGCTTCGCGCCATGAGCCACAACATGCGATCTGGGGCGTGGTGGGGGCCGACCCCCGCAGATTTGACCCAGCCTGCGCTGCGCCCCTTCTTGAAGCCGCCGTGGCGGCACTGGCCGGGCTTTTGAGATCATGAGGGAAAATGGCATGCGCAAACGTGGAATCGCCATCATCGGGGCAGGAATGATCGGGGCGGCGCATGCCAATGGCTATCGCACCTTACTGCCGCGGTTTGAAAAGCTTATCCCCGGCTGCTGCCTGCATACCGTGTGCGATGCCAATGCCGCGGCGGCGCAAAAGCTGGCTGATAACTATGGTTTCGCACATGTTGCGGATGATTGGCGGGCGGTGTTGGACAACCCCGAGGTTGGCATCGTTTCAATCTGCCTGCCGAATTTCCTGCATGTTGAGGCGACCACAGAGGCGCTGAAGCGCGGTCTGCATGTGCTTTGCGAGAAGCCGCTGGCGCTGTCCGCCGCACAGGCCCAGCCCTTGGCTGAACTGGCGGCTGCCTCCAGCTCGATTTCAGGCACGGTGTTCAACTATCGCCGCATCCCGGCGCTGGCGGAAATCAAGAACCGCCTTGCGGCGGGAGATTTGGGCGATCCCGTCCAGCTCATGGTGGGGTTCCAGTGCGACTATGCGGCCGATCCACATTTGCCGCATTCCTGGCGCTATGAGTTTGAACGGGCGGGCCCCGGCGCGCTCCTGGACGTGGGCACACATGCCGCAGACATGGCGCGCTACCTGTGTGGTGAAGTTGCCGAAGTGCGCGGGGCGATTTCAACCATTTCAATCAAGAGCCGGTTTCTGCCAGCCGAGGCGACAGTGGGCCATGCCCGCGGCATGCTTTCGGATGAAGCACGCCCCGTTGACAATGATGATGTGATGTCCGCCCTGCTGCGCTTCAATTCGGGCTGCCAGGGCTTCCTTACAGCCTCGCGCGTGGCCATTGGAATGGGCAATGCCCTGACTGTGCGACTCTTTGGCACCAAGGGAACGGCGTTGTTCGATCTCTTGAAGCCCAGCAGCTATGAAATCGCGCTGTTCGACGGCTCAGGCCGCTCTCCTTTTCAAAGCCTTTACAACGTGCCTGCTTCGCCAGGCGTTGCCGCACATGTCGCGGTTCCACACGACACGGTCTCCGTCGGTTATGGCGAGGTGTTCAGCATGATGATGGCCGAGTTTCTGGGGTGTATCGCGGCCGATCGGCCATTCAGCAATGGCTCTATTGCAGACGGCTACGAAGTGGCGCGTATCCTTGATGCCATCCAGCTGGCCGCAATGGATGGCAAGGCCGTGAAGCTTTGAGCGGAGACCGGAAGGCAATGTCGGGAAAGTTCAAGCAGGTCAAATGGGGCATCTTGGGCGCGGCACGCATTGCTGATGGCACTATCCTTCCGGCCATTAAGGCTAGCGCATATTGCACAGCGCATGCCATTGCCGCGCGGGATTTGGAGCGGGCATCCGCAATGGCCGCAAGGCACGGCATTCCCGCTGCCTATGGAAGCTATGACGCCCTCATTACGGATCCAGAGGTTGAGGCTGTTTACATCGCGCTGCCCAATCACTTGCACATGGAGTGGGCAAAACGGGCTGTGGTGGCGGGCAAGCACGTGCTCATTGAAAAGCCCGGTGCGATGACGGCGTCAGAATATGATGCGCTCAGCGGCGCGCCTGCGTCCTTGCGTATTGCCGAGGCCTTCATGGTGCGCCACCAGCCGCGCTGGCAACATCTGGCAGGTCTTCTGCAATCCCGGAAATATGGTGCGCCCCTCACTTTTTCCTCACTGCTGTCCTTCAACATGACCAAGGCCGATGATTTCAGACAAAGGCCGGAGTGGGGCGGCGGCGCCTATTTTGACTTGGGTTGTTACACAGCCATGGCCGCCCGCTTCGTCTTTGACGCAGAGCCGCTGCGGGCCTTTGCGCTGATGGAGAAAAACAGCGCGGGGATTGATGTGTTCACATCGGTCATCCTGGATTTTGGTGCAGGCCGACAAGCGACCTTCATGGTTTCCCTGGCGCAAGCCTCTTCGCAATCAATCGAAATTGTCTGCGAGAAGGCATTCATTTCACTGCCGCAAGCCTATGTGCCATCGCGCACGGAGGTGAATACCATCGTAATTGATACATCCACCGATCATGCCCGCAGCGAGGCGCGTTCTGTCGAGTTCCCGGCACTGGATCAATATGAAGCGGAGGTCAGCAATTTCTCACGGGCGGTACGGGGCGAGGAAGTTCCCTTCTATGGCCTCGACGATGCCCGCGCCAATGCGGCAGTTGCTGACGCGGTTTTCACTTCATCCCGTGAGCAACGCTGGGTGCCGGTTGTCAGATAGTTGGATTGGCGGCAAATACCCCACTTTGAGCAAAGAAGGTGAGGGCTTCCGCCACCACCACGGCTAGCGGCCGTTTAGGTAAGGCTGGTCCGTTGTTTCTGGCTGGGCGACTGCTGCAGCGCAAGAGCATGAGGGTGCTTGTGGCCCGATGTTCCACGGCCTATCAATTTGGCAGGTGATCGCGCTTTTTTCGAACAGGGAGACATTCCCCATGTCCTATCTCCAGAAGTTCCAATTCAAGGGTGAGATTGCCGTGGTTACCGGCGGTGGGCGGTCCATTGGCTTGTGCTGCACTGAGGCGCTTGCCGAGGCCGGGGCGAAGGTTGTGGTGATCGAGCGCGCCGAGAGCGATGCCGCCCAAGCGCTGGCCCTGCGCCAGAAGGGTTATGACATCACCGTCAAGGTGGGTGACGTTGCTGATGCGAAGCGCATGGAAGCCATTGCCGCGGAGCTCGTGGCAGAAGGGCGCACGGCCGCCATTCTCGTCAACAATGCCGGCATCGGCCAGAGCGGCATTGCCTCCGAGGATATCAAGGATGAAGACTGGCGGCGCATCATGGATGTGAATCTCAACGGGCTGTTCTGGTGTAGCCGCTCCTTTGGCCGCCACATGATTGCGCAGAAGCGCGGCGTGATCGTCAATCTCGGCTCCATGTCCGGCAACATTGCCAACCGGCCACAGCCGCAGACTCCATACAATGTATCGAAGGCCGCCGTGCATCACCTCACCAAATCCATGGCGGCGGAATGGGCGCAGCACAACATCCGCATCAATGCCGTGGCGCCGACTTATATTGAAACTCCCATGGTGAACGCGGTTGCCGCCAACAAGGAGCGCATCCCCATCTGGCTCAATGACACGCCGATGGGCCGCATGGGCAAGCCTGAGGAAGTGGCGGCCGCGGTGCTGTTTCTGGCTTCTGAGGCCTCCAGCCTGATGACGGGCGCGATTGTCAATGTCGATGCCGGCTTCACCTGCTGGTGAAGGCAACCACCCAAAGGGGATGCAATATTCGCAGTTTCGCAACCGCGAATATGCACCGGCTGCGGCTTTGTTCATGAAGCGTTAGTCATTTTAAGCGTCTTTGCGCCGCACCCTGCGGCCCTGTTTTGAATGCTGCCAATGCATCTGCAAGTTGGTGGTGCGGGATCGCAGGCATGGCGGTGCCTCGCCAATGAAACACAGCGGCTGAACAACACTGCGCTGTGCCTCGATCACACCGCATTGGAATTTCACTGCCTCGCATTGTTGCGCGCGTGGTTGAAGGTGAGCCGCACTTGGGAAGCGGGCCACGCGCCTGGCGCTTCGGCGAACAGTTGATTTTGAATGCTTTTCGGACTCCCGGCTTTTCTAGTTCTTGGAAATACCCGTGCTTCGCGGCGCGTTTGCAAATTATCGCGGCGCGCAAAATGAAGATGCGCAGCCTTCGCTGGAGCTTCGGAGAAGTTACGTTTTGGCAGGCTTAATGAATGATTGGCGGAATCGCGTCTTGCGTGTGGCGCTCCTCACGGCCTGCGGCGTTAAGGCCCAGGTGCTGCCAGGATCGCGACAATTTGAGCGGATTTTCAAAATCGAACTTAAGGCGCATTTGTTAGCTTGCGACCATGACTGCATGAGTTTGCAGAATTGGAGGGATGATCATGATTAACGCAATGAAGACTTTCAAGCACCCGAATTTGGCCCGCAAGCTGGCGGTTGCCCCGCTGGTTGCCGGCCTGCTGCTGGCCGGCCCCTTTGCGGGCGGTGTGCAAGCTGCGGAAATGACCAGCATGGGCCAGCCGTCTTTCTTTGATTGGCTGATGCACAAGCCGGCCGTTCACAAGAAGCGCCTGCACAAGGTGGCCTTCTCGGTTGGCACTTCGGCCATCTACAGCAATGCGAACCTGCTGCCGAAGACCGAGCACTATGTGCACCCGGTTGTGGCCACCAATGCGATTTATGGTGATGGCGCCGTTACCTGCTCGCCGAGCGGCCTTGGCCACCGTTCCACCTGCGGCACCAGCTTCTAACAGCCTGGATGCAAAATGGGCCCGGCGTTTGCGCGCCGGGCCCATTTTTTAATTCTGCGTCAGCGAGCCGCCGATCACGTTGTGATCGACACGCCAATCCGGCAGGCCATAGCCCTTCATCCAGGGCCAGACTTCCTTGTCATTGAAGTAAACATTGGCTTCCAGCTTGGGGAATTGCGGATATTTGATTTCCGCCATCTTCTGCCAGTTCTGGACATAGGACTTGTCACCGGAGTAGCCCAGCTCGGCCACCCAGATGGGCTTGCCCAGCTTCACCGCGCGGTCATATTCCGGGGTGAGGATGTCGAGGTAAGTCTGGTCATGGCCAATGACGCCACGGTCAAATGGCTGGAAGCCGAAGACCGAGAGGCCCACCAGATCCACCACGTCATTGCCGGGGTAATAGTCCGCCAGGTTTTCAAGGCCCTTCGGCGACCACATGAACTTCACGTTGGGCGCCACTGAACGGCAACGCGTGACGAAGGCGCGGTAGGCCTTCTTGTATTGGTCCGGCGACCAATACTGCCAGGAGAAGCGGCCGATGTGGTCTTCCATTTCCTGGGCCCAGCGGATGGTGGTGGCTGACTTGTAGCCCGAAACAATGCCGCAGATCTTGTCGATCGGGCCGTTGTAGCCGCCGTTCATGATGTTGGTGTAGAGATCATCAGGGCGGATGCGGCGCTTCTTCGACCAGGACCAGGGCTCGATGGTGATCAGCAGGGCGCGGTTGCGCTGCAAGGCATAGGCATCAGCCTCGTGCAGGAGCGTGAGATCCACATCAATCCACGGCATGAAGAGATGTTCGATCTTGGGGAACTTGTCGTCCTTGAAGTTGCCGGGCGGATCATAGGCGCCGAAGGGGATTGAATCGGCGTAGATGAAAGGCCGGTTGTCCGGCGGCGAGTTGATCGGCGTTGGATCGCCAGCACGCGCCGGGGCGGCTGCAAAGGTGGACGCTGCGAGCAGGCAGGCAATCAAAGACTTGAAGAATGAACCAGCTTTCATGGCTTGGCCCTCCGTGTTTGAATGAGTGGAATTGCCGGGACGTGATTGAGGCTTGCTTCTCATGTGGTTGCCTCCTTCTTGGGGGCCGCACAGGCGGCCCCGGCTTTCTTCATGTGGGCAAGGTCCAGCAACTGGGCCTTGCTGAGGTGGCCCTTGAGCAGGTGCGCGGTGTCAATGAACTTGCACGTCACCTGGTCGCCAGCGACAACCTGATTGAGCATGTCATCGGGCTTGGCTGCGGCAGACTTGATGGTATACCACTTGCCGCTCATCCCCTTGGCCTGGAAGATCTGGCCGTTGAACTGCGCATGGTTGAAGCAGGTGAGCGCCTTCACCCCGGTGAATTTCCGGCCAGACCAATAGGCGTCAAAACACAGCCTGCCGCCCTTGGTCACCAGCCAGCGCCCGGTGGCGACGCTGACATTCTTGCCTTCAATGCCAACCGCAATGAATTTTGAATTGGGGCCGAAATAGGCGCCGCCCTGGCCCCAAACCCAGGTATGGTCCGCATAGATTTTGCGGACTTCTCCCGGTGAAAGGTTGTGAGCCTTCTTAGGCAACACAAACTTGGATGCAGCAACTGCCGGCAGCGAGTGCACGCATGCAATCACGGCGGCCAGCAGGAGTACCAATTTGTTCATCGCCTTGCTCCTTTCTTGATCACGCATGTGAGCCGACGTTGACTTCAACGCCAGCCGTTGAACTGGGGGCGGCATCCGCCCCATTTTCCTGCCGAAGCCCGGCCGGGCGGCCGAGGCAGCCAACCACGAAGCCGTGGTAGCGCGCCTTCTGGGCGTCGATGAGATTCCTGAGATCGAGGATCACGTTGCCGCGCATCACGGCGCGAAGCCTCGCGAAATCCAGCTGCTTGAACTCGGGCCATTCCGTCACCACCACCATCGCGGCGGCACCTTCGGCGCAGGCGTAAGGATCTGCACAAAACACCACATCCTCCAATGCCTTTTGTGCAAGTGGCATGGCGGCGGGATCATGGGCGCGCACTTTGGCACCCATGGCCTGCAGGTCCGCGATCATGGTCAGGGCCGGGGATTCGCGGATGTCGTCGGTGTTGGCCTTGAAGCTGAGGCCGAGCACGGCAATGGTCTTGCCTGCCATCTCATTGCCCAGCAGCGCGGCCAGGCGGCCCGCCAGCTGCGACTTGCGGTTCTGGTTGGCGGCCACAGATTCCTTCACGAGGCTGAGCTTCACGCCAGCCTCGGAAGCAACCTTTAGCAGGGCCAAGGTGTCCTTCGGGAAGCAAGAGCCGCCATAGCCTGGACCGACATTGAGGAAGGAGGGGCCAATGCGCCCATCAAGGCCCATGCCAAGGGCGAGGTCGGAAATATCCGCGCCCACCTTCTCGCAAAGATCGGACATTTCGTTGATGAAAGTGATCTTCGCCGCGAGGAAGGCGTTGGAGGCATATTTGATGAGCTCAGACGTGCGCCGCTGGGTGAACACGAATGGCACCTTGCGCGCCACAAGCGGCTTGTAGGCCTCGAGCATCAGGCGGCGGGCCTGGGTGTTCTCGGTGCCCACCACCACACGGTCCGGCCCCATGAAATCGGCGATGGCGCAACCCTCGCGCAGGAATTCGGGGTTGGAGATCACCGCCACATCATCCTGGCCGCGGATGGTGGCGATCAGTTCCTGCACCTTGTCGCCGGTTCCCACCGGCACTGTGGATTTCATCACCACCACGGTTCCGGCATCGGCGGTGTTGGCGATCTCGGCCGCGGCGGCAAAGACTTGCGAAAGGTCGGCCGCGCCATCCACTTGCGAGGGCGGCGTTCCCACCGCGACAAAGACCAGCGATGCGCCGCTGATGCAGGCCGAGAGGCTGCTGGCAAAGGAGATGTTGCCCGCCGCTGCGGTTTCCTTGATCAGTTCGGCCAGGCCCGGCTCAAAGAAGGGCGCCTTGGCCTGCCGCAAGAGGGCAAGCTTTGAAGCGTCCTTGTCCACGCACACCACATCATGGCCCCAGGCGGCAAAACACACGCCGCTGACCAGCCCAACATATCCCGTTCCCAAAACAATGATCTTCATGTCAGTTCCCTGTCACAACGCCCCCTTCAAGCGGTTGCCCCGGCAGCATCAATTCAGACTCATCAACCCAGTGCGGATGGAAAGAGACGGCCCAGTTGCCCGCACCACCTTGCCCTGCGCCTGAGACAGGGAAAGTCCGGTCCGTCAATTCGAAATAGGGGATGCCATAGCTGACCGCGTCGAGGCCGCGCAGGCCGCGCAGCTGGATGCCAAAGAGAATGGCGGCCAGCATGCTGACCGAGGCAAATGTGGCGCCAAACTTGTAGGCCAGCCGGTAATCGTGCACTTCCTTTTCAAGCTGGTGCTTGATCAGCGCCAACAGGAAGATGCCGCCATAGATCAGCGCATTCATCAGCCCGAAAATGTAGAAGCCTGAAGCGAACTGCGCATTGTCCACCAGAATGACGGGAATTGCCGACGCCACAGACAGGAAGGCATAGGGCGCCAGAACGCGCGGCGGCAGCGGATCAGCCGCCTTGGTGCCCTTGGGCGTGACCTTGAAATCCACAAAGCTGCCCGCCGCCCAATCCCAAATCGCGGCCGTGGTGCCGAACAGGACCCAGGGCCACTTGGCAAACAGGAAGACAGGCAGCTCCCAGGAGAGAAGCCTGGCACTGGCGGGCCGCAGCAAGCCGCCGCCACGCATGCGCATGACCACGATGGTGAGCACGATTGCCATGGGGGCCACATGCATCACGAATTCGGGGTAGGTCACGTCAACAAAGGTGACCTTCATGAACACGGCCAGGATGGGCAGCAGGAAGGCGGAACCCATGAAGATGGCGAAGAACGGATACCACAGCTGCGAGAAAAGGAACTGGAAGCGCAAATGCCCCGGCAGGCCGCGCGCATAGATGGGCATGTATTTGAGCATGATCATCACCAGGCTGCGGGACCACTGGAATTCCTGGGTGATGAGATCAGAGAAGGTTTCCGGGCCATCGCCATGGGCAATGGCGTCAATGGCGTGCACGCCATGCCAGCCATGGGCGTTCATCAACAAAGTCGTGGAATGATCCTCGGCCAGTTCCGGGCCGAGGCCGCCGATGTCCTTCAGCGCCTTGGTGCGCACGGCATAATGCGAGCCAATGCACAGCGGCGCCCAGCCGCCATTGTAGCCGGCCTGCATTGCGCCATGCATGGTGGCCTCGAAATAGAGGCGGCCACGCGCTGCCCAGCTGGAGGCCTCGTTCTTGTCGCAAATGCTGGGCGCTGAAACATAGCCGACCGATGAATCGGTGAAGGGCCGCATCATCTCGCGCAAATAGGTGGGCGACGGTACGTGATCGGCATCCAGCTGCGAGACGAAATCGTAATTCCCGTAGCCATAGGTGTCGTAGAAATAGGCGAGGTTGCCTTCCTTGCAGCGGGTGCGGCGCGGCCATTCGCTGCGGTGGTATTCAGCAATGCCGTAGCGCGTGGAAATGTGCACGCCATTGCTTGCGCACCAGTCACGCGTGGCCTGATCGGGGTTTTCATCGGCCAGCCAGGTGTCGTGTGGATAATCCTGCGCCAGCATGGCCAGCAAGGTTTCCTGCACCACCGCGAACGGCTCGGACGGCGCCTTGGTCACCACCATGGCGACGCGGGCGCTGCCCGGCGGCAGGCCCGGCCCGGCCGGCTTCTTGCCGCTGAAGAAGATCAGCAGGAAATAGCCCGGCAGGAAGGTGATCCAGGCTTGCAGGATGGTGACGTAAGCGAAGGTGCCGCTGCCGATGTTGTGGCCGGGTTCAAACCACCAGACCCAGAAATACAGGAAGCTGGCGGCCCAGGCGATGCAGCCAAGGATGAATTCAAACTTCAGGCGGCCAAGCAGCAAGGGGGCAAGGGCCGAGCCGCTGCTTTGGCGCTGCCGTTCTTTCCAGACCTGGCTGTTGAGATGGAGTGTGCTCATTGCCGGCACTCCAGGCCAAAGAAGGGCGAAGCGGTGGCGATGATGGTATCAAGGTCCGACAGTTTGGGAACAAAGCTCAGGGTTTGCCTTGCGCGCTCGGCGCTGGCCACCAGCACGGGCGGGTCGCCCGGCCGGCGCGGCTTCAGGGCCACTGGCACTTCGCGGCCGGTGACTTTCTTGATGGCGCTGAGCACTTCATAGATTGAATGACCGGTTCCCGTGCCGAGATTGACCTCAAGGGCGTGGCCGCCAGACAGCAAGTGGCGCAACGCCAGCACATGGGCCTCGGCCAGATCTGACACGTGAATGTAATCACGGATGCAGGTGCCATCACCGGTGGGGTAGTCATCGCCGAAAATTTCAAGCGGCCCCTGCTGGGCCGAGGCAGCCAGCATGGCGCGCGGGATGAGATGGGTTTCCGGCGTGTG
The DNA here is from genome assembly GCA_028868695.1 of Alphaproteobacteria bacterium. Lineage (GTDB taxonomy): Bacteria > Pseudomonadota > Alphaproteobacteria > Rhizobiales > Aestuariivirgaceae > Aestuariivirga. The sequence continues at coordinate 83,114 of JAGWTZ010000002.1, read as the reverse complement.
CCATTCGCCGATCTCGGCCTCAGGATCGGCGCCAGCGGCGTTGAAATAGCGCAGCGCCACATAGCGCAGGCCGTAGGCGTGGGCGTAATCCTGCAGCATGCCTTCGCAGATGAGCTTGGTGCGGCCATAGGGGTTGATGGGCTGCTGCGAGGTGGCCTCGGTGATGGGGAGATGATCGGGGATGCCATAGGTGGCGCAGCTGCTGGAAAACACGATGCGGCCAACGCCTGCCTCACGGCAGCAATCCAGCAGGGACAGCATGCCACCGATGTTGTTGTTGTAGTATTTCGCGGGCTTGGCCACGGACTCGCCCACATAAGCCGAGGCCGCAAAATGCAGCACGGCCACGGGTGCGTGGTCCGTGAGGGCCGCCAAAAGGGTTGCGCGGTCACGCACATCGCCTTCAACGAGAGCACCCCATTTCACGGCCTTGCGGTTGCCGGTGGTGAGGTTGTCATAGACAACCGGTTCATAGCCATGGCGCGAAAGCAGCTTGCAGCAATGGCTGCCGATGTATCCGGCACCGCCTGTCACCAAAACGGTTTTGGTGGAAGAGGTGGTCATGCGAAGGCCCCCGTTTGTGCCTTGGCCGCTGAAAGCTGCCGGTCGAAATAGGCAATGGTGGCCTCAAGGCCCTGTTCAAGGCGCGTGCCTGGTGCCCAATCCAAAAGCTTGCGGGCCTTGCTGATATCCGGCCGGCGCTGGGTCGGATCATCGGAGGGCAGCGGATGGAATTCCATGCGCGAGCGCGAGCCGGTTTTCTCAAGCACCAGCCGGGCCAGTTCGAGAACCGAGAACTCCTCGGGATTGCCCAGGTTCACGGGGCCATCGGGCTGCGCATCAAGGCGCATCAATGCCAAGAGCCCGGTGATCAGATCGTCCACATAGCAGAAGGAACGCGTCTGCGAGCCATCGCCGAAAATCGAAAGCGGCTTGCCGGTGAGCGCCTGGATGATGAAGTTGGAAACCACGCGGCCATCGTCGGGGCGCATGCGCGGGCCATAGGTGTTGAAAATGCGGGCGATGCGCACGTCAATGCCATGCATACGCTTGTAGTCCGTGAGCAGCGTTTCAGCGCCGCGCTTGCCCTCGTCATAGCAAGACCTGATGCCGACCGGATTGACGTTGCCCCAATAGCTCTCAGGCTGCGGGTTCACATTTGGCTCGCCGTAGATTTCGGATGTCGAGGCCTGCAGAATCCGCGTGTTGTGTTTGACGGCGATGTTGGCGGCATGCAGCGCGCCGAAAATGCTGGTCTTGAAAGTATGCAGCGGATCTTGCTGATAGCGCGGCGGCGAGGCCTGGCAGGCAAAGTTGAACAGCTCGTCCACCTGCAGATCGTAGGGATCAATCACGTCGCGCTGGGCGAACTGGAAACGTGGGTGGCGGAAAAATTCCTGCAGGTTGCCGGTCGAGCCGGACATCAGGTTGTCATAGGCGATGACACGGTGGCCCTGCGCCAACAGACGCTCCACCAGATGCGAGCCCAAAAAGCCCGCTCCACCCGTGATCAGAATGGTACGCGACATTTCCAATTCCGCCGTTGCATCGAAAGGGCCATGGATTGCCGCGATGGCTGCGCGCCATGCCTGGCCGCCATGGTGCCTGAAGCGCCCATGGGCCACCATTCACGCGCGACAGCCGCCGCCATGAATTTTTTCCCGATTTCTCGGGACGCAAAGATTACGTTCGCGCCGTCCATTGCCGTATTCGATTGGGTATAGGTCTTCCCGGTCTTCCCCTGTTGCCCACAGGGTCTTGGCAACCAGCCAGCATGGCCAGTTTAGCTAAGATGGTTCAAAGGTTATGGGATTTACCTTCTGTTAAGCAACTAATTTTCCGGAAATTAGCGGCAAAGTTTATCATTTGGTTACTTTTTGCGGACTCTATTTAAATAGAAAAATCAATGTGTTGCTCGTTAAAGTAGATATATTCTTTCAAGGGTTGCAGAGGCGCGATCTTTAATTTCCGGAATTGTTGCGCCAATTCAACTTGTTGCTTGGAGGAGCTGAATTTTGCTGCTCCCAGCGCGCATTCCATGCACCCATAGGTTACAAAGTGTGAGTTTCGGATTTCACAATTTCCAATTGTCTAATTTTGCGCATTGCCCGTGTTTAGGGCAGAAATGGAATTGCCTCTTGCTGTCTCCACAAAGGTCTTTAATCCTACGGATTTACTCGGCCTGGCTGGGGCGGCTGTGGCGTGATGTCATTTTTGCGGCGTGCGGTTGCGATCTTTCCCAGCGCTTGGCCTTGCCGACAGGCGGCACCCTGGCCGCGCGGTTTGCCACCAGTCTGGTGCGCCAGCGTGCGATGGGCCTTTCTGCCAACAGCCAGGTGAGGCTTCCCAGGGCGAGGGCCAGCGGCATGGCCAGCATGGCCAGGGCATAGCCATTCCAGCCGGGGCCGAGGAGGGCGCGCGCCAGCTGTGCCGCTGGCCAATTAAACAGGTAGATGCCGTAAGAAACGTCGGGAACGCGGTTCAGCAAGGTTGCCGGCAAGGTGTTGCGTGTTCCAAGCCACAAGACGGGATAGGCCGCAAGAAAGCAGAACAAGTCCGGCAACACGCCAAAGGCTCCGGCCGCCAGAAGGCCCAGCGCCGACAGGGCGGTAATCCATGCGCGCGGTTCATGAATGCGCAGCAGCCCGTTGACGATGATGCCGCAGCAAAATGCCGGCAGCACAAACAGCAAGAGATGCAGCCAGTTGGCAGAGGCAGAATCGGAAACCACGATGGCGAGCCCGGCCAGCCAGGCTGATGTGATGATGGTATCGGCCACGCGGTTTTTGCCAAAGAGGGAGAGCGCCTTCAGGCCTGCGACAATGGCAATGCACATCACCAGCGGCCGGATGAACCAGATCGCCGAGCTGGCAATGCCGGGCAAATAGTCGTCAGGGCCGGAAGGCGCATAAAACGCGACATCAGGAAAATAGAATTTGTCAGTGTGCAGGAAAAGCACCTGGGACACCTGGTCCAGCACCGCCGGGCTGCGCAGAAAATCCGCGGGACCGGCAGCAGCGAATGGAGCGCATATGGCATAGGCAATCACCAGCGTGCTGATCGCAAAGGCCGGGGCAATGCGCCAGAAACGGTTGGCCAGAAATTGGACAGGACTGCCGCTTTGCCAGGCGCTTTGAGCAGCAAAAAAGCCTGCCGTAACCGCAAGAACGAGGACTCCGTAGACACTGGTGGAAAGGCCAGTGGCGAGCAACGGGTCATCAAGATCAGAGCCGGTGGCTGCGAGAATGGAGGAAGACAGCGCGACGGCAAGTGCTGCGGCGATATTGATGAAGCGGAAGGCGGGGTATGAGGGCCGCGGCGTGCCCGCAGGCACCGCCTTGGCAGCGCCGGGCGGAAGGTCTTGCTTTCTCAACGCCTTTCGCCACTGGTTCCACGGCACGTCAATGAAGCGGCCTGCCGCATAGGCAAAAGCGAGGATAGCCAAGGCCGCTGCGGCTTGCAGCAGCTGGCCCGCAGCACCTTCTTGAAGGCCTGCCGCCTTCAGGGCCCAACTGGCAGTGAACAACAGCGGCTGGTGGATGGCATAGAGCGGGTATGACATCACACCGAGCACGCGGCCCAATGCGCCGCCCGGCGTGGCCTTGGCCCCAAGCGCCACGATGAATGGGAACAGGAGGAAGATGCTGACCAGCTCAAATGCCACTGCCAGAAGGCCAGAGACTTCCGCATGCGGCACGGCCAGCAGCACCAGCAGAAACAGGCCCAGCGCCCAGAATGGCAAGGAAGGCAGCAGGCCCAGCCAGCTTGCCCTGGTGCGGAACAGCAGCAGGCCAGCAAAGAAGCCGAACAGAACACGCGGAATTCCCGCCAGAAAATTGTCAGCACCCCAGCCGTAGTTGATGCCGCCCTGGCTCAAGCCGATCCAGCAGAGGAGTGCGGCGTTCACAACGAGCAGGGCAATCAAGGCCCGGTTGCGCAACCAGGGCAGAAAGGCAGCATGAAACAGGTTCACGGCCAATTCGAATACAATCGACCACTGCGGCCCATTGATGAAGAAGGCGCCTGGCGAAACCGCGAAGGGAATGAGCAAGAGCTGGGCAACGAATGCAACGGCCAGGCTGTATGGCAATTTGGGAATGAAATAGCCATCGGCCGGGGTGACCTGCACGGAAACCAAGCCGAGCAGAGCGCCCAGCAGCAACATGGGGTAGAGGCGCTCCAGGCGGATGATGAAATAATCCGCGACCTTGAGATTGCCGAGCAGGCGCTGCTCATAGGCCATGCCGATGACATAGCCGCTCAGGGCATAGAAAAAATCCACCGCCAGATAGCCATAGTGAAAATCCAGCCAGAAGCTGCCGGAGTGGTGGGCGAGAACGGCGAAAGCCGCCACACCCCTCAAACCATCCAACGCCGCGACATGCCCGTGCTTGCGCGCCACTTTGCCCATTTCTGCAAATAATCCCCGGTGCCCAAATCCCAACCCATGCCTGCCAGCCGCAAGCGGCGGGCCCCCCAGGCATCAACTTTCCTTGCCCTGCCCGAACAGAGCCGCTGGAGAATAGCTGAAACTTCCGCTCCGTCGATAGGTGCGAGACAAGAATTCAGACTCTGGGCAATCAAGGCCAATGCCCAATCAAGGCGTGGCCTTGCGGGAGGCTTCGCAGCCATCGTCCGGCCTCCGGCGGCGCGGGCTGATGGAGATGCGGTTGGAGCGGCAGGACACAAGGATGGAGCCATTGGCGGCGCAGATCCGGCCCATGGTCATGAAGCTTTGGGAAACCAGGATTTCGAATTGCTCCTTCGGCGCACCCACGGTGGCGAGCAGGGACTGTCCGATGCCGATGCATTCCTTCATGCCGCCGGTCATCTGGATGGTGGTGAAACGGCTGATGTCATAGTCAGCCGGCCCTGCGCCGGTTCTGCGCAGCAATGGGCCAAGCCCGGCTGAATCACCGGAGCTTGCAATGCCGGATGGATCGATTGTTGCATCATCCTGCGCCACCGCATCATCGGGCAAGGCCGCAGGCTGCGGCTTAACCGCAGGCTGGGCTGGTGGCTGCACGGGCGGAGGTGGAAGCACTTCAACTTCCGTTGAACCGCCGCTGGCCAGATCGAGATCTGATTTCTCCGTGGCCAGACCAGCCGCGGCAGGCTTGGGCGGTTCGGCCACTGGCTGGCTTGGCGGCTGTGACGAAGGAGACGGAAAGCCGAAATATCTGGTGGTGAGTTCCGGATGACCGACAAAAAGGCCGGCGGCAAAGGCCAGCAGCGTCATCGCGGAAAGAAGGAACGCAAGGCCCACGATGGCCAAGGTGAGGGAACGCCGCCGCTCCTGCCGCCTGGGATAGTCAGGGCCGCGCATTCACACCCATCACTTTACAGCGTCTGCTTTTTTTCGTTGAGCAGCGCAATGTTGTGCTGGATCACTGTATTCTCTGGCGCGAGTTCGCGGGCGCGGGAAAGGAATTTCCTGGCTTGGGCAAGATCGCCGCGCATCAGGTAGGAATAACCGATGTTGTTGAGCACCACGGGGTCATCGCCATAGTTGCTGCCCACAAGGCCGTAGATCTTGTCCGAGAGATCGAAGCGGCGCAACTCATCATAGCTTGCAGCAAGGCCGAGCAGGGCTTCCCTGTCTTTCGGGTTGGCGGCAACGGCGCGCTGGTAATAGCTCTGGGCCAAGCCATAGTCGCCATTCCTGAAGTGGATCTTGGCCTGTGCAACATCCGTGGCCGTGGAGAGGTTCTGCAGGTCCTGCCAGCTTTGCCCCGGCTCAGCCAACAGCGCCTTTTGCTGGGAAGGCTGGCAGGCAGCGAGCAAGGCACAGCAGGCCAGCACGGCGGCCTTGGCCTGCCCGGGATGAAGGAACGATTTCAACATGCCAAACTCCTCCATTAGATTCCCAGCGCCTTGAACAGCTTGATCGCCACGGGGAAAAGCGTGATTCCGAGAATTGCGGGAAAACAGAAAAGGCCCAAGGGGAAAACCAGCTTAACGGGCAGGGCCTGGGCCTTTTCCTCGGCACGGGCAAAGCGCTTGAGGCGCATTTCCTCAGAATAGACGCGCAGCGTGTGCACCAGGCTGGAACCCAGTTCCTCCGACTGTTGCACAAGCAAGGCGAAGGATTTTCCTTCAGGGATGCCCAGGCGCTGTGAAAGGCTGTCCAAAGCCTCGCGCGTGTTGCGGCCGGCGCGCAGCTCATTCGACATGAGCTTCAAGTTGAAGGCGAGAGACGGGAAGATGCGCTCAAGCTCTTCGCTCACGCGCGCAATCGCCGCCTCGATGCCGATGCCCGCCTCAACGCAGATCACCAGCAAATCGAGGAAATCGGGAAAGCCGATGCGGTGCTCTTCCATCAGGCTGTCACGGCGCAGGCTGACGATCGTTCTCGGCAGCATGAAGCCGAGTAGCACCATGAGCACGATCACCGGGGCGACCGCGAAGAAGGGCACGCGCGGGAACAGCAGGTTGGAATAAAAAATGGTGAGCAGGCCAAACAGAACCGCAAGACCGGTTCGCACAGACTGGTAAATCACCGGGGCGTTGGCGCCGCGATAGCCTGCAAGATTGAGGAACCTGCGCAGCGCCGAGCGCTCACCTTCGCCTTGCGGCATGAGGATGTTCAGGCCGCGTGCTGTTTCCCGCTCAATCACCACCGGCGAATTTGGCTGGTCACGCCCCGGGCCTGCCGCCCTTGCTGTTTCGGAGACCACGCGCCGCCGCACCGCCGACCAAGTGACGGCGAGATTGCCCAGCGACATGATCAACAACATCATGCTGAGGAAGGCCAGCAGCAGCACCGCCGCGTAGAGGGCGGGGGAAGCGGCGTTTGAAATGAAATCTGTCATGGCCACCGCTAGAATTTGAAGTTGATCATTTTGTACATGATGAAATCCCCGATCACCGACCAGATGGCCAAGCCAACCAGCACCGGCACAAAGGTCGGCTCATTCCAGACATCGCCATAGTAGCGTGGGCTTTGAAAGCCGATCACGGCCGCCAAGACAAAAGGCATGAAGGCCAAGGCCCAGCCCGACATGCGGCCTTCAGCCGAGAGCGAGCGGACTTTTCTTTGCAGCTGATACCTGTCGCGCAGCACCTTGGCGAGATTGCCCAGCACCTCTGCGAGGTTGCCGCCGGAGGTTGATTGCAGCGAGACGGCGGTGATCAGCAAGGCCAGGTCCGGCACACCCACGCGGGCGCCAAGGTTTTTCATCGAACGCGGCAAATCCGAGCCATAGGTCATTTCATCAACGACAAGGCCAAACTCCGTGCCGATGGGGTCTTCCATCTCCTTGCCAACCATGCCGAGGGAGACGGCCACCGGATGGCCGCTTCTGAGGCTGCGCACGATGACTTCCAGTGCATCCGCCAGCTGCCCCGAAAATTGCCGGGCGCGCCTTGCCCGCTTGATCCGCAAATATTGAAGGGGGAGCAGCAGTCCAAGCGCCAGCGCCAGCGGCAGGGACACCAGCAATGAAAGACGCAAGGCATAGTGCAACACCACGAAGGCGAGCGCGCCCACCGCCATGTCGGCCAGCATGAGCTGCTCCACACCCATCCGCGTGCCGGATTGCACAAGCAGGGTGGTGAGCCAACCTGCCTGGTCCATATCCCCGGCGACGCCGCGCTCCCGCTTCAGGCGGATCATGGCTTCTTCACCGCTCAGGCCCTGCTGCTGCAGCTTCATGCGGCGGTTGATCTCGCGGCGGCCAGTGAAAAGATTGGCGGCAAAAAGATAAATCGCCTCAACGAACAAGACAGCCGATAGCGCTATATAGAGAACGATGGCTTCGCGTGAGGTGAGAAGGCTGGCCATGGCTAGTGCTGCCTGCTTGGATCAAAATAGGCGGTGGGCACGTCGAGGCCGCGGGCCACCAACTCAGGCATGAATTTGGGGCGCAGGCCCGTGGCCTTGTAGGCGCCAATGATTGCGCCGTCCTCCGTCGTGCCGGTGCGGGTGAACTTGAATATCTCCTGCATCTGGATGATGTCGCCCTCAATGCCGGTAATTTCAGAAATGCTGACAACGCGGCGCACGCCGTCGCTCAGGCGCTGCAATTGCACGATCAGGCGGATGGCGGCGGCGATCTGCGAACGGATGCTCTGAATGGTCATGGGGAAGCCGGCCATGCCGACCATCTGCTCAAGGCGGGAGATCGAATCCCTCGGGCTGTTGGCGTGAATGGTGGTCATCGAGCCTTCATGGCCGGTGTTCATGGCTTGCAGCATGTCAAAGGCTTCCTCGCCGCGGCACTCACCGATGATGATGCGGTCCGGGCGCATGCGCAGGGCGTTCTTGACCAGCTCGCGCTGGCGGATTTCGCCCTTGCCCTCAAGGTTGGGAGGACGCGTTTCCATGCGTGCCACATGCGGCTGCTGCAGCTGCAATTCGGCGGCGTCTTCGATGGTGATCAGGCGCTCCTTGTGCGAAATGAAGGAGGAGAGCGCGTTGAGCATGGTGGTTTTGCCGGAGCCCGTGCCGCCAGAGACCAGAATGGTCACGCGGCCTGCCACCGCGGCAGCGAGCAGCGCGGACATTTCCATGCTGATGCTGCCGATCGAGGTGAGCGATTCCATGGAATAGGGGCGGCGGGAAAACTTGCGGATGGACACCAGCGAGCCATCAACCGCAATCGGCCGGATGGCGACGTTGACGCGCGAGCCATCGGCAAGGCGGGCATCGCACATGGGCTGGCTTTCATCGACGCGGCGGCCCACCGTGCCGACGATCTTGTTGATGATGCGCAGAAGATGCGCCTCATCGCGGAAGCGGGCGGAGGACAGTTCAAGATTGCCGCGGCGCTCCACATAGATCTGCCGGTAGCCATTGATCAGGATGTCGTTGATTGAGTCATCATTCAGCAGCGGCTCAATCGGGCCGAGGCCCACCATCTCGTCAACGATATCCTTGACGAAGCGGTCGAGCTCAGCCTCGTTGAGCATGAGCTTTTCGGCATTGACGAATTCCGAAACCAAATCCCTGATCTGGACGCTGAGCTGGCCTTCCGGCAGCTTTTCCAGGGCGGCCAGATTGAGCTCGTCAATCAGCTTGCTGTGGATGCGCACCTTTGCATCCAAGAGCCGTTCCTGCTTGTTGCCAAGCGCCGGGGCGGCGGCGGCGATTGGCCGGGCCTGCAACGGAGCCTCTGGCATCTCTGCGGCGGGCTTGTCGGCGGTGGCCTGGCGTTTGCGCGAAATGAACCTGTTCAGTTCCATTCTATGCGGTTCCCTTGGCTGTGGCTGGCTTGGCCGCCTGCAAATCGAGGATTTGCGCCAGACCTGATGAAATGGAATTCATGGATTTGATTTCAGTGAGGGGAACGCCGCGGTTGATTGATTCAAGAACCAGCTTGGGATCATCCGGAATGGCGCCAGCGAGGCTTTCGCCCAGCAATTCCTTGGCTTCACCCAAGGTGAGGTTGGAGCCAAACAGGCTGCGCCGGTATTTGTTGACGATGACGCGCGGCACAGCTGCCGGAGCCGTTTCCTTCATCTTGTCGAGCATGGCCTTGGCGGCCTTGAGGCCGGGGACGGTGAACTCGGTGACGATGTAGAAATCGGTTGTTCCGGGCACGACATTTTCAAGCCAGCGCAGGCCCGAACGCGGGATATCCACAACCAGGCCAGCATATTTCTGTGAAGCGAGTTCGAGCGGCCGCACCACAACATCTTCATCAAGCCTGTCGCCCTGCAGGAACGCCGATTTTCCGGCGAGAACCTCAATGCCATTGGCATGGGCCGCCAGCATGGAGCCGAGGATGCGTTCATCCATGCGGGAAGGGTCTTCCTGCATTTCCTTCACTTGCCAGCCGGTGGGCAAGTCAAGGAAATCGGCGCAGCAGGCGTTCTCAAAATCAAGATCAACCAGGCACACGCCTCCTGCCCCGCCCATGCGCTTCTGCATGATGAGGGCTGCCGTCACTGCCATGGTGGTAGTGCCCACGCCGCCCTTGGCGCCGACAAAGGTGAGGCAGCGCGCCTTGGTGGGCGGGTGATCGCCACGGCGCAGCGCGCGCGAGAGGCACACCTCAACCTCATGGGGTGTGGCGGGGATCTTGATCCAATCCGCGACGCGCAGCCGGAGGAAGCTGCGCACCAGCTCGTCATCAATGGTGCTGGACAGGGCCACAAGCGGCACGGCGGCCGGCTTGGTCTGGGTCAGGGTTTGCAGGTCCACCGCATGTTCGCCCGGGCTGGAATCAACGTCGAACACCACAACGTCCGAGGCTTGCAGCAGCGCAGGCAAAGCAGGTGAGCCGAGCTTTTCAGTGGTGAGCTGCAGCGGCGAACGTTCATGCGCCACATTGCGCAGCAGCTGGGTGATCTGCGCCGAATTGGAAATGAGCAGGACTGACTGCTTCTTCTTTCCTCCGCTAACGGCGCTGCGCTGAAAATGAAACACTGTTTCCACTCCTCACGAACCGGCCGAATTCAGGTCTTCGCCGGTGACCGTGGTGGCGAAGCTTGGCATGTTGAAGGTGGAGGCTCCGATGAAACCGCCGAGAAAGATATATTGATACTGCATGTTCCTTAATGACACGGTGACTGAAGGCACAGCGCCGCCGGGCCTGCCGGCATAGCCGAGGCCCGTGTATTGATAGCGCACGACGATGTTGCTGGCCTGGATGCCCCTCAGGTAGTTGCAGATGCCGATGCGCGCACCGGGATATTCGCCTGTTTGGGCAGCTGTGCTGGTATTGCAGGTTGTGGCGCCGCCGCCGGGCAGGCGGCCATAAATCAGCGCCTTGAAGGCGGTGGCATCGGCGGTGGTGAAGGTTCCAGTGCAACTGACCGAATTGCCCAGCGCGTCGCTGGCCTGGCAGGTCACGTCATAGGCATTGGCTGGCAGCGCGTCCCCCGGCAGGTGGGTGGAATCGAGGCCAGTGTAGTTTGCGAGGTCAGAAGCCACGGGGTTGGACACGGCCGCCACGCGCGCGGCCCATTGCATGGCCTTGTCGGCGGCGTTGTATTGATAAAAGACATAGCTGAACTCAATGATGCCAAGCACCACGAGCAGCAGCAGCGAAATGCCCAGCGACATTTCAACAAAGGCGGCGCCGGATGTGTCGGACAGGAACTGGCGGAGCTTAGCGGACACCGATCACCCTTTCCTGATGAGACGTTGCGATGGTGATGTCGGAAAGCCCGAGCACGCCCAGAAAACCAAGCTGCGGATAGGTGACACTGGTTGAGACCGTGACCAGTGGAACACTGCCTGAGTAGCGATAACAGGCCTGGGTGTTGCCTGTGCCGCATGTGTTGGGATTGGCCACGGTGCTATAGGCCACGGTGACGTTGGTGGTTGTCCACCAGCTCAGCCGTGGCGTGCCGCCGCTATTGGTGCCGGTGGTGGCGATGTTCTTGGCATCGGAAATGACCTGCGCGGTCTGAGTGGCGTTGCTGGGGTTGTAGGGCCGGCCCGCCGCATAGCGGGCGCCGTCGCGCAAGCCGGACTCGATGATCTGCCGGTCATAGAAATAATAGCCGAACTCCAGCGTGCCGAAGCCCAGCGTGGCGAGCATGGGGATGACCACCGCCATTTCAACAAGGACGGCGCCGTCTGTCTCACGCATGAATCTGGCTATGGCTGGACTGCGCGGCATGGCTTCACCGGTACAACTGCACAATGTCGCGGATCACGCTGTCGGCCTGGCCGGGCTTCACCACGCTGACCAGCTCGGTGTAGAGCACATTGTCGCTGCCCATCGGCTCGGTCATGAAGAACTTGCCGAATTCCGCCGCCACATAAGGGCCGCCGGAACTGCCATTGCCGAGGGCTGCGGCGCCGCAATTGATGATGGCCGCATAGATAATGCGCCTGTCGGGGTTGGAAACGCCTAGGCCCGCCGCGCAGACGGGAGCGCCGGTTTCACCCGGAATGTTGTTGTTGCCGGTCAAGCCGTTGCCCGCACCCACATGGGTGACGAGATTGTTGTTGATCTCATATTGATAGATGTCATAGCGCGATGGCAGGTGGGTGTTGGAATATGACACGCCATTGGCATCCCTCGGGATTGCGATGCCGTTGAAATTGGCTTTCCAATATTCCTTGAAATCGGTGGTGAGAACGTCCGTGCTGGGTGTGTCGCCACCCCAATCGCCGTTGCCGATGCGGGTGTTGGGGTCAATCACGCTGTCATGAGCCAAGCCCATGGCCATGTCATAGTTGGCGTTGCCGTTCTTGGAGCCAAAGAAAGCAGTGATCGGGTTGTTGTCGTTGCAGGGGCTGGCGTTGCCGTTGCCGCTGGACTTCTTCACCACATAGCCTTTGCGCACATTGGCGGCGGGCGGATAGTTGGTGTGGTCAGACGTCTGGCCGAAGCTGCCGGTGTAAAGGTCAAAGCGGGTGTTGAAGGCATCAGCGGCGGAGGTGATGTTGCCGGTTTGCGTGTAAAGCCCGTTCAGAATGAAACAGGCCGAAGGCGTGGCCTCGGCGATCATTTGCTTCAGGGTGTGGGCGCCGGGGCCGGCGTTGGGCTGCAGGAAACCATAGTTGCCGGGAGACCATTGCGAACTTGACGTGTGTTGCTTCAGCGCGATGATCTTGCCGGTTTCCGCCACGCTGGAGAAGCCATAGTCGTCACCGGTGTTGCTGCCCGAGGTGGGCTCATTCGGGTTGCAGATGAACAGCGGCGTGAAATTGCAGGCCGCCTGCTTCAAGCCGGCCACCGCGCGGGCCTGGGTTGAGGTGGTGCCGGAAACGGCCTGGATGAATTCCGGCGGGAAGATCGTCGCGAAGCTTTGCGGCGTGACGGTGAGTGAGACATAGTTGGCCGTCTTCGCGGCGGAGGCCTGTGAGGTGTCGAGGCAGGCATAGCTGGTGCCGGGGCCGATTTTGGTGGTGTCGGAAGGCGGCAGCGCGGTCATGAAGCAGGGTGTTCCCACTGCGGCGGAATTGATGGTGGTAACGGTTGTTGCAAACAGGCTCTTGTTGGTGGTGAGCAGGTTTGTCATCGCGCGGTTGGCGCGGTCAATGGCGTCGGGCTGGTGGTCAAGCTCGGCGGCCCCGGCAAGAGCCAGCGCATCCACGCCATTTTGCAAGGAAGACTGCAAGGTGGCAAAGCGGCTGAAATCAATGGCGAGAAGGGCAAAGCCGATGATCACCGGCAGGGCCATGGTGACATAGATGAGCGCCAGGCCAGACTGGTCTTCACCGAACTGGCCAAGCTGGCCAGCCAACACTGCTCGAAGCCGTCTCATCTTAGGTCTCCAGTCGCCGCTTGGCGTTATTTCGCTCCTACGATATTGAAATTGACAGTTGGCGGCGGCGCATCCTGCTTGGCGTGGCGGGCGAGAAACTCCAGCATCACCTTGTCGGACACTTCGCCGGAATTCTCGAAGTCCATGTCGTTCAGATAGGCTGGCCATGGGTTTTCGGTCTGCACCGCGATGTTGGCCGCCGCGGCATTGCCAGCGCTAATGGCGATGGTGTCGGCGTGGTCATCGGGCGTGTAGTAGGGGTTGCCCCAGAACTCGGCAGGGTCTGCCGCCACGGCATGTTTCTTCGCGTGGTGGGTGCGCGGCCCGCATGTGTCACAGGCATCGGCGGCAAGGGCGGCACCTGTGGCCATGGCCAAGCCAAGCGCCAGTGTGGTGATGAAGATCGGGAGTTTGCGGCTGGTCATTGTTTCACCTGTGTTTCCGGCCAATCAATGATGTGACCATAAATATCGACGGCCTTGCCGTCCTTCATGCGGCGGCGCTGCACTTCGGTTTGCCCGTCAAGGAACAGTTCCGGCTCGTTGGATGACTGGACGTAATCGAGCGGCGTGTGCAGCTGCTGCAGCGAGGCCACCGGCCTTGCCAGGCGCGGCGTGACGATGATCACCAGATCAGATTCACGCTTCTGGAAGGCAGAGGAGCGGAACAGCGTGCCAAGAATGGGAACGTCGCCCAGCCATGGAACCTGGTCCACCGTCTTGGCATTCACTGCCTGCAACAGGCCGGCGATGGCGAAGCTTTGGCCGTCGCGCAGCTCAACGCTGGTGCTGGCGCGGCGCACCGAAAGGCCTGGGATCAGCACGCCACCTTGGGTGAGGCGCACGCTGTTGGCCGAGTCGATTTCGCTTACCTCGGGGTTGATCTTCAGGTTGATCAGGCCACGATCGAGCACCACCGGCGTGAAGTTCAGCTTGACGCCGAATTCCTTGAACTCAATGGTCACCTTGCCGTTGTCCTGCGCCACGGGGATGGGGAATTCACCACCAGCATGGAAGCTGGCGCTTTCACCCGACAGGGCGGTGAGATTGGGCTCCGCCAAGCGGCGGGCCAGGCGTTTTTGCTCCAGCGCGGTGATCAGCAAATCGGGGCTGATGCCATTGTCGAGGATGTTGGCCACAATGTTGGCGAAGGGCAGCGCCGCGGAAAGGCCACCAAGGCCGCTTCCCGGTGTGCCGATGCCGCCCGTGCCCTGGATGGCGGTGCCCTGGGCAAAGCCATTGCCGTTGCTGGTCATGTTCCAGTTGATGCCGAACTCCTTGCCGGCCAGGCGGTTCACTTCCACGAAGCGCACTTCGAGGTTGACCTGCTGGTTGTCTTCCACGCTGAGCGAATTGGAAACCATCTTGTCATCGCCGGCGAATTCGCGGGCCAGCGACATGGCGCGCTCGGCGGCGGGGGCGCTGGGCACCGAGCCTTCAAGCAGGATGCGGCCATTGATCGAGCGCACCTTGATGTTTGAGCTGGGCAGCGCCTCATGCAGGGCCTGGCGCAGGCCAGTGAGGTCATGCGTCACCTCAACGTCAATCACGCCGATCAGCTTCTTCTGATCATCGAAGACGGTGATGTTGGTGAGGCCGAGCTTCTTGCCCAGCACATAGACCGTGTGGTCGGTCATCGGGTTGACGTCGGCAACCTCAGGATCGCCCACCACCACCTCTGAGAACGGCGCGGTGATCTTGTAGGTTTCAGAAGTGCCTTCGGCAATCTGCATGCGGGCCAGGCGGTTGCTGGGTGAAAGCTTGATGATGCGCGCGGCGTTGACCGCGGCGTCATTGCCAAGCACCGCCATGACGAAGAGCCCTAGTAGAATGAGACCGCGCACCGCCGCTTTCGCCGCGCTTGGCCTCTTTTGCCTTATCCGAGTTGTTGCCACCTTGTTTGCCTCAATTTTTGTTTTGGCCCTGACCCCCCAAGGCAATTGCATCGGTTATTCCGCGAGAACCTCCACGGCTTCCTTCTTGGAGCCATGGGCCACACTCACTGTCACTGTCTTTGCCTTGACGATTGCCGGCGCATCGGCCTTCTGGTTCATGCTGCCCAGAAGTTCCGCCAGGCGCTTCTTCAACTCGTCACCGGATTGGTTTTGCGAATTCTTCACCAGGTCTTCCAGCGCGGCGAGCTTGCCCTTCACCGCCTGGGTGTCGCCTGAGGCGCTGTTGATCTGGCCGGTGAGCTTTTGGGCGACGTCATCAAGCTTGCCCAGCATGTCCGCCTTGCTGGAGTCTGACTTCTGCACCATCTCTTCGAGCTGGGCGATCTTGGCGTTGACGGTGGCTTCAAGCTCCTTCTGGGCCGACAGATAGGCCGAAGGGGAGGTTGTGAGTTCGGCGCTGACGATGCGCTTGGGCTGCGAGACTTCGCTGGAGCCTGCGGCGCGCAGCGCCAGCGACACGATGCCCACTGTTTGGGCGAGCGCCAGCTTCTGGCTGTCTGCCTCGGAAACTTCAACCGTCACATCCTTGGCCTGAATGGGCTTGCCGGTCTTCTGGTCCACGGTCTGGTCTGCCGCCAGCACCTTGACGTTCTGGATCAGGATGTCGGTGGAAGAACCATCCTGCTCGGTGCCGGAAGCTGTCTTGGTGTAGAGAACATCCACGCGGTCACCCGGCAGCACAAAGCCGGCAACGCCGCCAAGGTCATTGACGCGGATGGCCACGGCGCGCATGCCCGAGGCCACCATTTCGGAAAGCGCAGCGCGGCCGCCCGCGCCAGAAATCTTCCATTTCAGGATCGGCTCGTTCGGGCTCAGCGATGTCAGCGCGAGATGGCCGCCATCTGCAGTCACATCAGCAATCTTGCTGTAAGAGCCGCTGGGCAAGGCGCTGGCGGGCCAGGCGATCTCACGGAGATTTTCCGGCGTGAGCGCTTCGCCATAGGTCACATCCCTGCTGGCGACCACGAGGGTCGCCGCCGGCTCCGGCGCCGCGCTGCTGACTTGTGCGGTGGGTTTTTGGCTTGTCAGCCAGACATTGGCCAGCACCACGGCGACCACGCCGAAAACGACGGCCAGCGCCAGCATCACAAAGGTATTTGCCCGAGGTCCCATTCGATTCAACTTCGCCGTTTGAATTCATTTGCCCCTGCAGCCGCCCCACCTTTCAGGAGGGGCGGCCGCAATTCATCGTGTGAACCTGCCGCTCAAGGGAGCGCAGCGTTCAGCGTGTTCCACTTGCCTGCTGCCCAAGTGCCAACTGCTGCCACCGTTGCAACCGATGCCGCCAGGATCACGCCCAGCAGCACGGTGTATTCGATGAAAGCAGCGCCCTCTTCCCCCCGGTGCAACGACAAGGCTGCCCGACACAGTACGTCAATTGCCTTGGTCATGATTGCCACCTTTGTTTTGGGCGTCACTGCGCGGCTGCGGCTGCATTGCTTGCCAACAGCCAGCGCGGCGGCGCGGCCAAACTCTTAATGAGCCGCGAGCGTGGTGTTCAGGGTGTTCCACTTGCCGGCAGCCCAGGTGCCGACAGCAGCCACGGTGGCAACCGAGGCCGCCAGGATGACGCCCAGCAACACGGTGTATTCGATGAAGGCAGCGCCTTCCTCTTCCTTGTGCAAGGCGATGATGAGCTTCTTGATGTTGGTCATTTGCTTAGTCCCTGTTGTTCGTACTTCTACTTACTGTGAGCTTCAGGACTTGAGCTCGACTGGTCCCGATCCATTCCCGACGCCCGAAAATGACCCATCCCGACGGTGCCCTTTTTATCCGCCGTCAAAATGAGACACCAAATTAACGTATTATAAGCCTATAAGTTTGTCGAATCGGCCTGGGCAACTGTGAATCCCGGTTTTGGCCCCAGCGTGGACACCGTCGGTCTCATAAAATATTTTAAAAACAAATATTTACGTGAAAATGCAACTGCAGTTTGCAATGGAAATCAATCGAGCGAAATTTACTCTATTTGCAACCTTTTTTGGGGGATTCGGCCAATTATCCCGCATAGATTGTATTATTTGAAAATTGCCGTTCTGGTTGTTTAAAGAGTTGTTAACTTTTGAGCGGCCAAAATGGGACATGCAGGCTGATTCTGTTGCGGTCCGGAGGCTGTTCTTTGTTGAAACGCTGATTGCGTTTTTGATCCTGTCTCTGCCTGCCTTGCCGCAGCTGATTGCCTATGGCTTGGACATCAATCCGACTTCGACGAGCCTGTGGTGGGCGCTGCTGACAGTGAACCATTTCACGCAAAACATTTCGATGCTGCGCTCACTGGCGCAGCTGGACGGAATTTCAACGTCGATCGCAATTCTGCTTGTGGTCGCCAGCCTGGCGCTGCACGCCATTGTCTCGCGCAGCATCTTCACGACGGCACTTCTCGGCCACACGGCCGTGGCTTTCGGCATCATCATGCTGGCCACGGGGCTTGGCCTGTTCAAGCTTGGCCGCCATGTTGCCGATCTCAGCCAATGGACTTTCGTCGGCTATTTCCCTGTTGAGAATTCGGCATTGAGCGTGATGTTTGTGGTGCTGCTGGCATGCTGTGCCATCAACCACATAATTTATGTGCGGCTTTGTGCTTCCGGCGCCAAGCGCGAACGGAATTATTGCCAGCGCCGTCTTGGCCTGCTGGCCAAGTGAAATCATCCGCCCGGCGGCGCGCAACTTGGCCTGGCCTGCAAACGGGCACTTCACCATGACGGAGAATGTGAAGCTTGGCTTTGGCCTGCTGTTCTGCTTCGCCACCGCGCTTGGCGCGATTTATGACATCACGAGCTACCGCATTCCCAACTTCGTCACCTATGGCCTGGCGCTGGCTTTCGTGCCCTATGCCTATGTCACCTGGCCCACGCTGCCATTCACGGCCGTGCTCATCAATGCCGCGGCGGTGTTCGCCTGCTGCGTGGTGTTCTGGCAATTGAAATGGCTGGGGGCGGGGGATGTAAAGTTCCTTACAGCGGTGAGCCTGTGGATGCCTCCGGATCTGATCCTGATCTTTGTGTTTCTGGTTTCAATCTTCGCCATGGGGTTCATTGGCCTGCTGCGAGCCTTGCGCAGGTGGAACCCATGGGTCAAATCCAAGCCGTTTCCCGCCTTCATCAAACAGCTGATTGACACATCGGACCGCGCCATTCCCTATGGCTTGCCCATTGCCATGGCGGCACTCAGCGTCACCGTGCCTCAGCTTCTGTCCTAGCCGAGCATTGCTGCCGAAACCACGGCAAGCCCCGCGGCAATGATCAGCCAGCCCAGCATCAGCATCCGGCCCGGCGTTTCGTGAAGGATGAAGGCAGAGCCCGCGCCCACCAGAAGGAAGGTCAACAGCGTGAAAGGATAAACCAGCATCAGGGGCAGGCGGGAAAGCGCCACAAGCCACAAGGCGGCACCCACCACATAAAGCACAAGGCCGAAAAACACCTGAGGGTTCACATAACCAGAGATGCTTTCCTGCTGGTTTGCGCCGAGCTTCAACAGCAGCTGGCCACTTGCGGCGCAAGCCGTGCTTGCCAGCACCACGATCAACATCTTGGCATTCATGGTTTCCCCCTTTCAGGCGAGGCAGGCTGCAGCAGCATCCGCGCCCGGTAGTTTAAGCGCGAAAGCACTGTTGCCACTGGTTGGGGCAGCAAGCGGCCCAGCATGAGGCGGCTGCGCCAGCGCCAATCCGCAGCGGTGGACAGAGGCGTGCCCGGTTCAATGCGGGTCGACCTTGCGGGCGCTGAGAAGCGGCCGGCGGCGCTTTCCGCGGCATAGACAATCATGTTGTATTTATACCAGGGCGCGATGTTTGCGGCGTGGCGCAGGGCTGGGCGCAGGAAATCAAAAGGCTGGTAGCCATGAGCTGCAAACAGGCTGCGCCAAAACTCCAGGCTCTGTTCATTGATATGAAACTCGCCACCCTGGCCGCGCTGTGCCGCCGAAAACAGAACCACATCCGAAAGGCGGCAGAGATCATCCACCAGGCTGGCGGACCGGCTTTCAGGCAAGTGCTCGGCAACCTCAAGGCATTGCACCAGATCAAAGCGGCGCGGCAGGGCGATGGGTTGGCGGAGATCCTGCCCGATGAAGTTGGCGGCTTCGAACATCAGCCGCTCCTTGCGCACATAGCTCCCATCGATGCCTGTGACATTGCCAACACCGAGTTCGTTCCAGACGGCCAGCCAAGCGCCGGAGCCGCAGCCAATGTCGGCAACGCTTTCGACCTTCATGGCCCGCGCAACCAGCGGCAAGGCCTGCCTGGCAGAATTCAGGGAAGTGGCCTCGACCCAATCAAAGAAAAGGTCGTCATAGCCGCGGATTTGGTCAGCGGCCGCTGGCATGGCTACCTTTCCGCCCGGATCTGTTGGGCTTGATAGGCTTGCCATTCTCCTGGATTGACTGCACCAGATAGAGCGGACGGGATTTGGTTTGGATGAAAGTCCGGCCGACATATTCGCCGATCAGGGCGATGCCAAAAATCTGGATGGCCGAGAAGAACAAGACCGTGGACATCAGGCTGGGCCAGCCCGGCGTGGTCGAGAAGGCAAAGTAGGAATAGAGCGTCCAGCCCGCCAGCGCCACAGCCATCAACCCCACAATGGCGCTGAGCTGGAAGAAGGCACGCAAGGGTGCGGTGGCAAAGCCGGTGATGCCGTCAATCGCAAGGCCCAGCATGCGGCCGAGGGGATAATGTGTGACGCCGGCGTGGCGGGCATCGCGTTCATAGGGCAAAGCCACCTGCCGGAAGCCGACCATGGCCACCATGCCGCGCAGGAACCTGTGTTGCTCCGGCATGGCGTTCAGGATGTCCGCGATCTGGCGGGTGATTAGCCGGAAATCCCCTGCATCGCGCGGGATGTCAACGCCCGAAAGGCGGCGCAGCATGCGGTAAAACAGGGCGGCAGACGCCAGCTTGAAGCGGGATTCGCCGCGGCGCGACACGCGCTGCCCATAGACCACATCGGCCCCTTCATCCATCAGGCGCATCATGTCCGGCAATAGCTCGGGCGGGTCTTGCAAGTCGGCATCGATGATCAACACCCGCTGGCCACGCGCCAAGGCAAGCCCGGCGCTGGCCGCCATTTGATGGCCGAAATTGCGCGAGAGATTGACCACACGCAGGCAAAGGCCTTCATCCGGCAGGCGGTTGAGGGCCTGCAAGGTCTGGTCTGCCGAGCCGTCATTGACATAGATGATTTCGCCGCTTCCCGGCAGGGCACACAATGCGGCCGCAAGGCGGCGATGAAATTCGGCAATGCCTTCTTCCTCATTGAAGCACGGCACCACAACGCTGACTGCAAAGCCGGTTTGGTTTTTTCTGCGCGTCACGCTGGTTCTGGCCATCACGCTGTTTCCTGCAATCACTGGGGCGGTGTGTAGATGGTGGCGTATTTGTCTTCATAGGCCTTTTGCCAGCCTTCGCTGGCAAGGAAAAGATTTCGCAGGTCATCGGGCTTGAGCAATGTCCAGCGGATATTCTGGCTGGCAAGGATCTTGTCGAAGGCGGCCTTGCCATCTGGCCGGATGGAGGCCTTGAGATCGGCCCAGAACTGGCCGAGGAACAGCTGGTCGCTGCGGCCATCGACAAAAGTGGGCACGCCGTTGAAGATGAGCGCGCCGCCGAAGCCATAGTCATTGAGCACATGGCCTGTGAGCTGGTGCGTCTTGGCGAAATCAATGGCATCCTGCACATAGAATTCCGGCGGGGGGCGTGGCGCGCGGGCGTTGGCGATGGCAATTGCCGCCACAGGTACCACGAGCAGCAGGCCCGCAAACCAGGCAAAGCCCCTGGCGGCCGCGCGTTCTACATCATCGGGCTCCGCCGCGCGCCATGCCTTGGCGGAAAGGGCTGGAACTTGCGCCACTATGGCCTGCGCCAGCACGACCGGCGCCAGCAAGGTATAAGCGAAGGCGAAGCGCAGGTGCTTCATGAAAAGGTAAAGTGAGAACAGGCCAAAGCCTGCCCGAACGGCTGGCAGGATTGGCCGGATAACAAGCAGCAGCACGGGAACGGCGAAGAAGTAAATGTCAGTGAAGGGCCAGTTGCCCAGGGTGAAGGGCTGCCATTCTTCAATGTCCTTCATCGTGGCATTGTGGGTTGCCACGCCCAGCGTCACCCATAGCGGGCGCGTGCCATAGGGGTTGAGCAACAAAAACAGCGGGCAGAGCAGCAGGAACAGGCCCCATCTGCCGACCAGCCCCGGCTTGGTGCGGAAATTGCGCCAGGCGACGTCGAGAAAGGCAAAGCTGGCAATCACGCCAGCCAAGGCATAGCTGGGATGGAGGTTGATCCACAGCGACAAAAGCGGAAGCAGCAGGAATTCCGGAGCCTCATCGCGCCCTGCGCGGCGGAACAGCCGCCATGTCCAGAACACCAGCATCACATAGGAAATGAGGTGGGGCCGCGCGATGAATTCCGGATAAGTGGCAAAGCACAGCAAAATGCTGGCCGTGGCGGCATAGAGCGGCTTCACATGATCGGCCAGCGCAAGGAACAGGATGACAGCCAAGAAGCCAGCCATGGCGGCGGCGATGGTGATCACGCCAAGCCAGCCCGCGGCGGCGTAGCCCGCATAGTAAATGACGTCCGACAGCCACTCCACTTCAAGGAAGGGCTGGCCCTGAAAGGTGTAGGATGCTGTTTCAACTCCATGCGGCCAGCCATCCTGCACCACGCCCTTGCCGAGGGTGACGTGCCACAGCGTGTCCGGGTCTGCCAGCACGTGGCTGTGGTCTGAGATCACGGCGGCAAAGACGACGCTGAAACAGAGCAGGGCGAACAGGGCCAAGACCTTGCTTCTAGCCCCTGGAACTTGCGACCCGAGGGTCATTGCTGAAAATCCCGCTTTGCCGGAAATGTGGTTTCATCCTGCGACAGTGGGCGTTTTCAAGCAAGTTGAATGCCAGAAGCATCCTGCCAGCATGATTCTGACTGAGCAAATGCCAGTCAATTCAGGCAGGGGACGGCTCCCGGAAGATTTGTTGCCGTATGCATTCTTGACAATTTTCATTGCAAAAAGCATACAGAAACCATTTTGGGGCGGGCCGGAAAATGGGCGCGGCGCAATCTGCATTGGTGGCCGTGCAAGATGGGAGACAAAGATGCCGCATGTTCTGTTGGCCGGAAAACTGCACCCCGCGGGGCTTGCGCTGCTTGAGGCGAGCCCGGGCTTCAGCTTTCAGCATGTCGAGGAAGTAAGCGAGTCCTCCTATGTGCCGCTCATCGCCGGGGCGGACGCGCTGGTGATCCGCACGCAGCCGTTGCGGGCAGAGACTGTGGCTGCAGCGCACAGGCTCAAGATCGTTTCGCGCCATGGCGTGGGTTATGACGCGGTGGATGTTCCAGCCCTGACGGCGCGCGGAATTCCGCTGGCGATTGTGGGTGACGTCAATTCCAGCGCCGTGGCCGAGCATGCGATGATGCTGATCCTTGCAGCCTCGCGGCGGTTGAACCGCGCCGAGAAAGCGGTGCGGCATGGGCAATGGGCCTGGCGCAACACGCTTGAGTCCCGCGAGGTTGCAGGCAAGCATCTGCTCATCGTGGGCTATGGCCGGATCGGGCGGCTGCTGGCGCGGATGGCTGGCGTCTTTGGCATGAGCGTTTCGGCTTATGACCCATATTTGCTGAAGCAGGGATGGCCCGAGGGGCCAGTGAGTTCCGAGGCTGATCTTGGCGCCGCACTGGCGCGGGCCGATGTGGTCTCCTTGCACATTCCCAAGTCTGACGGACCGGTGCTGGGGGTTGCGCAGCTGGCACAGATCAAGCCGGGCGCCGCCGTCATCAACACGGCGCGCGGCGGGCTGATCGACGAGGCTGCCCTTGCGGCCGCATTGCGCAGCGGGCGTGTGGGAGCCGCCGGCATTGATGTGCTGGATGCCGAGCCGCCGCCGCCGGACCACCCGCTGCTGGGCTTCGACCAGGTGATCATCACGCCGCACAATGCGGCGCTGACGCTGGAGTGCGCTGAACGCATGGCGGTGTCTTCGGTGCAGAATGTGCTCGATTTCTTCGCCGGAAAGCTCAATCCGGCGCTGGTTGTGAATGGTGTGGGCGCTGGCCCCAAGGCAGGTTGACATGAACTACAATCAATTCGGCCTCTTCATCGGCGGGGCGTGGATTGCCAAGACGCAAGGCGGCGTGCTGCCAGTCATTGACCCGGCCACTGGCGAACAGCTGGGCACGGCGCCCATTGCAACGGCTGGCGATGTCGAAGGCGCGATTGAATCGGCCAACAAGGCAATGGCTGGCTGGCGCGGGCTTTCGGCCTGGGCGCGGGCCGACATCTTGCACAATGCCGCCAATGTCATGACGGCGCGCACTGAGGAAGTGGCCCGCACCATGGTGCTGGAAACCGGTAAGCCCATCGCCCAGGCGCGGCGCGAGTGGCAGCTTTCCATTGACCAGTTCCGCTGGCATGCCGAAGAGGCGCGGCGCATCTATGGCCGCATCGTTGAAAGCCGCGCGCCGGGTGGGCGCATTGAAGTGCATCACGAGCCGATTGGCGTGGTGGCGGCCTTTACGGCCTGGAATTTCCCTGCCGTGCTGATTGCCCGCAAGGTGGCTCCCGCCCTTGCGGCTGGCTGCACGGTGATTGTCCGGCCCTCGCGGGAAGTGCCCGGCACAGCGATGCTGCTGGTGGATTGCCTGCGGGAGGCCGGGCTTCCGGCGGGCACGGTCAATCTGGTGATCGGACCCACCGAGACAACCTATGCGCCGATCATGGCCTCGCCCTTGGTGCGCAAGATCTCGCTCACTGGCTCCACCGCCGTGGGCCAGCAGATGATCCGCGATTCCGCCGCCACGCTGAAGCGGGTTTCGATGGAGCTGGGCGGCAATGCGCCGGTGGTGGTCTTCGATGATGCCGACCTGGAGAAGACCCTCGACATCTGCGTGCCGGTGAAGTTCGCCAATGCCGGACAGGTGTGCGTGACCGGAGACCGTTTCTATGTGCATGAAAGCCTGCATGGCAAGTTCGTCTCTGGCTTTGCGGCCCGCGCCAAGGCGCTGAAGCTGGGGCATGGGCTTGATGAAACTTCGCAGATGGGCCCGCTGATCAACCAGCGGCGGGTGGATGCCATTGAGGCCATTGTGGCCGATGCCCGGAAACGCGGCGGCAAGATCGAAGCCGGCGGCAAGCGCCCAGACGGCCAGAACAAGGGCTTCTTCTATGAGCCCACGGTGATCTCCGGCTTGCCTGATGATGCCAAGGCCATTGCCGAGGAAAACTTCGGCCCCATTGCCGCCATCACGCCCTTTGCCACGGATGAAGAGGTTTATACCCGTGCCAACGCCACGGAGCTTGGCCTTTCGGCCTATGCCTTCACGTCCAATGCCAGGCGCATGCGCGAGGCGGCGCAGCGCTTGCAAGCTGGCATGGTGGGCATCAACAGCTTTGCGCTGGCTGCCGCCGAGGCCCCCTTCGGCGGCATCAAGGCCTCCGGCATGGGCCGCGAGGGCGGCAGCGAAAGCATCCATGACTATCTCAACGTCAAGCTTGCGCAGATGACGGTGTGAGGCCGGCAGGGGAGAGTGGCGTGGCCCAGCAGCAGGAATTGAAGGACTACGAGGAGCTGATCCGCGTCATCCATGAAAACCATGACGGGATGAGCAAAGCCTATCAGCAGATTGCGGTTTATCTGACGCAGAACCCGAATGACGTGGCGGTGAAATCGCTCAATGCGATTGCGGATTCCTGCGGCATTCATGCCTCCAGCTTTGTGCGGTTTGCGCAATCGCTCGGCTATGACGGCTTCAAGGAATTGCAGGCCGTCTTCCAGAAGCGCCTCACCACCGCCGCGCCGGGCTTTGATGCGCGCGTGAAGGCCTTGCGCACAGAGCTGAGCCGCAAGCCGGACAGCGGGCCGCAGGGCCTTCTCAATGAACTGGTGCTGCGCGACATCGCCTCGCTGCAAGACCTGATGACCGGCATTGATGCAGCCTCGCTTGAGGCGGCCATCTCGCTGATGGAGAAGGCCGACACCATCTATCTTGCGGGGCAGCTGCGCTCTGCGCCCATCGTGGAACTGATGCGCTATATCCTTACCATGCTGGGCAAGCGCACGGTGCTGCTGGATGCCAGCGGCGGCCTTGCCACCCATATGGCTGGGGTGATGCGCAGGGGAGACCTGCTGTTTGCCGTGGCCTTCCGGTTTTATGCCACTGAGGTGGTCAACATCGTTGAAGCCGTGGCGGCAAGGGATGTGCCGGTCATCGCAATCACCGACTCGACGCTTTCGCCGCTCGCCAAGAATGCCAAGGTGTTCTTTGCAGTGCCAGAGCATGAATACACCTTCTCACGCTCTCTGGCGGCGCCCATGTGCCTGGCGCAGGCTCTGGCAGTGGGGCTTGCGGCGAAACTGCAGCGCGACCAGAACCCGCGCATTCCCATCGTGACGCAGCCATGAGGCATTTGCTGGCCCGGTTGTGGCGCTGCGCGGCTTGAACTAAGGTCAAGCGAAGCCAAGCCCTCAAGCCATGATGTGATCCATGCTCCGCAGACCCTACAGCCTTCCCGCCTTCAGCAGCCTGGTGGCCTTTGAGGCTGCGGCACGGCACCTGAGCCTGACGCGGGCGGCGGCGGAATTGAATGTCACCACCGGGGCCATCTCGAAGCACATCAAGCTTCTGGAGGGAGAACTTGGGCACGCCGTGTTCAGGCGGCTGCACCGGGCGCTGGCGCTGACCAGCGAGGGCGAGGCGCTGGCGGCGAGCCTGAGCGATTCCTTCGAGAAACTTTCAGCGACGTTCAAGCAACTGAAATCCAGTGGCGCGACGGGCGGCGTTTCCATTGGCACCACCACGGCCTTTGCACAGCTTTGGCTGCTGCCGCGGCTGGGCGCCTTCTGGGCGGCGCACCAGGATATCATCATTGACCATGTGATTTCTGACCGGGCACAGGAATTGTTCCGCCCCGATGTGGATCTGCGCATCCGCTATGGCGACGGCGCGTGGGCGGAGGAGCACTCCGCCAAAATGTTTGATGACCGCATTTTCCCGGTGGCGAGCCCGGCCTTCATGCGCAAGTTCAAGGTGAAATCAGCCAAGGACCTGGCGGGCCTGCCGCTGCTTTCTGTCGAGGGGGCGGACCCTTCCTGGACCGATTGGGCCGAGTTCCTGCGCGCCACAGGCCAGCCGGGGCGCAAGCTGAACCTGCGGCGCTTCAACAGCTACGTGATCTCCCTGCAGGCAGCACAGAGCGGTCAGGGCGTGGCGCTGGGCTGGGCGCGGCTGGTGGAGCCGCTGCTGAAATCAGGCCAGCTCGTCAAGGTGGGCAAGGCCGAGATGGCGGCACCCGAATGCTATCACGTGACGTGGAGCACGCGAAAGCCGTTGAGCGCGCAGGCCGCCATCCTGAAGGAGTGGCTGCTGGGCAGTTTCGCTTGAAACAAACTCAAGCGAGCGCGGCTTGTTATTCGCTTGAGTTGTGGCGCGGGCGCGGGCGATGATGGCCCAAGCAAACCTTGCAGGCCCCATCATGTCAGACACAAGCGCAGTTGTTGAAACCACTTCCACCAGCGCCCGGCGCGGCGGAGGCGGCCGCGAAGGGCGGCGCGCGCTGCGCGGCGCGCCGATGGTGTCAATGCCCGCGCTGGTGCGCAACATTCCCACCTATGAGATCCTGCCCAATGAGGCGGTGGAACTGATCCACGACGAGTCACTGAAAATCCTCGAAGAGGTGGGCTGCGAGTTCCGCGATGATGCGGCGCCCGCCATGTGGAAGGCGGCAGGGGCGGATGTGCAGGGCACGCGCGTGCGCATTGACCGCGCGCTGCTGATGCAGCTGATCTCCACAGCGCCAGAGGAATTCACCCTGCACGCGCGCAACCCTGAGCGCACGGTGCGGGTGGGCGGCAAGAATTCAATCTTCATCCCCATGTATGGCGCGCCCTATGTGCGGGACCTTGACAATGTGCGCCGCTATGGCTCGCTGGGCGACCTCAACAACTTCCACAAGCTGGCGCAGATGGCGCCGCATATCCATTCCGCCAGCTCGATCATCTGCGAACCGATGGAAATCCCGGTGCCGAAGCGGCACTTGCACATCATCCATTCGGCGATGACCCATTCCGACAAGCCGTATATGGGCATTGTCACCTCGAAGGAGCGCGCCGAGGATGTGATGAAGATGGCGGGCATCGTGTTCGGCGACGCCTTTGTGAAGGACAATACGGTTGTTGTTTCCATCACCAACTGCAATTCGCCCCTTGTGTGGGACCAGACGATGCTGGATGCCATGCGCGTCTATGCCAGCCACAACCAGCCGATCATCGCAGCCCCATTCGCGCTGTGTGGCGCTTCGACTTCCGCCTCATCAATCGGCGCGGTGGCGCAGGTGAATGCCGAGGCCTTGGCGGGCGTGGCCTTCACGCAGCTGATCCGCAAGGGCGCGCCGGTGATCTATGGCCAGTTCATGGTGACTGTGGACATGAAGTCCGGCGCGCCGATGGGTGGCACGCCCGAGGCGGCCCAGATGATGTTCGTGATGGGGCAGCTGGCGCGCAAATACAAGTTGCCTTGGCGCACGTCCGGGTTCCATGTGGGCTCCAAGCTCAATGATGCGCAGGCGGGCTATGAATCCAACATGCTGATGCATGCCGCGGTGCTGTCCGGCGCCAACTACATCTGGCATTCGGCTGGCTGGCTGGAAGCGGGACTTGCTTGCGGCTATTCCAAGTTTGTCACGGATTGCGAGCAGGTGGCGGGCTGGTACAAATATGGCCAGGGCCTGAAGTTTGATGATTTCAAGGATGCCATGGCGGCGGTGCGCGAAGTGGGCCCGGCCGGGCATTTCCTCGGCACGCAGCACACGCTGGAACATTTCGACAAGGCCTTCTTCATGCCTTCGATCATGGATTTCAACTCCTTCGAGCAATGGAGCGCGGAAGGGGCCAAGGACCATGACACGCGCGGGCGCGACAAGGCGCGGGCCATGCTGGCGGCCTATGAAAAACCCAAGATGGACGAAGCCAAGGCCGAAGAGCTGGCTGCCTTCGTTGCGCGGCGCGAGCGGGAATTGCCAGACAGCGTGAACTAGGCCTCAGGCGAGGCCCAGCGCGTCCTGCCATTTGGAAAGCTCATCGCCGCTGCCCAGTTCGGCGCGCACGATGCCGTTCACCATGAAGGTGGGCGAAACGTGGATGCCGTTCTGCCGCGCATAGCGCGTGTGCCATTTCACCTCCCTGTCAAGGCCGGGCAGGGCAAAGGGGGCGGAAACATCAACACTGCTGTAGTGAGCGATGCGCTTCAGGATGTCATTGGGCGTGCAATCCATGTTCGGGCCGCTGGCGTGGTGGGTGAACTCAAACGCGTCGCGGTGGGCGAACACGGCCTCCATCACCTTTTTGGCCGCCTCCTTGCCTCCGGGCAGGGTTGCGGCTGCCAGGATGGCGCGGCAGATAACGCCGGAATACATGTGCCAAGGCTGGCTGTGCAGCCGCACCTTGACTGTCAGCCGCTCTTCGCCCGCCAGCTGCAACAGTTGAAACAGCTTCGGAAAGGTGCGGGCGCAAAACGGGCAGGTGGGTTCGAGAAAGGCCTCGAACACGGCGGGACCGTGGCCCCAGTTCAGTGGATCAGTCTTCCAGCTTTCCTGTGTGGTCATGGCATTCTCCTGCTTTCTGGCTCAGCCGACGGGCGTGAGAAGGGGCTTGCCTGCGAAGTGGGCGGCGAGGTTGTCGCGCACCAGCTTGCCCATGGCGCCGCGTGTCTCCACCGTGGCGCTGCCGCCATGCGGATGCAGCACCACATTGTCGAGTGCGAAGAAGCGGCGGTTGATGTCGCGCTCATTCCAGAACACATCCAGCGCCGCGCCGGCGATGGCCTTGTTCTCAAGGCTGGTGAGCAGCGCTTCCTCATCCACCACCGAGCCGCGCGCCACATTGACAAGGAAGCCCTTGGGGCCAAGAGCCGTCAGCACATCAGCGTTGACCAGCTTCTCGGTGGCGGCACCACCGGGAACGATGACCACGAGGAAATCGCTGTTGCGGGCCAGGTCCACCGCCGTGGCATGATAGGGGAAGGCCACGTCGCTGCGCTGGTGGCGGGCGTGATAGCTGACGGGCATTGAGAAGCTGGCGGCGCGCTTGGCGATGGCCTGGCCGATCTGGCCCATGCCGAGAATGCCCAGCCGCTTGCCATACATGCGTGTCACCAGCGGGTAATGCCCCTTCACCCATTCTCCCCGGCGCATGAAGGCATCGGCCTGCGGCAATTGCCGGGCAATGCCCAGCATCAGGGCAATCGTAAGATCGGCCACCTCTTCGGTGAGCACGCCCGGCGTGTAGGACACCTTGATGCCGCGCGCCTTGCAGGTTGGAAAATCAATGGCATCCAGGCCCACGCCAAAGCTTGAGACCATTTCAACATTGGGCAGCTGCGCAAGCAGCTCCGGCCTTGCGCCCAGTTCGGCGCGGGTGGCGATGGCGCGGATGCGCGGGCCATGCTGGGCGAAAAAGGCGGCCTGGTCCTTCTGCTCCCAGAGCTTGTGGATTTCGTAATCCCTTTCCAGGGCGGCCACGTCTTCTTCAGAGAAGGGGCCGGTCATCAACACCACGGGCTTGGTCATCAGTTCCTCGAAAAGGCTTGAAGCGGTTGTGCATAAGCTGATAGCGGTGGGGCGGCGGCGGGGTCAACAACACAGGCAAAAAGATGAGCGTTGTCAGACAACTTTTCGGCCTTTCAGGGAAATGCGCTTTGGTCACCGGCTCCAGCCAGGGCATTGGCTTCGCGCTGGCCGAGGGCCTGGGGCTGGCTGGTGCGCGGCTGATCATCAATGGCCGGGACAAGGCAAAGCTGGAAGCGGCGCGGCAGGATCTGGCCGGCAAGGGCATCGAGGTGCATGCCGCGGCCTTTGATGTGACAAACGAGGCCGAGGTTTCAGAAGCCGTGGCGGCGCTTGAGGCGCAGCATGGCGCGTTAGACATTCTCGTCAACAATGCCGGCATGCAGTTCCGCACGCCGCTGGAGGATTTCCCCGCCGACAAGTTCCGCGAGCTCTTGCGCGTGAACATTGAAAGCGCCTTTCTGGTGGGCAAGGCGGTGGCGCGCGGCATGATTGCGCGCGGGGCAGGCAAGATCATCAATATCTGCTCGGTGCAGAGCGAGCTGGGGCGGCCTTCGATTGCGCCTTACACTGCCACCAAGGGCGCCATCAAGATGCTCACCAAGGGCATGTGCGCGGATTGGGCCCGGCATGGCCTGCAGGTGAATGCGATTGGCCCCGGCTATTTCAAGACACCGCTGAACCAGGCGCTGGTGGATAACCCTGAGTTTTCCGCCTGGCTGGAAAAGCGCACCCCTGCCGGGCGCTGGGGCAATGTGGATGAGCTGATTGGCGCGGCCATCTTCCTGGCCTCGCCCGCCTCATCCTTCGTCAATGGCCACATCCTTTACGTGGATGGCGGCATCACGTCGGTGCTGTGATGTTCCAGGGTGCGGCAGTGGTGATGGGCGTTGCAAGCTGCGGCAAAACCTCGGTGGGCGAGGCGCTGGCGCAGCAGCTGGGCGCGCAGTTCACCGAAGGCGACAGGCTTCATCCGGCGGCCAATATTGCCAAGATGTCATCCGGCACGCCGCTGACGGATGAAGACCGCTGGCCCTGGCTGGCGGAAATTGGCAAGGCGCTGGCCGGGCCGGGTGGAAAGATCGCCTCCTGCTCGGCGCTCAAGAAGGTTTACCGCCAGCGGATCGCCGAAGCTGCGGGGCGGCCGGTGGCTTTCGTGTTCTTGGATGGCAGCCGCGCGCTGCTGGAAGCGCGCATTGCCGCCCGCAAGGGGCATTTCATGCCGCCTTCGCTGCTGGACAGCCAGTTGAAGACGCTGGAAGCGCCGGGGCCAGATGAGCTGGCTCTGCGGCTTGACGTCGACGAGCCGGTTTCAGAGCTGGTTGTGAAAGCAGCAGATTGGCTGCGCGGCACAGCCTTTGGCGGGTTGACGAAATAACGTCACAACTTGAGTGACGGTTACGCAATGTGACGATTTGATTTTGTCTTTACATCACTCAGATTGGGTTTAATTGTGCACTGCAAACTTGGACCTGACCGCCATGCCCGCCACATCCTTCAGCAAAATCCTGATCGCCAACCGCGGTGAAATTGCCATCCGCGTGATGCGCGCCGCCAATGAACTGGGCATGCGCACGGTGGCGGTGTTTGCCGAGGAGGACAAGCTCTCCCTGCACCGCTTCAAGGCCGATGAGGCTTATCTGATCGGCGAAGGCTTGAAGCCGGTGGAGGCTTATCTCTCCATTCCGGAAATCATCCGCGTGGCCAAGGCCTCTGGCGCTGATGCCATCCATCCGGGCTATGGCCTGCTATCGGAAAATCCGGAGTTCGTGGATGCCTGCACAGCGGCGGGCATTGTGTTCATCGGGCCGAAGGCTGCAACCATGCGCGCGCTGGGCGACAAGGCTTCGGCCCGCAAGGTGGCGGTGGCGGCGGGCGTGCCCGTCATTCCCGCAACCGAAGTATTGGGCGATGACTTCACGCTGATTGAGAAGCAGGCCGCCGCAATCGGCTATCCGCTGATGCTGAAAGCTTCATGGGGCGGGGGCGGGCGCGGCATGCGCGCCATCACCGGGCCGGCAGAACTGCGCGACAAGATTTTGGAAGGGCGGCGCGAAGCCGTGGCCGCATTCGGCAATGGCGAAGGCTATCTTGAAAAAATGATTCAGCGTGCGCGCCATGTCGAGGTGCAAATCCTCGGCGACAAGCACGGCGGGCTCTATCATCTCTTCGAGCGTGACTGCACCGTGCAACGCCGGAACCAGAAGGTTGTGGAGCGTGCGCCAGCACCCTATCTCGCCGATGCCCAGCGCGCTGAAGTGTGCGAACTGGCGCGCAAGATCTGTGGCCATGTGAGTTATGAATGCGCCGGCACTGTCGAGTTCCTCATGGATATGGACAGCCAAAAGTTCTACTTCATCGAGGTGAACCCGCGCGTGCAGGTGGAGCACACTGTCACCGAGGAAGTGACGGGCATCGACATTGTTCAGGCGCAAATCCTGATTGCCGAGGGCAAGACGCTGGAAGAGGCGACGGGCGCCAAATCGCAAAGTGACATTCACCTGCGCGGCCATGCCATCCAGTGCCGCATCACCACGGAAGACCCGCAGAACAACTTCATCCCCGACTATGGCCGCATCACCGCCTACCGCTCATCCAACGGCCCGGGCATCCGCCTTGATGGCGGCACGGCCTATGCGGGCGCGGTGGTGACGCGCCACTATGACTCGCTGCTGGTGAAGATGATCGCCTGGGCGCCCACGCCGGAAAAGGCGATTGCCCGCATGGACCGCGCGCTCCGCGAATTCCGCATCCGTGGCGTGGCCACCAATATTGCCTTTGTCGAGAACCTGCTCAAACACCCCAGCTTCCTCAACGACACCTGCACGACCAAGTTCATTGACACAACGCCGGAGCTTTTTGTCTTCAAGAAGCGGCGCGACAGGGCGACCAAGATCCTCACATACATTGCCGACATCACGGTGAATGGGCACCCGGAAGTGATCGGCCGCCCCAAGCCCGCCGGTCACGTTCATGCGCCGCGGCCGCCGAAGGCAGCGGCCGCCCCGGCTCACGGCTTGCGCCAAAAGCTGCTTGCCGAAGGTCCGCAAGCCATTGCGGCGTGGATGAAGGCTGAAAAGCGGCTGCTGATCACCGACACCACCATGCGGGACGGCCACCAAAGCCTGCTGGCCACGCGCATGCGCTCTTTCGACATGCTGAATGTGGCGCCGGCCTATGCCGGAAACCTGCCGAAGCTGTTCTCGGTGGAGTGCTGGGGCGGGGCCACTTTCGACGTGGCCTACCGTTTCCTGCAGGAATGCCCCTGGCAGCGGCTGCGCGATTTGCGCGCCGCCATGCCCAACCACCTGCTGCAAATGCTGCTGCGTGGCGCCAATGGCGTTGGCTACACCACCTATCCCGACAATGTGGTGAAGGGATTCGTGGCCCAGGCGGCCAGGACGGGCGTTGATGTGTTCCGCGTGTTTGACTCGCTCAACTGGGTTGAGAACATGCGCGTGGCCATGGATGCCGTGAATGAGGCGGGGCGGATTTGCGAGGGTGCCATTTGCTATACGGGCGATATTCTTGACCCGGCCCGCGCCAAATATGACCTTCACTATTACGTCCGCATGGCCAAGGAATTGGAGAAGGCGGGGGCGCATGTCCTGGGGCTGAAAGACATGGCGGGGCTGCTGAAGCCCGCCGCGGCGCGCGTGCTGATCAAGGCTTTGAAGGAAGAGGTGAGCCTGCCCATCCACTTCCACACGCATGATACCTCTGGCATTGCCGGTTCCACCGTGCTCGCTGCCGCCGATGCTGGCGTTGATGCGGCGGATGCGGTGATGGATGCCTTCTCGGGCGGCACATCCCAGCCCTGCCTTGGCTCGATCGTCGAGGCGCTGCGTCACACCGAGCGTGACACAGGGCTGGACATTGCCGCCATTCGCACCATCTCCGACTACTGGGAGCAAGTGCGGGCGCAATATGCGGCCTTTGAAAGCGGCCTCGCCGCACCTGCCTCGGAAGTCTATCTCCATGAAATGCCCGGCGGGCAGTTCACCAACTTGAAGGCACAGGCGCGCAGCATGGGCCTGGAAGAGCGCTGGCATGAAGTGGCGCGCGCCTATGCGCAAGCCAACATGATGTTCGGAGACATTGTGAAGGTGACACCATCCTCCAAGGTGGTGGGTGACATGGCCCTGATGATGGTTTCCCAGAACCTCAGCCGCGCCCAGGTGGAAGACCCGGCTGTTGAAGTGGCCTTCCCGGAATCGGTGGTGGACATGCTGAAGGGCAATCTCGGCCAGCCGGAAGGCGGCTGGCCTGCAGGCATCTCCCGGAAAGTGCTGAAGGGCGAGAAGGCGATCACCACGCGGCCCGGTGCAGCGCTTGCGCCGGCCGACATTGCCGCCATCCGCGCCAAGGTGAGCGCTGATCTCAAGCTTGGCAGCGAAGGCAATGAAGATGAAGTGCTGGATGAAGAAGACCTGAACGGATACCTGATGTATCCCAAGGTGTTCATGGATTACCGCGCCCGCCACCGCGCCTATGGCCCGGTGCGCAGCCTGCCCACCCACACTTTCTTCTATGGCATGCAGCCCGGCGAACAGATCACGGCGGAGATTGACCCCGGCAAGCGGCTGGAAGTCACGCTGCAAACAGTCGGCACGACCTCCGACACCGGGCAGGTGAAGGTGTTCTTCGAACTCAACGGCCAGCCGCGCGAAGTGTCGGTGCCCAACCGCTCGGTGAAAGCGAAAGTCGCAGCGCGCGCCAAGGCCGATGCCGCCAACGCCGCTCATATCGCAGCACCCATGCCCGGCCTTATCATCGGCCTTGTCGCCAAGCCTGGCCAGAGCCTCGCCAAGGGTGACATCATCCTGCAGATGGAAGCGATGAAGATGCAGACAGCCCTGACGGCAGAACGGGCCGGCATGCTGAAATCGCTGCATGTGAAGCCTGGGGACCAGGTGGAGGCCAAGGATCTGGTGGCCGAGTGGGAAGCCTAGGGGGCTGAGCCGCCCGTTGATGAAGCCCCGGTTTGCGGCCTGATTTGAGGCAAATTCAGCCGCCGCGCGCCCTTGCAAAAGCTATCAGCGCCGAAATGAGGGAAAATGATAGGATTTCGGCAGGGGGGTGTGACATAAATTGACTTTGCCGGAAATTTTGAAATATCCTATCCAGACCAACTTGGAAATAAAACAAATATTCTATTTCTAAGCCACCGCAACGCGCCATCAGAAGCACGGCGGCCCAAGGGAGGAAGGAGACGGCATCATGGTCGATGCATGCCCCATTCTGCCTTTTGCTGCTCAAGATGTTGCGGGTGAAACTTTGTTCTGTGTGGAACAGCCTCATCCGGCCAACAACAGGCGCCGCCGGACGCCGTGAATTGGGAGTTCATAATGAAAAAATTTCTTCTTGCCGCTGCCGCCGTCACCTTGATGTCGGGCACGGCTTTCGCCGGCAACATCGGCGTGTCGATGGCCAACTCTGACACCTTCCTCACCGTGCTCCGCAAGGGCATTGAAAAGGCCGCCGCCGACGCCAAGCAGCCGGTCCAGATCGAAATCGCTGACGACGACGTTGCCAAGCAGCTCTCGCAGATCCAGAACTTCATCGCCGCCAAGGTTGATGCCGTGATTGTCAACGCCGTTGACACCTCGGCCACCGCGCCAATGACCAAGCTGGCCAATGACGCCGGCATCCCGATCGTTTACGTGAACCGCCAGCCGGCTGACGTTGACAAGCTGGGCCCGAAGGGCGCCTTCGTGGCCTCCAACGAAGCTGACTCCGGCACGCTGGAAACCAAGGAAATCTGCAAGCTCATCGGCGGCAAGGGCGACATCCTCGTCATGGAAGGCGACCTCGCCAACCAGGCTGCCGTGCAGCGCACCAAGGACATCCATGAAGTCATCGCCACCGACGCCTGCAAGGGCATGAAGATCATCGACGAGCAGACCGCTGGCTGGGATCCGGTGAAGGCGCAGGACCTCATGACCAACTGGATCTCGGCCGGCAAGAAGCCGCGCGCCGTGATCGCCAACAATGACAACATGGCCCTGGGCGCCATCAAGGCCATGAAGGCCGCTGGCTGGTCCACCAAGGACATTCCGGTGGGCGGCATTGACGCCACCCAGGAAGCCCTCGCCTCGATGAAGGCTGGCGACCTGTCGGTCACCGTGTTCCAGGACGCTGCCGGCCAGGGCAAGGGTGCCGTTGACACCGCCATCAAGCTGGTCAAGGGCGAAAAGGTGGATGCCAAGGTTTACATCCCCTTCCAGCTGGTGACGCCGGCCAACATGGCCGACTTCATGTCCAAGAACTAATCGACAGAAAATTGAAAATGCGCCATCCTCCGGGGTGGCGCATTTTTTCTCGGGAGCGATGATGATCAGCCCTTCCACGATGCAAGCCGTCCGCGAAAGCGGCGCCGTTCCCGCAGCAGGCTATGTGCTGGAGGTGGAGCATGTGCGCAAGGAATTCCCCGGCGTGCTGGCGCTGGATGACGTGCATTTCAAGCTGCGCCGCGGCACTGTCCATGCGCTGATGGGCGAAAATGGTGCGGGCAAATCCACGCTGATGAAAATCATCGCCGGCATTTACACGCCGGATTCAGGCACCTTCAAATTGCGCGGCCAGGACATCCGGCTGAAGAGCCCGCTCGATGCCCTCGAAAACGGCATCGCCATGATCCACCAGGAACTGAACCTGATGGGGCCGATGACGGTCGCGGAAAACATCTGGATCCGCCGCGAGCCGACCAACCGCTTCGGCCTGATCAATCACGCCGAAATGCGCCGCAAAACCGAAGAGCTGTTCAAGCGGCTGAACATTGAACTTGACCCCGGCGTGGAAGTGGGCAGCCTTTCGGTGGCCAACCGCCAGATGGTGGAAATCGCCAAGGCGGTGTCGTTCAATTCCGACGTTCTCATCATGGATGAGCCCACCTCGGCGCTGACCGAGAAGGAAGTGGCGCATCTGTTCCGGATCATCCATGCCCTGAAGGACCAGGGCAAAGGCATCATCTACATCACCCACAAGATGAGCGAGCTGTTCGAGATCGCCGATGAAGTTTCGGTGTTCCGTGACGGCAAATACATCGCCACCAAGCTTTCCACCGAAGTGACGCGCGACGACATCATCCGCATGATGGTGGGCCGCGAAATCACCCAGATGTTCCCCAAGGAAGAAGTGCCGATCGGCAAGGTGAAGCTCTCGGTGAAGGGGCTCACGCTGAAGGGCGTGTTCCATGACGTGAGCTTCGATGTGCGCGAAGGCGAGATCCTGGGCATTGCGGGCCTTGTCGGCTCCGGCCGCTCGAACATCGCTGAAACCATATTTGGCGTGACGCCGGCCAGCGCCGGCACCATTGAAATTGACGGCAAGCAGATTTCCATCACCTCGCCCTCCATTGCCATGAAAAATGGCATGGCCTTCCTGACGGAAGACCGCAAGGACACCGGCTGCTTCCTGCTTCTCGACATCCAGGACAACACGCAGATGGCGGTGCTGCAGAGCCGCTATGTCAACTATGGCTTTGTGCAGCAATCCCGGCTTTCCAAGGATTCCGAGGCCATGGCCCAGACGCTTCGGGTGCGCACGCCCGACATGCATGAGCCGATCATGAATCTTTCCGGCGGCAACCAGCAGAAGGTGCTGATCGCCCGCTGGCTGCTGACCCAGCCGCGCATTCTCATCCTGGATGAACCGACCCGCGGCATTGACGTGGGCGCCAAGGCGGAAATCCACCGCCTGGTCTCGCAATTGGCGGGGCAGGGCGTGGCAGTGATCATGATTTCATCGGAAATGCCCGAAGTTCTGGGCATGAGCGACCGCATCATGGTGGTGCATGAAGGCCGGGTGACCGGGTTCCTTGACCGCAAGGACGCGAACCAGGTGAAGATCATGGAATTGGCGGCGCATTGAGCGGCGGGGAGCAAGAAGATGTCTGATAACACGCAACAAGCCGGCAAATCCCTCACGGGCCTGAAGTCAGTGCGGCGCTGGCCGCCGGAAGTCTCCATCCTGCTGGTGCTTCTCGGCATCGTGCTGGTTTTTGAAATCCTCGGCTGGATTCTGATCGGCGAAAGCTTTGTGGCCAACAAGCAGCGCATCTCGATCATCGTGCTGCAAGTGGCGGTGACAGGCATCATTGCGATTGGCGTGACACAAGTCATCATCACCGGTGGCGTGGACTTGTCATCCGGCTCCATGGTGGGGTTCATTGCCATGGTGGCGGCAAGTTTTGCGCAAGTGGCCACCAATGAAAGGGCGGTTTTCCTTTCGCAAGGCTGGGTGGACCTCAACCCCTTGTGGGCGATTGCGGTGGGCCTGGCGCTGGGCGCGTTGCTGGGCTGGGTTAACGGCATCATCATCGCCAAAACCAAGATACCGCCCTTCATCGCCACGTTGGGCATGATGGTTTCGGCGCGCGGCCTTGCCAAGTGGTACACGCTGGGCCAGCCAGTGGCGCTGCTCACCGACAGCTTCTCGTGGTTCGGCCACAGTTTCCAATTTTTGGGTTTCCCCGTGCCGCGGCCGGTGATCGTGTTCCTGATCGTCGCGGTGGTGTTCCACATCCTCCTCACCTACACGCGCTATGGCAAATTCACTTATGCCATCGGCGCCAACCCGCAGGCGGCGCGCGTGTCCGGCATCAATATCGGCAACCATCTGGTGAAGGTCTACACCTTTGCGGGCCTGCTTTCGGGCCTGGCGGCGGTGATGACGGCGGCGCGCGCGGAATCGGCCCAGCCGGGCATGGGCGTTGGCTATGAGCTTGACGCCATTGCCTCCTGCGTGATCGGCGGCACATCGCTGGCCGGCGGCGTGGGGCGCATCACCGGCACCTTCATCGGCACCATCATTCTCGGCGTGGTCACCTCCGGCTTCACCTTCCTGAAGGTGGGCGCCTATTACCAGGAGATCGTCAAGGGCGTCATCATCGTGGCCGCCGTGGTGATCGACCAGTACCGCCAGAACAAGCGCCGCAAGGCCTGACCCGACGACTTTCAACCAAGGACTTCAAACATGCAATTTTCCCTGAACCACATGGTGGCTCCGACGCTGGGCTATGCCGAATTCTTTGACCTGGCGCTCCGCCTTGGCATCAATGCGGTTGAAATCCGCAATGACATCCCCGCCTCGCTGATGGGCAACAAGAACGCCAAGATGATCGGCAAGATGGCCAAGGACAAGGGCATCACCATCATCAACATCAACGGCCTGCAGCGCTGGAACCAGTGGGACAGGAAGAAGGCCGACGAAGCCAACCGCCTGGCCGAATATATTGCCCTGGCCGGCGGCAAGAACCTGATCCTGGTTCCCACCAATGACAAGAAGTTCAAACCCGGCACCGAAGAGCGCCTGATGGGCCTGCGCGTGGCGCTGGATGGCCTCAAGGGCATCCTCAAGAACCATGGCCTCATTGGCTGCGTGGAGCCGCTGGGCTTCGCCGAGTGCTCGCTGCGCCTGAAGAAGGAGGCGCTTGCCGCCATTGACGACGTGGGCGGGGCTGCGCGCTTCAAGCTGACGCATGACACCTTCCACCACTTCGTGGCAGGCGAAACCGCGTTCTTTCCCAAGCGCACCGGGTTGATCCATGTTTCCGGTGTGGTGGACCGCAAGTACAAGGCCTCGACGATGCGCGATGCGCAGCGTGTTCTGGTGGATGCCAAGGACATGCTGGACAACAAGGGCCAGGTGAAAAAGCTGATCGCCGGCGGCTACAAGGGCTACATCTCATTTGAGCCCTTTGCCGGCGAGGTGCACAAATCCAGGCAGATTGCCCGCGACCTGGCGCGCAGCATGGATTATCTCGAAGGTTGAGTTTGGCCGCTTTTCGAAGCCCGCTGGCGCCTGGGCCATGCCCGCACCGGCGGGCTTTGCTTTTTTGCTGGCTGTGCTAGATCACCCCTCACAAAAATGAGAGTGCGCGATGGCTTCCTATAATCTGTTCCTGCTTCCCGGTGATGGCATTGGCCCTGAAGTGATGGCCGAGGTCGAGAAACTTCTGGCCTGGTTCACCAAACAGGGCATTGCCAAGTTTGAGACTGACCGTGGCCTGGTGGGCGGCTGCGCCTATGACGCGCATGGCAAGGCGATCTCGGAAGAACACATGGCCAAGGCCATGGCCTCCGATGCCGTGCTGTTCGGCGCTGTGGGCGGGCCGAAGTGGGACAAGGTTCCTTATGATGTGCGCCCCGAAGCCGGCCTTTTGCGCCTGCGCAAGGATCTCGGCCTGTTCGCCAACCTGCGCCCGGCCATTTGCTACCCCGCTCTGGCCGATGCCTCATCGCTCAAAAAGGACGTCGTCGAAGGCCTCGATATCCTGATCGTTCGCGAGCTCACGGGCGGTGTTTACTTCGGTGAGCCGAAGACCATCACCGACCTTGGAAATGGCCAGAAGCGCGGCATCGACACGCAGGTCTATGACACTTTCGAAATCGAGCGCATCGCCCGGGTGGCCTTTGACCTGGCCAAGACGCGCAAGAACAAGGTTTCCTCGGCTGAAAAGCGCAATGTGATGAAGACGGGTGTTCTCTGGCACGAAGTGGTGAGCCGCGTGCACCGCGAAGAATATCCGCAAGCCACGCTGGAGCATGTGCTGGCCGACAATTGCGCCATGCAGCTGGTGCGCTGGCCCAAGCAGTATGACGTGATCGTGACTGACAACCTGTTTGGCGACGTGCTGTCGGACGTGGCGGCGATGCTGACCGGCTCGCTCGGCATGCTGCCCTCGGCCTCGCTGGGGGCGCCGGATGCCAAGACCAAGCGCCGCAAGGCGCTGTATGAGCCTGTGCATGGCTCGGCTCCGGACATTGCCGGCACGGGGGCGGCAAACCCCATCGCCATGATCGCCTCCTTCGGCATGGCGTTGCGCTATTCCTTCGGCATGGGAGCGTGGGCCGACAAGCTGGACCAGGCCATTTCGGCGGTTCTGGCCAAGGGGCTGCGCACCAAGGACATTGCCGGGGACAGGCCGGCCAATGCCACGACCAGCCAGATGGGCGAGGCCATCCTGAAAGAGCTGCAGGCCCTGGCATGACGCAGGGGCAGCCCTTCAGCCCTGCCGCCCGGGCGAAGAGCTTTGTCTATGCCTTTCGCGGCCTGGCCCTGGTGGCCCGCACGCAGCATAACATGTGGCTGCATGTGGCCATTGGGCTGGCGGTGGGGGGTGCCGGTTTCTGGCTGGGGCTGAGCCGTGCAGAATGGTTATGGCTCATTGCGTCCATCGCATTCGTGCTGTTTGCCGAAATCATGAACTCTGCCTTTGAATTTTTGTGCGATGTGGTGACAAAAGAATTCAATCCCGACATCGCCGCAGCCAAGGATATCGCTGCCGGCGCCGTTCTGGTTGCCGCTTTTGGCGCATTTCTGGCCGGGGTGCTGATTTTCTGGCCGCACCTTGCTGGGTGAATGACTCCAGCGGGTCCGGGCGGCTGGTGCCAAGGACCGGACCCCATTGCAACACTGTCACACAGGAGTCATACTCAAATTCAATATCGTCCCATCCGGCCCTCCGCCGGAGGACAGAGACGGTATTTTTGAGGAGAGGACAAACATGACGAAATTGACTTCCACGCAGGAACTGGTCCGCGCCGCCACGGTGTCGCGCCGCCGCCTGCTCAAGTCTGCGGTCGCGATCGGCGCCGTGGGCTTTTCTGCCCCGCTGACCGTTCAGAACGCCTTCTCATCTTCGGGCGAGCTGAATTTCGAAGGCTGGGCCGGCTATGATGATCTGAAGAAGACGGTGTTCCCGGCTTTCGAAAAGGCCACCGGCATCAAGACCAACTTCAAGGAAGTTGACAACCAGGACACCATGTTCGCCGACGCCAAGCTGGCTGTCCAGACCGGCGCCGTGGACGTGATGGAGCCGACCCTTGACCGTCTGCCGGGCTGGGTCTCCAACGACCTCATCCAGCCGTGGGATGTGAAGAAGCTTGCCCTCGACAACTATCTCGATGGCGTTCCTGGCGGCAAGCCGGGCGATGCTGGCGAAATCAAGGGCCAGCGTTATTTCGTTCCGTCGGTTTGGGGCACGGAAGCCCTGACCTTCAACAGCAAGACGATCAAGGGCGACTACGGCTCCATCGGCCTCGCTGACCTTTGGGACGACAAG
Source organism: Alphaproteobacteria bacterium (assembly GCA_028868695.1). Lineage (GTDB taxonomy): Bacteria > Pseudomonadota > Alphaproteobacteria > Rhizobiales > Aestuariivirgaceae > Aestuariivirga. The sequence goes on along the minus strand of JAGWTZ010000002.1, from coordinate 41,383 downwards.
ATGGCCGGCAAGATCTGCATCCGCGCCCATTCTTCGCTCGCCGCCATGGGCCGCGTGCTCGACGCCGCCGGCAAGCTGCCGAAGCCCTGGCTCGACGGCTACAAGGACGAAGCCACGATGAAGCAGCTGTGGGACATCGCTCTCGCTGAAGCTGTCAAGCACAAGAAGAACGTCGCCCAGTTCTGGGGCGGTGAAAACGAAGCCCAGGCCGGCTTCAAGACCAACGGCGCCGAGCTTGGCCTGACGTGGGACTCGACCGGCTATAACCTGCGCAATGACGGCTACGGCTTCATTGCCCCGAAGGAAGGCGCTTTCGCCTGGAGCCAGGGCTATTACCTGCTCAAGGGCGCCAAGAACGCTGAACAGGCCCATGCTTTCGCCAAGTGGATTTCCACGGCAGAAGGCTCTGCGGCTTGGGCCTCGGCCTTCTCGGCCAACCCGGTTGGCAAGGGCGGCATCGAAAAGATGTCTCCGGACGTCGCCAAGTTCTACAACGCCGCCTATCCGGGCGATGCGCTGAAGAAGCTGTGGTGGTGGCCGGCCCAGGAAGCCTGGTTCATCAAGCTGCGCGGCGAATACGCCGACAAGTGGAAAGCCGCTTAATACGCTTTCATATGCCATTGAAGTCCGGGCGGCCCCGTGCCGCCCGGATTTTCCAATCAATAACAAGACTTCAAGTCAGTCATAATTACAGGGGCGAGGATTCATGTCCGCAAGTGTGGAGTTGCGCGGTGTTTCGATGGATTTCGACAAATACCGGGCGGTGGACAACGTATCGGTCAAGATCAATCCAGGCGAGTTCTTTTCATTTCTTGGGCCTTCGGGCTGCGGCAAGACCACCATCCTGCGCATGGTTTCCGGCTTCATTGAGCCCACCCAAGGCCAGGTCCTGATCGGCGACAAGGACATGCGGGGCATCGGCCCCAACAAGCGCCCCACGGCGATGATCTTCCAGAACCTCGCTCTTTTCCCGCTGATGAAGATTTGGGAGAACATTTCCTTTGGCCTTGAAGTGCGCGGCGTGGACAAGGCCACACGGCGCGCCAAGGCGGAAGAGCTGTTGAGGCTCGTCGAGCTTGAGGGCGTGGCCGACCGGCTGCCTTCACAGCTTTCCGGTGGCCAGCGCCAGCGCGTGGCCATCGCCCGCGCCCTTGCCGTGGAGCCGCAGCTGATGCTGCTGGACGAACCGCTTTCCGCCCTTGACCTCAAGCTGCGCCAGCACATGCGCGCCGAGCTTCGCGCCATCCAGAAACGCACCAACGTCACCTTCATCTACATCACCCATGACCAGGGCGAGGCCTTGGCCATGTCGGACCGTGTGGCAGTGATGAGCCGCGGCCAGATCCAGCAGGTTGATATTCCGCAGAAGATCTACAACACGCCGTCGAACGGCTTTGTTGCTTCCTTCGTGGGCGAGAACAACAAGTTCTCCGGCACGCTGTCGGGGATCAGCGGCCGCGAAGGCAAGTTCAAGACCGATGTGGGTGAGTTTGCCGTCACGCTTGGCGAAGGTGTGACCAAGGATTCCAAGTGCCGCCTCTATGTGCGGCCCGAGCATGTGGGTTTCGTGGCCAAGCCGAAGGCCAGCACGAATTTCGTGCCGGTGACGGTGGAGGATGTTTCCTTCGAGGGCAATTTTGCGGTTGCCCTGATGCGCGACAGGACCGGCAAGCGCCGCAGCGCTGAATTGCGCAATGATCCGGCCAACCCGCCGCCGCCGCCTGGCACCGCCACCAACATCACCTTCGATGCCGACAAGGCGCTGGTGCTGCTCGATTCCGAGGCCGTCGCCTACGAAGAGAAGGAGTGAGCCATGCGCGAACTGTTCCGCCGCTATGGCTCGGGGCTGACCCTGCTGGCCGCGGCGCTCACCGCCTTCTGGCTGCTGGCGCTGGTGATCTTCCCCTATCTCGGCCTTTTTGAGCAAAGCTTCCGGCCCTATCTGCCTGTGGTGGATGTGGGCGGGCCTAAGGATGTCTATTCCTTCAACAACTACATGTCGGTGTTTCACAACCCCACGGAGATTGATTTCCTCGGCGGCAAGATCACCGTGCCCATCCACCTCTGGGTGTTCATGATCACCATCATCTACAGCGGGCTGACGACGATCGTGTCGCTTCTGCTGTGCTACCCCATCGCCTATTACATGGCGAAGGTGATTTCGCCCAAGAGCCTGCCCACATTCCTGCTGCTGCTGGTGGTGCCCATGTGGGTGAGCGAATTGCTGCGCGCCTTCGCCTGGTTCATCATCCTGGCTTATAAGGGTCCATTGACGATCACCCTGCAATCGCTGGGCATCATCACTGATCCTGTCCATTGGACATGGGGCCTTGGCGGCTATTCCGGCGTGATCATCGGGCTCAACTATGCCTATATCCTGTTCATGCTTTTCCCGCTCTACAACGCCATGACGTCGCTGGACACCAACCAGATCGAGGCGGCGCAAGATTTGGGCGCGCATTGGTGGCAGACGCATTGGCGGGTGATCGTGCCGCACACCAAGCCGGGCATCGCCTCGGGCTGTGTCACGGTGTTCATGCTGTCAGTGGGCTCGATCCTCGTGCCGACGCTGGTGTCTTCGCCCTCTTCACGCTGGTTCACGGAAATCATCCAGCAATGGATGTTTGAAAGCCAGGATTGGAACACGGGCGCTGCCTATGCCTTCCTGCTGCTGATTGTGTGCGTGATCTTCGTGACACTGATGATGCGCCTGTTCAAGGTCGGCCTTGCCGACATTGCCAAGTGAGGGGCTGACGGACATGGGCAAGCACTTTTTCCTGCGCTTCTACTCCTTCGTTTTCCTGTTCTACCTGCTGGTGCCGCTGGCGGTGATGGCTGCGGCGGCGTTCAATGACTCGGCCTTTCCCTCGCCGATGCCGTGGAAAGGCTTCACGCTGCAGTGGTTCTCCAAGCTCTATAATGACGAATACATCTGGCAATACACGGGCAATACCTTTGTCGTTGCTGTATTTGTTGTTCTGGTGTCGGTGCCGCTGGGCACGGCGGGGGCCATTCTGGTCAACAGCCTCACGGGCCGCAGCAAGGCGCTGCTTTATGGCGTGATGATCGCCCCGGTGCTGACGCCCGGCGCGGTGATCGGCATTTCCACGCTGCTGTTCTGGTACAAGTTCAATGTGCCGGCGGGGCTGCATCTTTCGGTTCTGGGCCAATCGAGCTTCATTGCCGCCTATGTTATGCTGATGGTGCTGGCGCGGCTGCAAAGCTTTGATGGCGCGTTGGAGGAAGCCGCGCTCGACCTGGGCGCCACCCATGCGCAGATGCTGCGCCGCATTTTGCTGCCGCATCTTTATCCCGCCATTGCGGCTGGCGCCGTGCTGGCCTTCTTCCAATCCATCGAGAACTTCAACACCACGCAGTTCACGCGCGGCGCCTCCAACACGTTGACAGTCTATATCGGCTCGAAGGTGCGCTCCGGCATCAAGCCGGACATCAACGCGCTGGCCACCATCATGATCAGCCTCACCATCATCGGGGCGATCATCTATGAGGTGATGCGGCGGCGCGAGGCGGCGCGTCAGGCGGCATTGAATCTGGAATGAAGATCATCAGGCTTGAAACCTTCTGCAACCGCTTTGTCGGCTTCACGCGGCTGACGGCAGAAGATGGCTCTCAGGGCTGGGGCCAGGTGTCGACCTACAATGCCGACATCACCTGCGAGATTTTCCACCGCCAGGTGGCGCCCTACGCGCTGGGCCGCGGCATTGCCGATCTCGACGACATCCTCGCGATGATCAATGAGAAGGAACACAAGTTCCCCGGCTCTTATCTGCGCCGTGCAATGACGGGGCTGGACACAGCGGTGTGGGATTGGCGCGGCAAGCAGGCGGGCAAGCCCGTTGTTTCCCTGCTGGGCGGCTCGCCCGGCAAGCTGCGCGCCTATGCTTCTTCCATGAAGCGGGACATCACGCCGGAAGATGAGGCCAAGCGCTTCCTGAAGCTGCGCGATGAAAAGGGCTTTGACGCCTTCAAGTGGCGGGTGGGTGTCGAGACAGGCCGCGACCAGGACGAATGGCCTGGGCGCACTGAAAAGGTGATCCCTTACGTGGCGAAAGCCCTGGGCGATGGCATCGACAAGCTGGTGGACGGCAATTCCTGCTATTCACCAAAGAAGGCCATCGAAGTGGGCCGCATGCTGGAAGCCAATGGCATCGGCCATTTCGAGGAGCCATGCCCCTATTGGGAATTCGAGTGGACCAAGCAGGTGGCAGACGCGCTCAGCGTTGATGTGGCGGGTGGGGAACAGGACTGCGAGTTCACGGCCTGGAAGACAATGATCGGCATGCGCGCGGTGGATATCGTGCAGCCGGATGTGATGTATCTGGGCGGCATCAGCCGCACACTCACTGTCTGCAAGATGGCTGAGGCAGCCGGGCTGCCGGTGACGCCGCATGCCGCCAATCTCTCGCTGGTGACCATGTGCACGATGCATTTGCTCAAGGCCATTCCCAATGCGGGGAAGTATCTCGAATTCTCGATCGAGGAAGCCGACTACTATCCTTGGCAATATGGCTTGTTCCGCGGTAAGCCTTACCGGATTGAAGATGGCCATGCCATCATCAGCGATGCCCCGGGCTGGGGCGTTGAAATCAATCCGGGCTGGCTGGAGAAATCGGCCTATCAGGTTTCCGAGAAGGCCTAGCTCTCATTGTGTGCGAAACGGGGGGCCGGAGGCCCGCCCGCCCCTACGCAGTGAAGATTTACGCGCCGCTGCTGGAGCCGCCGTTCTGGCCCTTCTGCTTTTGCTGATAGCCCCAGGCCAGCGAAGTGCCGGTGCTGGTGGAGGTGCCGCCAGAGTTGCTGCCGCCGCCGCCCGAGCCGCCACCCGAACCGCCGCCATTCTGCTTCTGCTGATAGCCCCAGGCCAGTTCATCGGCAGGGGCAGCCGGCGCGGCTGCGAAGGCTGTGGTGGCGAGCAAGGCCGTGGCGGCCATGGCGGCGAGAATCTTGGATTTCATTTTTCACTCCTGATTGGCAAGGAACATTGCCTTGCACAGGAATTACAAATCCGGCGCGATGCTATTCCGCAGCAATGCGGAGGAATGTTTTTTGTTAACACCGGAATAGATTTTGGCGTGTCAGGCTTTTGTCAGTGCGCTGCTTCAGGTGCAGCTTCGCGCCAGGCGAAGAATAAAATCTTCACACAATTTAAGCTGTTCGATCGCCACGAATTCATCCGGCTTGTGGGCCTGTTCGATGTTGCCCGGCCCGCAGATGACGGCGGGGATGCCGATCGTTTGGAATAGGCCGGCCTCGGTGCAATAGGAGACCGCGTGGGTGGCGTTGGCGCCGGTGGCCTGCAGCGCGAGGCTCTCGGCCACGGAATCAGGCTCCGGCCGCAAGCCCGGCACCTCATTGGTCTTGGTGGTGGTGATGCCGACATCCTCGGCGACGGCCTTCATCCCCGGCTCCAGCCGCAGGCGCAGCGCTTCCAGGCGGGCGGGCACGAAATCCCGGTCTGCGGTGGGGAGCAAGCGGGTTTCCCATTGGAAATCGCAGCGCCGCGGAATGATGTTCTTGGCGGTGCCGCCGGAAATCACGCCCACATGAATGGTGGAATAGGGCGGGTCAAAGCGGCCTGAGGGATCGCCCACCGCGATCAGTTCCTTGCGCAGCGTGTTGATCTCGCTGATCACCTCACCTGCCACCATGATGGCGTTCACGCCCTGGTGGGTGAGGCTGGAATGCGCCTCATGACCTTTCACTTCGGTTGAAAAGGTCACGGCGCTTTTGTGGCCGTTGACCACTTTCATCGACGTGGGCTCGCCCACAAACACGGCGCGCGGGCGCTTCAGGTGATCGCGCATGTGCGCCACCAAGGGGCGGACACCCTTGCAGCCCACTTCCTCATCGCAGGACAAGGCCAGATGAACCGGTGTTTTCAGGTTCATCGCCTTGAGGCGAGGCACCAGGGCGAGGGCCACGGCGATGAAGCCTTTCATGTCGGCCGTGCCGCGGCCGAAATATTTCCCGTCACGCTCCGCCAGAATGAAGGGGTTGCTTTGCCAGACTTGCCCATCGACCGGCACCACATCGGTATGGCCGGACAGCACGATGCCGCCCGGCACATCCGGGCCAATGGTGGCGTAGAGATTGGTCTTGCCCGGCTCATAATCCACCCGCAGGTGGGGCACGTTGAATGAGTCGAGATAGGATTCAACCCAGGCGATGAGCGGCAGGTTGCTGTTGCGGGTGGTGGTGTCAAAGGCGATGAGCCTGGCCAGCACCTCTTGTGTGGAAAGGCCCTGCATCAGTTCACGCTGTGCCTGTCAAACTGGCTGTCGAGGGAGAAGGCGGGAATGGCCACGTCAAACACCTCGCCCGCCATGGTCTTCATCCCATAGGTGCCTACCATCAGGCCAGACGGCGTGGGCAGCGGGCAGCCAGAGGAATAGGTGAAACTGTCACTGGGTTTCAGCACCGGCTGTTCGCCCACCACGCCAGGCCCGCGCACTTCCTGACGGTGGCCCAGCGCATCGGTGATGACCCAATGGCGGGTGAGAAGCTGAACCGTTTCCGCCCCGTGGTTGGCGATGGTGATGGTGTAGGCCCAGACAAACTTGCCGTCTTCCGGCTGGGACTGGCCTTCGAGAAATTGCGGCTTGGCCGTCACTTCAATGTTGCGGGTGATCGAGCGGTACATGGCGCCACTATAAAGAAAAACCCCGGTGTTGCCACCGGGGTTTCTGTTTGTTCACGGCTATGGCGCTTAGGCCATCCACCAACGTTCCCAGTTGTAACCGCCATCGTCATCAAGGTCGGTGTTGAAGGAACCATGGCCGATCTTGTTGGACAGGGCGCCGACATAGTTGTTGAAGGCGAGAACCATCTGGCCGCCATCATCGTGGACGAGCTGGAGCATTTCGGCATATTGGGCCGCACGCTTCTTTTCATCCAGTTCAGAACGGGCAGCAACCAGCAGCTCGTTGAAGCGCGGGTTCTTCCAGTGGGTATCGTTCCAGGCAGCGTCAGCAGCCAGCGAGATCGACAGGAACATGTCGGCCGCCGGACGGGTGCCCCAATAGCACAGGCACCAGGGCTTCTTGAGCCAGACGTTGTCCCAATAGCTGTCGTTCGGTTCGCGGATCACGTTGATCTCGATGCCGGCCTTCTTGGCGTGTTCGGCCATGAGGAGGGCAGCGTCCACACCACCGGCGAAGGCAGCGTCGGAAGCCGAGAGGTCAACCTTCAGGCCGTCAAGGCCGGCCTTCTTGAGAAGCGACTTGGCCTTGTCCGGATCATAGGTATAGACCGGCTCAGGGTTGATCGCATACTTGATGGCGCCAGACAGCGGCACGTCATTGCCGGGCGAGCCGTAGCCGTACAGGATCTTGTCGACGATTTCCTGGCGGTTGATCGCCCACTTCAGGGCCTGGCGGATTTCCAGCTTGTCGAAGGGCTTCTGGTCAACCTGCATCGGGGCGGAATAGTGCGCGGAACCGGAAACGTTATAGAGTTCGGTGTCCGGCGCGTTCTTCAGCATGTCGATGGTCTTGAGGTCGGCGCGGTTGATGTAGTGCACTTCGCCCGAGAGATAGGCGTTGGTGCGGGCCGCGACGTCAACGATCGAAAGCATTTCGACCGAGTCGAACCAGGTGTCCTTGAAGTAGTTCTTGTTGCGCTCGGCCTGCAGCTTGACGCCCGGCTCAAAGCTCTTGAGCACATAGGGGCCAGCGCCGATGCCCTTGGCGAAGTCGATCTTGCCATCCTTCGAGGGATAGATGCCAAGGTGATAGTCGGTCAGCAGCACCGGGAAGTCGGCGTTGCCGGACTTCAGGGTGAACACAACCGTGTCCTTGCCGTCGGCCTTGCAGCTGTCAACGCCAGCCAGCACCGACTTGGCGGGGGACTTGGCGTCCGGCCCGATGTGGTAGTTGATGGTGTTGACCACGTCGTCGGCAGTCAGCGTGCGGCCATCGTGGAAGGTGATGCCCTTGCGCAGCTTGAACACCCACTTCTTCGCGCCATCCGAAGGCTCGATGCTTTCGGCGACATGCGGGATGATTTCGTTCTTGGCGCCCACCTGGCAGAGCGGCGCGCCAAACAGCGAGCGGCCGAAATGGAAGGTGAAGCCGTTGGACCAGGTTGCCGGATCAAGCGAGTCGGTGGTCTGGCCGTGGCCAACGCCGGACTTGAAGTGGCCGCCCTTCTTGGGGGCCGCCCGGGCGGCGGTGGCAAACATGGCTTGCGATGCCGAAAGGGTAAAGCCGGCAGCCATGGTGAACTGGATAAAATCGCGGCGGGACAGCTTGCCCAGGCCAACAGCCCGCTGGGCTGAAGCGAGTTTGTGTTCAAATTCTGACATGTGGGTCTCCTCAATAGACTCTTGGATTTTGAGCGGTTCGGAAATTCATGACAGAAGCGGCGAACCCTGTGCCGTCAGTCGACGTAACGTCCTTCCCAGTGGATCCGGCTTTCTGCCGGATTCCTGACAGGCATGCTTGCACGGGTTTGCCATATGGTCAAATTCTATTTGGCCGCAGGAGGCCCGGTTTTGGGGGTGTTGAGCAGGCTTTGACAGCGGGGCTTGAAAGTTTGGAAAATCCGTAACAATCTTGGGCTTGTTGGGTGTGTGCTTGCGTAGGGGAAACGGGGATGGCGCAACCGGTTTTTGAACGGATGGTGGTGGCTGCCGCAGAACGGCTGTTGCCGAAAAGCTTCAAGGGGAGGCTCGACCTCACCTTGCCCTCGGGCCGCAAGGTGACGCTGGGGGGAACCGAGCCTGGCGAACAGGCTGATCTCACCTTGCACAATTTCAAGGTTTTGTGGGCCTCGCTGCGGCGCGCCCAGCTTGGGTTCTTCGAGCGCTACATGGCGGGGGACATCGAAAGCAGCAACCCCACGGCGTTTTTCCGGTTCTACCTGCAGAACCGCCATGGGCTGGATACGGCTGGCGGGTTCTTCACCTCCAGCTTCTTCGACAAGATCTGGCACAGGCTGCGCGACAACAACCGCAAGGGCTCGCGCGAGAACATTTCGGCGCATTATGACCTCGGCAACGAGTTCTACAAATGCTGGCTGGATGACACGATGAGCTATTCCTCGGCCATCTTTGATGGCAAGGCCAACAGCCTCGAGTCGGCCCAGACCCTGAAATACCAGCATGTGCTGGAAGCGGCCGAGGTGAAGCCCGGGGCCAAGGTTCTGGAAATCGGCTGCGGCTGGGGCGGCTTTGCCGAGATGGCGGCCAAGGCGGGGGCCAGCCTCAAGGGCATCACCCTTTCAACCGAGCAGCTGGCCTTCGCCAAAGAGCGCATGGCCCGAGAGAAGCTCGACAGCCATGTGGAGCTGGTGATCGAAGATTACCGCGACACCAAGGGCGCCTTTGACGCTATCGCCTCCATTGAAATGATCGAGGCGGTGGGTGAGCCGCATTGGCCCGTCTATTTCAAAACGCTGTTTGACCGGCTGAAGCCAGGCCGGGCGGCGGCGGTGCAGGGCATCACCATCCTGGAAGAGAACTACCCTGCCTACCGCGCGGGCGTGGACTTCATCCAGCGCTATGTGTTTCCCGGCGGCATGCTGCTGACCAAGGAGATCATCCGCGACCAGGCGCAAAAGGCCGGGCTGCTGCTCGAGAAATTTGAGTGCTTCGGCCAAAGCTATGCCGAAACTTTGCGGCAATGGCGCGTGCGCTTCGAGGCGGCTTGGCCCAAGATCAAGCCCCTGGGGTTTGACGAGCGGTTCAAGCGGCTGTGGACGCTCTATCTCTGCTATTGCGAGGCCGGCTTTGCCGAAGGCATCATTGATGTGGGCATCTACAAGATCAGGAAGCCGCAGGCTTCCGCCTGATGCTCAACAAGACCCCGCCGCATGAGAAGCTGGCCCGCAGGCTGGGCCTTGAAGACGAAGCAGCCCAGCTGGTGGCCGGTGCGGTGCAGGCCGTGCCATTCAAGGCGGGGGATACGCTGTTTGCGCCGGGCCGGGCCTGCGAGGGCTTCATCATCCTTGAATCTGGCCGCGTGAAAGTGATGGTCACGGCGGGCAATGGCCGCCAGATTGTGCTTTATCACCTTGCCAGCGGGCAAAGCTGCATCGTGACCACGGCCTGCCTGATGGCAAACTCGGCTTACGAGGCCGAGGCACTGGCCGAAAGCGATGGGCTGGCGCTGGTTTTGGGCAAGGCGAAGTTTCAGGCCCTGATGGATGTTTCGCCACGGTTTCGCGGCTTCGTGTTCCAAGGCTTCGCCGGGCGGCTGGGGGATGTGCTGGGCCTGATGCAAACGGTGATGGACCGGAGGGTGGACCGCAGGCTGGCGGCGCTGCTGGCGGGCGGCGCGCCGGAACTGAAGCTCACCCAGCAGGCCATTGCCCAGGAGCTGGGCACGGCGCGCGAAGTGGTGAGCCGCCATCTCAAAGAGTTTGAGCAGAAGGGCTGGCTTGCCGTGAAGCGCGGGCGCATTGCCATTGCCAGGCCGCAACAGCTTTTGGATTTTGCCGCGGAAGTGTGACCAAGTCACAGACTTGGTGGCGGCCAGGGCCCAAGATTTCTCCATCACAAAAGGAGAAGTGACATGAATGCGAATGTAGGTTCCCTTGACCGGGTGGTGCGCGTGGTGCTGGGGCTGGCCCTTGTTGCCTGGGCAATTTGGGGCACTGATGCCTGGCACATGGTGGGCTGGGCTGGCCTGATCCTGATTGCCACGGCCGCAATTTCCTGGTGCCCGATCTACCGGGTCATCGGCGCATCAACTTGCCCCGCCCCGGCCAAGCGCTGAACATGGCGCTCAGCGTTGGCTCTTCTTCCAGTTGGGGTTGATCCAGGGTTCGAGATTTGAGGGCGGCAGCATTTGCCGCCCCAAAATGTGATCGGCGCCCTTTTCGCCAATCATGATGGATGGCGCGTTGAGGTTGCCGTTGGTCACCTGCGGCATGATCGAGCTATCCACCACGCGCAGGTTCTGGGTGCCGATGACGCGGCATTCGGGATCGACCACCGCCATCTTGTCCTTGGTGGAGCCCATCTTGCAGGTGCCGCAGGGGTGATAGGCGCTTTCGCAATGTTCGCGGATGAAGGCGTCAATTTCAGCGTCCGACTGGACGGCTGATCCCGGCTGAATCTCTTCGCCAGCGTAAGGCTTCATCGCTTCCTGATGGAAGAGCTCGCGCGTCAGGCGAACGCAGGCGCGGAATTCCTTCCAGTCATCCTCATGGCTCATGTAGTTGAAGAAGATTTCCGGGCTTTGCCTGGCATCCGCGTTCCTGATGCGGACATGGCCGCGCGACTTTGACCGCATCGGACCCACATGCACCTGGAAGCCATGGCCGGCGAAGGCCACCTTGCCGTCATAGCGCATGGCCGCTGGCAGGAAGTGATACTGGATATCGGGGTATTCGATGCCGGCGCGGCTGCGGATGAAGCCGCAGCTTTCGAAATGGTTGGTGGCGCCAAGGCCGGTGCCGAACAGCAGCCATTCAAGCCCGATCTTCGCCTTTGAGAACAGGCCCAGCTTTGAATTCAGGGTGATGGGCTGCAGGCAGCGCAGCTGGAAATAGATTTCGAGGTGATCGTGCAGATTTTCGCCCACGCCGGGAAGGGCATGGACCAAATTCACGCCAGCGGCCTTCAAAACCTCCGGCGCGCCGATGCCGGAACGCTGCAGGATGGCCGGGGAGTTGATGGTGGAAGCCGAGACGATCACTTCGCGGCTGGCCATGGCGGTCTTGATTTCGCCGCCCTGCTCATATTCCACGCCGATGGCCTTCTTGCCATCAAACAGGATGCGCCGCGCCATGGCGCCGGTTTCCATGTCGATGCGGCCCTTCTTGATCGCAGGCCAGAGATAGGCATTGGCGGCTGACCAGCGCAGGCCGTTGTGCACGGTCATCTCGAAGGCGGCGAAGCCTTCCTGCTGGTGGCCGTTGTAGTCCTGGCTGACGGGATAGCCCGCCTGGTGGCCGGCATCAATGAAAGCCTGATAGAGCGGGTTCTTGCGGATGCCCTTCTTGACGTAAAGCGGGCCATCATGGCCGCGCCAGCCGGGATCGCCACCCTCGACATTCTCCTGGCGCTTGAAATAGGGAAGCACATCGGCATAGGACCAGCCGGTGGCGCCCATTTCGGCCCATGTGTCGAAATCCTTGGCGTGGCCACGGACATAGACCATGCCGTTGATGGAGCTGGAGCCGCCCATCACCTTGCCACGCGGGGTGACAAGGCGGCGGTTGTTCAGGTGCGGCTCAGGCTCGGTCTCGAAACCCCAATTGTAGAGATTCATGTTCATGGGGTAGGACAGGGCCGAGGGCATCTGGATCAGGGGGCCGCGGTCGGTGCCGCCATATTCCAGCACCAGAACCTTGTTGCGCCGGTCTTCCGACAGGCGGCTGGCCAGAACCGAGCCGGCCGAGCCAGAGCCAATGATGATGAAGTCAAATGTGTTTGCGGCCAGTTTCGCCATGTTGCACCTGAAGCATGTGTGCTTGTCGCTTATGCACTGCAAGGACCGCGCGGGTTTTGCGACACTTGATCACGCGGAATCGTCAGGCGCCTGAGATCGCTTGGCAAGGGCCGCGGCATTTGGAAATATGCCCAAAACAGGAGTGAGAATGGATATGGCTGCCGGAGTTGAGGTTTTCGAGTGGGTGAATGGCGAGGGCAAGTCGCCCTTCGTGCTGGTGTGCGAGCATGCCTCCAACCACATTCCCGCAGCCTATAACCGGCTGGGCCTCGCCGAGGCTGACCTGGCGCGGCATATTGCCTATGACATTGGCGCTGAAGGCACGGCAAGGCTGCTGTCCAAGCTGATTGACGCGCCGCTGCTGGTGCAGAAGGTTTCGCGGCTGGTCTATGATTGCAACCGGCCGCCAGAATCCCCCGGCGCGATGCCGGAATTGAGCGAGGTTTTCGAGATTCCCGGCAACAAGGGCCTTGGTGCGGCGGCGCGGCTGGCGCGCACCCGCGAAATTTACCGGCCGTTCAACCATGCGCTGGAGCAGTATCTTGATGCGCGCGCCGCAGAGGGCAGGCCCACGGCGGTGGTATCCATCCACTCCTTCACGCGCGTGTACAAGGGCAAGCGGCGCGCGGTGGACCTTGGCCTGCTGTTTGACCGCGACACATGGCTGGCGAACATGCTGATCAAATCCTTCCCCGGCATCAGCGCCATGCTCAATGAACCCTACGGGCCGAAGGATGGCGTGCTGCATTTGCTGAATTTGCATGCGGCCCCGCGCGGCTTGCATCATCTGATGATTGAAATCTGCAATGACCTCATTGAAAGTGAACGCAACCAACAACAATGGGCGCAGCGGCTTTCGATTCCCCTTTTGCAAGCGGGCGCCAAACTGGGAGAGACGAAATGAGCAATGGCATGCTGACGCTTGAGCAGCTGAGGGCCGAGGTGAAGGCCGGCACGATCGACACCGTGGTGGCGGCACTTGTGGACATGCAAGGACGGCTGATCGGCAAGCGTTTTCATGCCGCATATTTTGCCGAGGGTGGCTATGAGGAAACCCACGGCTGCAACTATCTTCTGGGTGTGGACATCGAGATGGAGCCGGTGCCCGGCTACAAGGCCACTAGCTGGGAAAAGGGCTATGGCGACTTTGTGCTGAAGCCTGATCTTTCAACCATGCGCAAGACGCCCTGGCTGCCAGGCACGGCGCTGGTGATCTGCGATGTGCTGGACCATCACACGCATCAGGACACGCCGCACAGCCCCCGGGCCATGCTGAAGAAGCAGCTGAAGCGCCTCGATGACATGAAGATGAAAGCCTATATGGCTTCGGAACTCGAGTTCTTCCTGTTTGATGACACCTATGAGCTTGCGCATCAGAAGGGTTATCGCAGCCTCAAGACATCAGGCTACTACATCGAAGACTACAACATCCTGCAAACCTCGAAGGAAGAGGTTTACATGCGCGCCCTTCGCAATGGGCTTGCCGGGGCAGGCATCGTGGTTGAGAACTCCAAGGGCGAGTGGGGCCCGGGCCAGGAAGAAATCAACGTCAAATATGATGAAGCGCTGCGCATGGCCGACACCCATGCGATCATCAAGAACGGCGCCAAGGAAATCGCCTATGGCGTGGGCAAGGCCGTCACCTTCATGGCCAAATGGGATTATGGCATGGCGGGCAACAGCTCGCATATCCATCAATCGCTGTGGTCTTCCGATGGCAAGACGCCGCATTTCTTCGACAAGAGCGGCGATCACGGCATGTCGCCCATGATGAAGCATTATCTCGCGGGCCAGCTCGCCCATGCCGGAGAGATCACCTATTTCCTTGCGCCTTATATCAACTCCTACAAGCGTTTTATGGCAGGCACATTTGCGCCCACCCGCGCGGTGTGGAGCTTCGACAACCGCACGGCGGGCTTCCGCATCTGCGGGGCGGATTCAAAGGCCATCCGCGTGGAATGCCGCGTGGGCGGGGCCGATCTCAATCCCTATCTTGCCTTCTCGGCCCTCATTGCGGCGGGCCTTGATGGCATTGAGAAGAAGATGGATCTGGAAGCCGTGGCCTCGGGCGATGTGTATGACACCTCGCGCAAGCTGCGCGAAATTCCCAAGACGCTGCGTGACGCCACCAAGCTGCTGGATGAATCAGCCTTCCTGCGCGGGGTGATGGGCGATGATGTGGTTGACCATTATGTTCATACCGCCAAGTGGGAGCAGCTGGAGTTTGACCGCCGCATCACTGACCTTGAATTGAAGCGCGGCTTCGAGCGTTACTGAGCAGGGCTTTTCCATGGCCAACATCATCACCTCCATTTCGCCGGCCGATGGCTCCATCGTGGCCAAGCGCAAGATTGCCTCCAAGAAAGAGGTTGCTGCTGCTTTCTCAGCGGCGCGCGATGCCCAGAAGGCCTGGGGCGCGCTGAGCATTGCCGAACGGGCGAAGTATTGCTCGGCGGCGGTCGATGCCATGCTGGCGATGAAGGATGAGATCGTGCCGGAGCTGGCCTGGCAGATGGGCCGCCCGGTGCGCTATGGCGCGGGCGAATTGCGCGGCTTTGAAGAGCGTGCGCGGCACATGATCAGCATTGCCGAGGCTGCGCTGGCCAATGTTGTGCCCGCCAAGAAGGATGGCTTCGAGCGTTTCATTCAGCGCGTGCCGCTGGGCGTGGTGTTCACCATTGCGCCGTGGAACTATCCTTATCTCACGGCAGTGAATTCCATCATCCCGGCGCTGATGGCGGGCAATGCCGTGGTGCTGAAGCATGCCTCGCACACGCTGCTGGTGGGCGAGCGCTTCGCCAAGGCCTTTGTGAAGGCGGGGCTGCCCAAAGGCTTGTTCGCCAATCTGGTGATGAGCCATGAGCAAGCCGCCGATGTGATCTCCAGCCGCATGGCCAACATGGTGTGCTTCACCGGCTCGGTGCCCGGCGGCAAGGCCATCGAGCGCGCCGCGGCGGGGCATTTCCTTTCTGTCGGGTTGGAGCTCGGCGGCAAGGACCCTGCCTATGTGCGCAGCGATGCCAACCTCGCCCATGCGGTTGAAAACCTGGTGGATGGCGCTTTCTTCAATTCCGGGCAAAGCTGCTGTGGCATAGAGCGCATTTATGTGCACAAATCGCTCTACAAGGATTTTGTGGAAGGTGCGGTGGAACTGACCAAGACATATGTGCTCGGCTCACCGCTGGATGAAGCCACCACGCTGGGGCCGATGATCAAGGCCGATGCCGCGGCTTTTGTGCGCAAGCAGATTGCCTCGGCGATCCGTGGCGGGGCGCGTGCGCATATCGACGAGAGACTGTTTGCCGTCTCGAAGAAGGGCACGCCCTATCTTGCGCCGCAAATCCTCACCGATGTGAACCATCAGATGAGTGTGATGCGCGATGAAAGTTTCGGCCCTGTTGTCGGCATCATGAAGGTTTCATCCGACGAAGAAGCCATCCAGTTGATGAATGACTCGGAATTTGGCCTTACTGCCGCGATCTGGACCTCGGACGCCGCCGCTGCCAAGGCGATCGGCGCTCAGGTTGAAACTGGCACCGTTTTCATGAACCGCTGCGACTATCTTGACCCCGCCCTTACATGGACAGGAGTCAAGGACACAGGCCGCGGCGCCACCCTTTCCACCATCGGCTATGAGGCGCTGACCCGCCCGAAGAGCTTTCACCTAAGGACGACGATATGACCCTTCCCAATCGCAACCTGAATTTCCCCACCGCCATCAAGTTTGGCGCGGGCCGCATCAAGGAACTGGCAGACCATTGCAAGGCCGTTGGCATCAAGCGCCCGCTGCTGGTGACTGATCCGGGCCTTGCGAAGATGCCGATGGTGGATGCCATGATGGCCGATCTCAAGGCCGCAGGCCTTGGTGCCGCGCTGTTTTCGGATGTGCGCCCCAATCCGGTGGAAGCCAACATCACGGCGGGCGTGAAGGCGTTCAAGGCCGGGATGCATGATGGCGTGATTGCGCTGGGCGGCGGTTCTGGCCTCGATATCGGCAAGATGATCGCCCTGATGCATGGCCAGACCATTTCGGTGTTTGATCTTGAAGACATCGGCGATTGGTGGACGCGCGCTGATGCTTCCAGGATTGCGCCGATCATTGCCGTGCCGACCACGGCGGGCACCGGCTCTGAAGTGGGCCGGGCCGGCGTTGTCACGCACCCCACCACCCATGAAAAGAAGATCATTTTCCACCCGGCGATCATGCCCAAGGTTTCGATCCTTGACCCTGAGCTGACGGTGGGCCTGCCCGCGAAGCTCACGGCCGCCACGGGCATGGACGCGCTGTCGCACAACCTTGAAGCCTATTGCGCGCCCTTCTATCACCCGCTGGCCAAGGGCGTTGCGCTTGAAGGCATGCTGCTGATCAAGGAGAACCTTGTGAAAGCGGTGAAGAAGCCCAAGGACCTTGATGCCCGCGGCAACATGCTGGTGGCCTCGGCCATGGGGGCCACGGCCTTCCAGCGCGGTCTTGGCGCGATGCATGCGCTGGCGCATCCGTTCGGTGGGCTTTATGACGCGCATCACGGGCTGCTCAATGGCATTGTCATGCCCTATGTTCTCAAAGCCAACCGCAAGAAGATCGAGAAGGACATTGAACGCGCCAGCGCCTATCTCGGCATCAAGGGCGGGTTCAACGGCTTCCTCAAATGGGTTCTGGCCTTGCGCAAGGAATTGGGCATCCCCCACAAGCTGGCGGATATCGGCATCGACACCAAGCGCCTTGATGAAGTGGCGAAGATGGCGGTGAAGGATCCTTCCGCCGGTGGCAACCCCATCCAGTTCACAGAGAAGCAATACAAGGCGCTGGCCAAGAAGTGTGTGGTGGGTGACCTCTGATCACCAGCCACTGATCGAAGAAGTGCGGGCCTGCCGGTTGTGCGCCGCGCATCTTCCCCTTAGGCCAAGGCCAGTTTTCCAGTTTGATCCGCGCGGGCGCGTGTTGATTGCGGGGCAGGCGCCCGGCACGCGCGTGCATGAGACCGGCATTCCCTTCAATGACCCGAGCGGCGAGCGTTTGCGCCGCTGGCTGGGGGTGGCGCGCGATGAGTTCTATGATCCCGCCCGCTTTCTCATCCTGCCCATGGGCTTTTGCTACCCGGGCCGGGGCAAGGGCGGTGACCTGCCGCCGCGGCCTGAATGTGCAGCACAATGGCGCGGGCCACTGCTGGCGCTGGCGCCCAACATCCGGCTCACCCTGGCCATCGGGCAATATGCCATTGCCTGGCATTTGCGGGAGCGGGCCAGGGCGACGCTGGCCGAGACTGTGAAAGATTGGCGAAACTTGCCGCCGGGCATGCTGGCGCTGCCGCACCCCAGCCCGCGCAATTTGCTGTGGTTCAAGAAGAACCCATGGTTCGAGGCCGAGGTGGTGCCGGAGCTGCAAAAGAGGGTGCGCGAGGCGCTGGCCTAGGGCTTTGCGCCCGGCGTTAACGCTGTTGTGGAATTTCGCGTTAGCCATGCCCAGCTTGAACCCAGCGTTGAGGGTTGCGCCCTAAGCTCGCGGCAATGAAGGCCAGAAGGGTTAATGCATGAATAACCGCCTGCTTCTCCTCGGCGGAGAAAACCCCACGACGTGGATGGTGTACAATGAGCTGATGGCCCGCTTTGGCCAATTTCCGGCAATCATTGAGCAGCCGGTGCCGCGCGCGAGGCTGGTGAAGCTGCGCATCAGGAAGCTGGGGCTCGGCCGGGCATTGAGCCAGATCGGCTTTGTGCTGCTGGTGCGGCCGGTTCTCAACAGGTGGTCGGCGCTGCGGCTGCGCTTCCTCAGGCGCAAGCTGGGGCTTGAACCTTTGCCACCGCAATCGGCGGCCATTGCACATGTGACGAGTGTGAACGGCAGTGATTGCCATGCGCTCATCGCCCGGCTGAAGCCGGATGTGGTGATCGTCAATGGCACGCGCATTCTCAGCCGCAAGACACTGGCGGCGCTGGGCGCCACGGTGATCAACACCCACCAGGGCATCACGCCGGGCTATCGCGGCGCGCATGGCGCCTATTGGGCTAAAGTGAAAAATGACATGGAGCATTGCGGCGTCACCATCCATCTCGTTGATGAAGGCATCGACACCGGCAACATCATCGCCCAGGCCAGGATTGCGCCCGAGACAGAGGACTGCTTCGTCACCTATCCCTATCTGCAGACTGCCGCCGCGCTGGAACCCTTGGGCGATGCTGTCGCACAGGCGCTGCAGGGCCGGCTGGAAAGCAAGCCGATTTCCGGGGCTTCCGCCGTGTGGTCGCATCCGGGCTTTTTTGAATATCTCGGCCACGCGATGCAGGGCGCGCGCTGAAGCCATTCAAGGCCTGCGAGTTACGCCGTGTTCACGGCCTCGTGTTTCCCTTTTCCCCTCCAATCCGCTAGTGGTGTATGCATGAACGACATTCCCTCCAACAAACCGCAGATGGACAACCCTGCCTTCCGCCTTGCGGCGCTGGACCAGGACTTTGTGCTGGGTGACTCCACGCGCGGCATCCGCTTCCAGCTTGAATACATGAAGGCGGAAGAATCGCTGCGCGCCAAGAACATCGAATCCACCGTGGTGGTGTTTGGCTCGGCGCGGGTGAAACCGGGCGGCGCAAATGGCTGGTATGACGGCGCGCGCGGCTTCGGCAAGATCTGCTCGGAGCGTGGTGGCGCGCTGGATGGGCACTCCTCGCCGCGCATCAATGTGATTGCCACCGGCGGCGGCCCCGGCATCATGGAGGCGGCCAACCGCGGCGCCTATGACGCCGGCGCGCCCTCCATCGGCTATAACATCACGCTGCCCATGGAGCAGGAGCCGAACCCCTATTCGACGCCGGAGCTCACCTTCCGCTTCCACTATTTCGCCATGCGCAAGATGCATTTTGCAATGCGCGCCTCGGCGCTGGTGGTGTTCCCCGGCGGCTTTGGCACCATGGATGAGCTGTTCGAGCTGCTCACCCTGCGGCAGACGGGCAAGATGACAAAGCCCTTGCCGGTTGTCCTGTTTGACTCCAAGTTCTGGAACACGGCGGTGAACTTCAGCCATTTTGCCGATGCCGGGCTGATCAACCGCAAGGACCTTGACCTGTTCACCTTCGCTGACACGCCGGATGCGGCCTGGGCGGCGCTGGTTGAGAGAGGATTGAAACTGCCATGACCGTCAAGCTGCATTTCCATGGGGCGGCGCGCACCGTCACCGGCTCGTGTTACCTGATAGAGACGGAGCAGGCCCGCGTTCTGGTGGATTGCGGCATGTTCCAGGGCTCGCGCAGCATGAACCAGCTGAACTACCGGCCCTTTCCATTCGAGCCGGAAAGGCTTGATGCGCTGGTGCTCACCCACGCCCACATTGACCACACGGGCGTGGTGCCGAAGCTGACGAAGCATGGCTTCAAGAAGAAGATCCACTGCACCGCCGGCACCGATGACCTTTGCGCCATCATGCTGCCGGACTCGGGCCACATCCAGGAGATGGAAGTCAAGCAGCTCAACATCCGCAACGCGCGCAAGGGCAATGCCGAGATCGAGCCGATCTATACACTGCTGGACGCCACGGCCTGCCTTGAGCTGTTTGTGCCGCATCCCTATCAGGAGTGGTTCTCGCCAGCGCCGGGCATCCGCATGCGTTTCTGGAATGCGGGGCACCTGTTGGGCTCTTCCTCGATTGAAACCGAAGTGGACCAGGCCGGGGGCAAGCCGCTGCGCATCCTTTTCTCCGGCGACATCGGCCCCGACAACAAGATGCTGGAGCGTGACCCTGAAGGCCCGGCCAACTGGGATTATGTGATCTGCGAATCCACCTATGGCGGG
The DNA here is from genome assembly GCA_028868695.1 of Alphaproteobacteria bacterium. Classification (GTDB taxonomy): domain Bacteria; phylum Pseudomonadota; class Alphaproteobacteria; order Rhizobiales; family Aestuariivirgaceae; genus Aestuariivirga. The sequence goes on along the minus strand of JAGWTZ010000002.1, from coordinate 21,187 downwards.
CATGACCGCTTTGAACGCGCGCCGGACAAGCGCCGCGAGCTGCTGGCGGCGGAATTGAATGCTGCGGCACAGCGCGGCGGGGCCTTGCTCATTCCGTCCTTTGCCGTTGAGCGCACACAGGAAGTGGTGACTGACATTGTGATGCTGATGGAGCAGGGCAAGGCGCCCAAGGCGCCGCTGTTCATCGATTCACCGCTGGCCAACAAGGCCACCGAGATTTTCCGCAAGCATGCGGGCGAGCTTCAGAATGGCGATGAACTGGCCAGGGCCTTTGCCTCGCCGCAGGTGCGCTGCACTGAAACGGTGGAAGACTCCAAGGCGCTGAACCGCTTTGCCGGTTTCAACATCGTCATCTCCGCCTCGGGCATGGCCGAAGCCGGGCGCATCCGCCATCATTTGCTCAATCACCTGTGGCAGAAATCCACAACGGTGCTGTTCGTGGGCTATCAGGGCGAGGGCACGTTGGGGGCTGAGCTGGTCAAGGGCGCCAAGGAAGTGCGCATCATGGGCCAGGATGTGCGCGTGGCCGCCACCATCCGCACCATCGATGACTATTCAGGCCATGCCGATGGGCCGGAACTGGAAAGCTGGATCGAAAAGCGCCTGCCGATTGCCCGCAACCTGTTCCTCACGCATGGCGAAGAGGACAGGCAGATTGCGCTGGCCAATGGCATCAAGGGCCGCCTGATTGCCGAAGACCGCATCATCCGCCCGGCGCTCGATGAAGCCTATGAGCTGACGGGCGCGCAGGCACGGCTTGTTGAACAAGGTTCCGGCGCGTTGCCGCGGCTTGATCATGAGCTGGTGGCCAAGCCGGATTGGAACAACGACTATCAGGGCGCGCTGCGCGATCTGCAGTCTGCGCTCGATGCTGCAGCCACTGACAAGCAGCGTGGCGTGATCCTGCGGCGGGTGCGGCGGGCACTCACCGCGGAAGACCAGCCGCCGCTGCCGCCGCTCAATGTGGCGCGGCGCCGGCCTTCGCGCGGGCGCAGCTATGATGAAAACTGAACGCCCGCAAGGCTGTTCCTGAAACAGAAAAGGCCCCGGAGACCGGGGCCTTTTTGCATGTGGTGATATTCAACTATTTCTTGGATTCGAGGGCCGCGACGTCAAGCTTTTCGCTCACCAGGATTTTTCCGGGCGGGCCAAGCACGCCCTTTTCCTGTCCGTCAATCATGAAGGCGAGCCGGCCGCCATCTCGCGACAGGGCAATGAGGCCGTCACGGTTGGGCACGCGGTAGGTATCGCCCGTGTTGAGCATCTGGGTCATCACGGCGATGCCTTGCGCGTCTTCGATGCGCAGCCACACCGGGGCGGTGGCCTTCAGCACAATGCGGGCGTCCTTGTTCTCGGCGCCATAGACGCGGCCTTCGGAAGGCTGCGGAATGGGGTTGGCCGAGGCCACCTTCAACTGCTCTTCAGGCTTGATGCGGTCCTGGATCTTGGTCGAAGCCGTGGCCGCCTTGCCGGGCTTGGTCTTGGCGGCAGGGTCGGTGGCCTGGTCCTGGATGAAGGTGCCCAAGGCGTCGGGGTCATCTTCGGCGGGCAAGGCGTTGGCCAGTTTGCCACCTTCTGGAGCCGGGGTGTCGGTCACTTTGACATCTGCGGCAGTGCTGGATGTGGAAGCGGTGGCAAGCTCATCATTGCCAGCCGCTGCGGGGGAGGTGGCCTTGGGAGCGGCCTGGGCGGTTTGCTCAGTGCCGGGCGCCGTGCCCTGGCTGTGGCCGGAGAGCAGCCAGTGGCTGCCCGCCAGCAACACAAAGGCCGTGGCCAGCGAGGCGATCACGCCGCCGGAGCCGCCGGGGAACTTGTTGAGGTTGATGTTCAGCGAAGGGATCTTCGGCATCTTGCCAAACTGCAGCACCTTGGCACTGGACAGGATCGGCGGGCGTGCCGGGTGGAACTGCGGGCGCACCAGCGGCGGGGCCGGCAGGAAGGTTGCGAGGTGCTCAAGCAGCGGCTCCGGCTCAAAGCCCAGGAACTGCGCATAGCCGGCGATCATTTCCATCGCCTCAAGGCGCGGCGGCATGTGGGTGAGATCACCGGTTTCGATGGCCTCAATGTGATAGGGGTGGATGCCAGTGGCGTCAGAGGCCTGCTCAATGGAGAGGCCGCGGGTCTCGCGCTCACGCCACAGGAAATAGCCCACTTCGGCGGCTGGGTCTTTCCTGGCTTTGGGCTTGGTGGCTGGCCCGGAGAACATCTGCGGTTCTTGGCGCGGGGACTGCAGCTCTGGCACTTCGATCGTCATGTTCACTCTCTACGCAACTCTTAACGCTCGTTTACGGAACGGATTCTGCGTATGATGAACAAAAATGGTGAATGGCTGATTAAGGCTGCCGGCGGCGCGCCGAATTAGATTTCGGTGCCGTTGGCCCTGGCAAACTCCGCCAGCTCGGCGCGGATCGAATGGCGGCCAGAATGCAGTAGCGGCTGCATGAAGGCCCAAAGCTTGGCCTGGTCCAGCGAGCGGATCATGGCTTTCACCGGGCCGATGCCGGATGGCACCATGCTCATGGAGGTGAGGCCGACGCCGACAAGGCCCATGGCCTCAAGCGGCCGGCCGCCAAGCTCGCCGCACAGGGTCACTGTCTTGCCGTGCTGCTTTCCCTTCTCGACGATCTGGCGCATGGCGCCAAGTGCCGCCGGCGAAAGGGGATCATAGCGGCCGATGAGCTTGGGGTTGCCACGGTCAGACGCAAAGAGGAACTGCACCAGGTCGTTGGAGCCAATGGAGGCAAAATCCGCCAGCGGCAGCAAGTCATCAAGCTGCCAGAGCAAAGCGGGAATTTCGATCATCACGCCGATCTTCAGGCTTTGTGGCAGGGCATGCCCGCGGGTTGCAAGATAGGCGTGCTCCTTCAGCACCACATCGCGCGCCGCCACAAATTCCTGCACATCGGCGATCATCGGGAACATGATCTTGAGATCAATGCCCGCCCCGGCCAGCAGCATGGCGCGCACCTGCAGGCGGAGCAGCGCCGGCCGGTCCAAGGCCATGCGGATGGAACGCCAGCCCAGGGCCGGGTTTTCCTCGCGCGGCTGGCGCAGGTAAGGCAGCGTCTTGTCGGCGCCGATGTCCAGCGTGCGGAACACCACGGGCTTGCCTTGCGCCTGGTCAATGATGCTCTTGTAGTGTTTCACCTGGGCAGAAAGCCTGGGAAAGCGCGAGGCCATCATGAAATGCAGCTCGGTGCGGTAGAGGCCAACGCCGGCCGCACCCGATTCATGCAAGTGCGGCATGTCCACCACCAGGCCGGCATTGATGTTGAGCGTGACGGTCTGGCCGTCCCTTGTGGTGGCCGGCAAGTCGCGCAAGGCGCGGAAGCGCTCTTGCTTCGTGGCATAGAAACGCACCTTCTCGGCGTAGGATTTCTCCAGCTCCGGTGACGGGCGCACGAAGATTTCACCGCTGCCGCCGTCAACGATGATGGCGCTGCCATCATCCACCATGTTGATGATGCCGGTGGCCTGGCCGATGGCGGGAATGCCCAGGGCGCGCGCCACGATGGCCACATGGCTGGTCTTGCCGCCTTCCTCCAGCACCACGCCGCGGATCTTGCTGCGGTCATAATCCAGCAATTCGGCCGGGCCCATGTTGCGGGAAATGACGATGGCGTTGTCCGGCAGGTCGGTGCGCGAGGCGGTGGCGACAGCTCCGGTGAGATAACGCAGCAAGCGGTTCGACAGGTCGTCGAGGTCATGCATGCGCTCGCGCAGGTAGGGGTCCGGCGTGCGCATCATGCGGGCGCGGTTGTCGTTTTGCACGCGCTCCACCGCCGCCTCGGCGGTGAGGCCGGTTTGCACCGCCTCCTTCAGGCGGCCAAGCCAGCCCTTGTCATGGGCGAACATGCGGATGGTTTCGAGCACATCGGCGCTGTCATTGGCGCCCAGCGCCTCATGGCCGGCAAGCAGGTCTTCCACCTGCTGGCGCAAATGCGAGACAGCGCCATCCAAACGCTCCAGCTCCAGCGGCACGCTCTCGGCGATCATGTTCTGGATGTGGACGCGCGGCTCATGCAGCACCACATGGCCAAGGGCTATGCCTTCGGCCAGGCTTTCGGCGCGCAGGCCCTGGGTGCGCAGTTCAACCGTGCCGGAGAAAACTGTCTGGGTGGCCTCCAGGAAGCCGGATGTGGCCAGAACCTCGGCCAGCACCATGGCCGTGGTTTGCAGCGCCTCTTCCTCTTCCTCGGTGTAGTGGCGGCGCGTCTTGTTCTGCACCACAAGCACGCCGATCACCGAGCCGCCGCGCATGATCGGCACGCCAAGGAAGGAGTGGAACAGCTCTTCGCCGGTTTCTGGCAGGTATTTGAAGGCCGGGTGATCGACAGCTTCGGTGAGGTTGAGGCCGATGGCCTGCTCGGCGATCATGCCGACAAGGCCTTCGCCAGCCTTGAGCTGGGATTTGTGCACCGCCTCGCGCTTCAGGCCTTCGGTGGCATAAAGCTCCAGCACGCCATCCGGGCGCATGACATAGATCGAGCACACTTCGGCAACCATGTTGCCGGCGATCATCGTCACGATCTTGTCGAGCCGCTGCTGCGCCGTCTCCTGCCCCGCCATCACCTCGCGGAGTTTGCGGAGGAGGATACGCGGGCCGAGAGTGGGGCTAGGCATGCGATATCCTCAGGCGATCAGGGCCTTTTGCCAGAACCGGTTTGCGAACATGATGCCCATCGGCGGTTCAGGCCTTGTCCAGCCCGTAAGCCGTGTGCAGGGCGCGCACCGCCAGTTCGGTATAGGCTTCATCGATCAGCACGCTGATCTTGATTTCCGAGGTGGTGATCGCCTGGATGTTGATGCCCTTGTCGGCCAGCGTCTTGAACATCTTGGCGGCAACGCCCGCGTGGCTCCTCATGCCGATGCCGACGATCGACACCTTGGCCACATCGGCCGAGTGCACGATGTCATTGAAGCCGATCTGCTCCTTCAGCTTGCCCAGCACGTCGAGGGCCTTGCGCAGGTCCTTGCGGGGCAGGGTGAAGGTGAGATCGGTCGTCGTGCCATCGGCGGAAACGTTCTGCACGATCATATCCACGCTGATGTCGGCCTCGGCCAGAGGGCCGAAGATGCCGGCGGAAATGCCCGGCTTGTCCTTCACCTTGCGCAGCGAGATCTTGGCCTCGTCACGCGAATAGGCCACACCGCTGACCACATGCTGTTCCATGGCTTTATCCTCTTCGCAAACGATGGTGCCGGGGCCCGTGCCATCCGGCTTGTTCTGGTTGGGGGAATCCGGCGGCTCGAAGGATGAGCGCACCTGCAGCGGCACCTTGTAGACCATGGCGAGCTCGACCGAGCGCGTCTGCAGCACCTTGGCGCCCAGCGAGGCTTGCTCCAGCATCTCTTCGTAAGAAATGCGGTCCAGCTTGTGGGCGTGGGAAACGATGCGCGGGTCTGTGGTGTAAACGCCGTCCACGTCGGTGTAGATGTCGCAGGACGCCTTGAGGGCCGCCGCAACGGCCACGGCCGAGGTGTCGGAGCCGCCGCGGCCCAGGGTGGTGATGCGCTTGTCCGGGCCGATGCCCTGGAAGCCGGTGATCACCGCCACCTGGCCCTGTTCCATGCGCTTGATGATTTCGCTGCCGTTGATGTTGGTCATGCGGGCCGAGCCGTGCACGCCATCTGTCTCGATGGGAATCTGCCAGCCGGCCCAGGAGCGGGCGGGGATGCCGATTTCCTGCAGCGCGATGGCCAGAAGGCCGGCGGTGATCTGCTCACCCGTGGCCACCACGGCATCATATTCGCGCGCGTCATGCATGGGGGCGGCCTGGCGGCACCATTCCACCAGCTGGTTGGTGGTGCCGGCCATGGCCGAGACCACCACGGCAACATGGTTGCCAGCCTTGACTTCACGCTCCACATGGCGGGCCACGTTGCGGATGCGCTCAATATCCGCAACCGAGGTGCCCCCGAATTTCATAACCAAACGGCCCATTGGCCAAATCCTTGCTTTTTCAACCGCTTGGACAGGGGATTCTGGCCCCCTGCTGCGGCGCGATGCACTCTTAGGCGATGGGCCAATTCTATGCAATAAGGGGCGCGAAAAATCACTCCGGAAGCCGCCATGACAATGCATACAACCGCCCCGCTTTCCAGCCTCGATTCAGGCGAGGTGGAGAAATTCTCGAAACTTGCCGCCGAATGGTGGAACCCGAAGGGCAAAATGGGGGTGCTGCACAAGTTCAACCCGGTGCGGCTGGCCTGGATCAAGGAACAGGCCTGCGCCCGGCTGGGGCTGGACCCGCTGGCCCGCGCGCCCTTGGAGGGCCTGCGGCTTTTGGACATCGGCTGCGGCGGCGGGCTGTTGTGCGAGCCCATGGCCCGGCTAGGGGCTTCGGTTGTGGGCGTCGATGCCTCGGAGAAAAACATCAAGACGGCGCGCGTCCACGCCGCGGAGATGGAGCTTGCCATCGACTACCGCGTGGGCATGGCCGAGGACCTCGCCGCGGCAGGTGAGAAGTTCGACATCATCCTCAACATGGAAGTGATTGAGCATGTGGCGCAGCCGGCTTTCTTTGTGGCCTCCTGCGCCTCGATGCTGAAGCCCGGCGGGCTGATGTTCGTGGCCACGCTGAACCGCACGCTGAAAAGCTTTGGCCTTGCCATCATCGGCGCCGAATATGTGCTGGGCTGGCTGCCCAAGGGCACGCATGAATGGGAGCGCTTTGTCACGCCAGATGAGCTGCGCGGCTGGATGTCTGAAAACGGCGTGGGCGTGAAGGCGGAAAGCGGTGTCACCTATCACCCGCTGGCCGATGAATGGCGCGGCTCACGGGACATGGGTGTCAACTACATGGTGGTGGGGCAGAGGGGGTGAGCGCCGCGCGCTCAATTCCCCTCTTCCGGCAAAACCGGGAGGGGGTGGACTTCGATGCCCTCTTCCATCAGTTCCAGCGCTTCCTCGCGCGAGGCCTGGCCGCGGATGCCGCGGTCTTGCGCCTCCTTGTAATGGATCTTGCGCGCCTCTTCGGCAAAGCGGGGGCCGACGTCTTCCGAGTTGGCCTCGACGTGGCTTTTGTACTCGCGCATCATCTGCATCATCTGGGCAAAGCGCGGATCGGCAGGGCCTGAATGCATGGGGGCCGCATCCGCCTTGCGGTTGGACTTGACCGGGATGCCCGGCGCCATCAGCTGCTTTTCAACCTTGTTTGATCCGCACACGGAGCATTCCACAAGCCCGCGTGCCTGCTGCCTCTCGAAGGCCTCGCCGGAGGCGAACCAGCCATCGAAGAGATGGCCCTTCTCGCATTGCAGGTCATAGTGGATCATGGGCTTCACATAGCCATGGCATTGAGGCGTTTCAAGGCGAAGGGCCGGGCATTGGCAAGGGCGGGAATGCGGGCGCGTGCCTTGGCCGCCTCGCCCACGTCAATATCAGCCAGCAGGACGCCGGGTTCATCATGCGGCAGTTCGGCGATCACCTCGCCCCAGGGGTTGACGACAAGGGAATGGCCATAGGTGGCGCGGCCGTTCTTGTGGTCCCCGCCCTGGGCGGCGGTGATCATGAAGCTGCCGGTTTCAATGGCACGGGCACGCTGCAGCACATGCCAGTGGGCCTGGCCAGTGGGCACGGTGAAGGCGGCGGGTGCCACCAGCACATTGGCCCCGGCATTGGCGAGGGTGTTGAACAGCGCCGGGAAGCGCACATCATAACAGATGGCAAGGCCCAGGGCGCAGAAGGGCAGGTCCACCACCACGGCGTCCTTGCCGCCCTGGTAAGCCTCGCTCTCACGGTATTTGTCGCCATTCGGCAGGTCCACGTCAAAGAGGTGCACCTTGTCATAGCTGGCGGCGATGCGGCCATCGGGCGCGAAAATGAGGCTGCGGTTCAGGGCCAGGCCGCTTTCGCTCTTGAGGGCGAGAGAGCCGATGTGGAGCCAGCGGCCGATTTCCTTGGCCAATTCGGAAAAGCCGCGCACCGAGATGTTCTCGCCTTGCGGCGAAAGCTTGGCGGCCATGGCCTTGCGGTCCGGCTCAAACAGGTTGGTGATTTCCGGCGTGGTGATGAAATCAGCGCCCTTGGCGGCAGCCTCGCGGATCAGTGCGCGCGCCGCAGAGAGGTTCTGGCCCTCATCGGTGCCGGAGCGGAGTTGGACAAGCCCTGCCTTGAAACTCATGCGCGGGCCAGCAACGGGTCAAGCCCGCCCTTTGCCTCAAGCGCATAGATCTCATCACAGCCGCCCACATGGGTGCTGCCGATGAAGATTTGCGGCACGGTGCGGATGCCGCCGGCGCGCTGCGCCATGGTGGCGCGCATGCCGGGGTCATAGGTCACGTCAATTTCATGATAGGCCGCGCCCTTTTGCTCAAGCAGCGCCTTGGCGCGGCGGCAATAGGGGCAGAGTTCGGTGGTGTAAATTGTAATCTCAGGCATGGCCTAAATATGAGGCCGAAACGGCTCATTCACAAGGGCAAAGGTCAAGACATCAACGCGGACGGCCCCTGCGGATTTCAGGGCGTCGGCGCAAGCGGTGATGGTGGCGCCGGTGGTGCGCACATCATCAACCAGCAGCACGGCCTTGCCGGCCACCGCATCGGGCCTCGCCACGGCAAAGGCCTTGCGCATGTTCTTGCGCCGTGCCTCGGCATCCAGCCCCACTTGCTGTGGTGTGGCGCGCAGGCGCTTCAGGGCTTGCGGTTCAAAAGCCTTGCCGCCCGCCTTGGCGATGTGCTGGGCCAGAAAGGCAGCCTGGTTGAAACGGCGTTTCCACAGCCTTGTCCAATGCAGGGGTACGGGCAGGATGACATCGGCCTCGGCAACCAGCCGTCTGCCGGCCCTCGCCATCAGGCGGGCCATGAACAGGCCGGCCTCGGCCCTGTCGCCATATTTGAAGGCGTGGACGAACTCTTTCGAAACATCATCAAACACCAAGGCGGCGCGCGCCCTGTCCCAGGCCGGCGGGTGGCTCAGGGCCTGCGGGCTCAACACGCCTTCTCCGGGATCATAGGCAAAGGGCGTGCCCAGCACATTGCAGACAGGCTCATCGAGGAATTTCAGCTTCTGCCAGCAGGAAGCACAGACACAGGCGGATTCCTCCACAGGCTCGGCGCAGGCAAGGCAATGGGCCGGGGTGAGGGCGGCCACAAGCCCGCGCCAGCCTGCCATGCCCCAGCGCCTGGCAAACTGGAACTGGAATGGGCCGGGCTTTTCGGCTAGCTCCCCCTCCATGGTGGCGGATATCCCTCAGATCTTTGACCGTGAAGTCTACCGCGCGCGGCAGGCCAAGGCCAGTGCCGCGCAAGCGCCGCTGCTGGCGCAAGTGGCGGAAGACCTGGAAGCGCGGCTGGCGGTGATCAATCACCGCTTTGAGCAGGTGGCGGTGATTGCCGGCGCGGCGGAGCCGTTCCGCTCCGTGCTGGCGGCCAGCGGCAAATGCGGGGCAATCGAGATTGTTCCACCGCAGGGAGATGAAGCGCTGGCGCTGGAAGCCGGAGCCTATGAGCTGGTTTTGCATGGGCTGGACCTGCACTGCGTGAATGACGTGCCCGGCCAGCTGGCGCAATGCGCCCGCGCGCTGCGGCCGGATGGGTTGTTCATGGCCTGCTGCTTTGCGGCGGACACCTTGCAAGAGTTGCGGCAAAGCTGGCTGGCGGCGGAAAGCAGCCTTGATGATGGCGCTTCGCTGCGGGTGGCGCCGATGATCGGGGTTCGGGAAATGGGCAGCCTGCTGCAGCGGGCGGGGCTTGCACTTCCGGTCACTGATGTTGACCACCTCACCTTGCGCTATGGCGACGGGCTGGCGCTGATGCGTGAGATCAAGGCTTTCGGGTTTGCCAATCCGCTGCTGGGGCGGCGCAAGAGTTTCACGTCTCGCCGCATGCTGCTGGCTTGCGCGCAGGATTATCAGCTTCACTATGCCGATGGCGACGGCCGGGTGCGCGCCACGCTGGACATTCTTTGGGCCATGGCCTGGAAACCACATGCCAGCCAGCCGCAGCCCAAGAAGCCCGGCAGCGCCACTGCGCGGCTGGCGGATGTGTTGAAGACGCTTGACGATGAAGCATGATGTGGCGCGGGCCTTTGACCTGGGCGGGGAGTTTGATCTCCGTCTGGTCAATGTCTCCGAAAATGAAACCTACCGGATTGATACGGCGGCAGGGCCCAGCTTTGCGCTGCGCATCACGCGGCCCGGCTATCACACTGCGGAGGAGATCGCCTCCGAGATGGCCTGGCTGGAAAGCCTGCATGAAGAGCGCGTGATCGATGCAGCAAAGCCGCTGCGTGGCCGGAACGGGGCCTATCTGCAACAGATCGGCGCACGGCAGGGCGTGCTGTTTTCATGGGAAGCGGGCGTGGAGCCGCAGATCGGTGATGATCTGGCTATCTTCGCCGAGACCCTGGGCGGCATTGCGGCGCGGCTGCATGATCATGTGGAGCGCTGGCAGCGCCCGGCCTTCTTCACGCGGCCACACTGGGATTTTGATGCCGCCTTTGGCGCGGAGAAACGCTGGGGGGATTGGCGGCAAGGCCTTGGCGTCACGCCAGAGATGCTGCCCCTTTATGGGCGCGCCGTTGATGTGATTGAACAGCGCCTCAAGGCCTATGGGCAAGCGCCCTCGCGCTTCAACCTGATCCATGGTGATTTGCGGCTGGCCAACCTGCTGGTGGATGGTGCCGCCATTAAGGTCATCGACTTTGATGACAGCGGCTTTTCATGGTTCATGTATGACGCGGCCAACATGATTTCCTTCCATGAGCATGAGGCGCAATCACTCGCACTGATCGCGCATTGGATTGAGGGTTACAGAAAGCTGCGCGTGCTCACCAAGGCGGATGAGGCGGAGATCAGGACCTTCATCATGTTCCGGCGCATCCTGCTCACCGCCTGGCTGGGAAGCCATGCGGAGATTGACCTGGCGCGGGAGGTGAAGCCTGCGTTCGCGCGGCAAACGGCTGACCTCTGCGAGGCCTTTCTCAGCGGCAAGGCCTATTGATCGTCTGTTTTTTTCTTATCGGCCTTGGCGGCGCCTTTGGGCGTGTAGCCGGGCAGGGCGGCGGCTTCCGGCGTTGAGGCCAGGCGCTTGGCCCAATGCAGGGCCTTTTCAAAATCCTTCTTCAGAAGCTTTTCAGGAATTTGCTTGCGGTAGAAATCCGCCCAGGTGAATTCGGCATAGGGCGTTGTGGTTTTCTGGAAGCCGCCTTCCAGGCGCACCATGCCCGCCAGTGAGCGGTAGGGGTCATCTTCGAGCTTGCTGATCTTTTTGGGAATGTCGCGGATGGGGCGCTTGCGGCCCTTGTTGTCATAGGGGTGCAGCCAGCCCTTGCCTTCCATCTGCTTCCAGAATTCCGGCATGGCGAGGTTGGCGAGATCGCCGATCACCACCACGGGGGCAGTGTCGAAGCCTTCATCCAGCAAGGCATGGGCCAGGTGATGGTGGTCAACGACATAGATCTGGTTGCCGGGGCCCATGACGACGCGGATGGGGTTTTCGAGAATGAAGTCGACCAGTTCCTGCGGCTTGCGCTCGCGCTCACGCAGGCCCTTGCGCTTGGCCTTCACCAGCTTGCGGCCCACGGCCATTTGCGTTGGGCGCATGGCTTTCACGGCGATGCTTTGAACGGTCATGATCTTTCCCCCCATATGGCGCAGCAGCGCCGTGACAGCATGTTTAGTTTATGCAGCAAGGCGGGGGGATTGCAATTTGTTCATGCTCAGCCAGCGCAGCCGCCCGGCCTGGGAGGGGGCGGGCGGCTGCGCCGGCTTGCGCCGTGTCAGGGTGTCTTGGCGGCGGGCTGCGCCGCGGCGGCGGCCTTGGCCGCGTCAATCAGTGGCTGGGCTTCGGCAATGCAATCCTTCAAGGCTTCCTTGCCGCACATCACGCCGACATCAACGCCATTGCCCAAATTCAGTTTGAAACCCTGGTGGTTCATCATGGCCATCATGCCGGGGCCACCCATCATGCCGGGGCCGCCCTGGCCGCCCATCATGCCACCGGGACCGCCCATGCCGCCCATCATGCCATGGCCGTGGCGGCGCATGTGCCGGCCCCACCAGCCTTGGCCATCCTGGCCGCCATCTGGGCCGTTTTGCGCGGCCTGGGCGTTCTGGTCCGGCGCCGGGGGCGGGCTGGCCGCGTTGGTTTCGGCAAAGGCCACGCCACCCAAAACGCCAAGGGCAGCAGCCCCAATCAGCAATTTGTTGAGCATCTTCAACTCCGTGTTTGCACCATGGGCCGGTTGGCCCGTTCACAGAGAAGACGAAGGTGGGAGCAGTTTCCGTCGCGCCGGGCGCGGCAGCAGGGATCAGAGCGTCATGCCGCCATCGACGATGAAGGTCTGGCCAGTGGTGAAGGCGCTTTCGTCGCTGGCCAGATAAACCACCACCGCGGCGATTTCCTCGGGCTGGGCGAGGCGGCCCATCGGCTGCCTGGCGATGAAGGCGGCCTTGGCCTTTTCAAAATCTCCCTGGGCGCGCATGCGGTCATAGAGCGAGGGTGTTTCCACGGTTCCGGGGCAGATGGCATTGCAGCGGATGCCCTTGGCCACATAGTCGGCCGCCACCGCCTTGGTGAGGCCGATGACCGCCGCCTTGGAAGCGCCATAGACCAGCCGGTTGGGCAGGCCCTTGATCGAGGAAGCCACCGACGCCATGTTGATGACCGAGCCTTTGCCCTGCGCCAGGAAGCGCGGCATGAAGGCCTTGATCATGTGGAAATGCGAGCGGACATTGAGGTTGAAGGAGAAATCCCAGGCCGCGTCATCCACATCCATGATGGTGCCGTTGTGAACGAAGCCCGCGCAGTTGAACAGCGCGTCCAGCCTTTCGATGCGCTGCGCGGCGGCGGCGATCTGGTCCTGCTTCAGCACGTCGAGGGTGAAGGTCTTGATATTGGCATGTTCCTTGGCAAGCCCCGCCAGCAGGTCTTCACGGATGTCCGTGGCCCAGACTGTGGCCCCTTCGCGCGCCATGGCCAGGGCGCTGGCGCGGCCAATGCCTTGCGCTGCTGATGTCACCAAAGCCACCTTGTCTTTCAACCTGTCCGCCATTTTATCTTCCTGTTCAATCCTTTGATCAGTGAACACCTTAAGCGCTGGCGGCGGCTTCGTCCATGCGGCGCTTGCCGGGGCACATGGTTAACATGCCATTAACGCTTGGCCGCCAGAGTGGGGGCGATTCGAATTGAGTATCATGCGCCGAGATGAATTGAGACAACCGCTGCAGAAACGCAGCCTGTTCACCAGACTATGGCAACAGAGGCCCTCGGCCCTGGTGACGGCCTTTGCCTGCTTGTTCGTGGCCTATGGCGCGGGCGGGGCCTGGCTGGTGCGCCAGCCGATGAAATTTGCCGGAGAGCCACAGGTGGCGCAGGCGCTGCCGCCGGTTGAGAAGATTGAAACGGCCAAGCCCGTGGTGCTTTCCGAAGGCGAGGCGCCGCCAGCGCCTGCCGCCCATGATACGGCTGACATTGAAACGGCCGCCACTGACGCCGCCCCCGAGGTTCCTTCCAAGAAGGTGGTGAAGATCGACAAATATGTCACCGTCATCACCAATTCGAGGCCGAGCCTGATCAAGGCGCCGATTGCCGCCATCACCGAAAATTCTTCCGCCGGGCCGCTGCCCAGGATCGCCGACAACGGCAAGAAGCCGTGGGAGCTTTATGGCAAGCCGGTTTCGATGTCGGCCATCCATTCCGATGCGCCGAAGATCGTGATCATTCTCGGCGGCATGGGCCTCAACGAGAAATCGACGCGCCGGGCGATCACCGACCTGCCGGCCGATGTGACCTTTGCCTTTGCGCCCTATGGCAACAATCTGCAGGCGCAGGTGGACAAGGCGCGTGACGATGGCCACGAGGTGCTGCTGCAATTGCCGCTGGAGCCGGTGGGCTATCCTGCCACCAATCCCGGCCCCAAGACCTTGCTGGCTGACGCCGACATCAACACCAACCAGGAAGCCCTGGCCTGGCACATGAGCCGCTTTGCCGGCTATGCGGGCATCGTCAATTACATGGGTGGGCGCTTCCTCGCCTCGCCCACTGCTGTGAAAACCCTGCTGCTGGAAGTGAAGAAGCGCGGGCTGGCCTATCTTGAAGATGGCTCGGTGGCGCTCTCGGCCACCGACCAGGTGGCGGGCAGCATCAACCTGCCAGTGCGGCACGGCGCGGTGGTCATCGACCAGAACCCGGATGCCGCCTCCATCACTGCGGCATTGCAGGGCCTTGAAGACCAGGCCCGCAAGGGCGAGATTGCCATTGGGTCCGGTTCCGGGCTGGATGTGACCATCGACACGGTACGCGATTGGGTGAATGAGGCCCAATCCCGCGGCGTGGTGATCGTTCCGGCCACGGCGGCCTTCAAAGGCAGGATGGGGTGATGTCGTCCAAAAAAGTGATTACAGCCTACCGCCCTTGTGTGGGCGTGATGCTGCTCAATGAACAAGGCCTGGTGTGGATCGGCCGCCGCTTCGAAAAGCAGAATGATGACGGCATCGGCAAATGGTGGCAGATGCCGCAGGGCGGCGTTGATGAGGGCGAAGACCTGCAGGCGGCCGCCTTGCGCGAATTGCATGAGGAGACCGGCGTCACTTCCGCTTCGCTGATCGAGGAATCGCGGGGCTGGTACACCTATGACCTGCCCGAACATCTCATCGGCAAATCCTGGGGCGGGCGATACCGCGGGCAGAAGCAGAAATGGTTTGCCCTTCGGTTCACCGGCGCGGAGAGCGAGATCACCCTCAAGGTGCCCGGCCACAAGCAGGAATTTGACCAGTGGCGCTGGGCCAGGATTGATGAGCTGATGGACCTGATCATTCCCTTCAAGCGCGAGGTCTATGCTGAGGTGATCCGGGATTTCCGCCATTTGGCGGGGTGACAGAAGGCGCCGCGAGCGAACGTGGAACCTGCTCCAACCAACTGAATTTAAAACATAAAAATGGCGGCTTGAGGGTTCACTTCAAGCCGCCATTTTACTTTAAGGGTTAGTTCGAGCTCTTGGTGTCGCCAGCATCCGGCGCCTTGGCGTCGGCGGGCTTGACGTTGGTCACAACCTTTTCGCCATGCAGCAGCGCGATGGCGGCCTTCAGTTGCTCATCCTTGGTCTTGTCTTCGGGCACATAGGCCGAGGAGCCGCCGCCTTCCTGGCCGCCATTGGGGTTGGCCAGGTGCCCGTTGAGGCCCTGCTCGCCCTCGGTTGAAACATTCTTGCCCTGCAGTTCCGGCGGCAGCGGTTCTTCGATCACGATATCCGGATCAATGCCCTTGGCCTGGATGGAGCGGCCCGAAGGCGTGAAGTAGCGCTGCGTGGTGAGGCGCATGGCGCCTTCATTGCCCAGCGGGATGATGGTTTGCACCGAGCCCTTGCCGAAGGAGCGGGTGCCGATCAGCGTGGCGCGCTTCTGGTCCTGCAAGGCGCCGGCGACGATTTCCGAAGCCGAGGCTGAGCCGCCATTGATCAGCACCACCAGCGGCTTGCCATTGGTGAGATCGCCCTTGGTGGCGCTGTAGCGTTCCACCTGGTCGGGGTTGCGGCCGCGGGTGGAAACCACCTCGCCCTTTTCCATGAACACGTCGGAAACGGCGATGGCCTGCTGCAGCAAGCCGCCCGGGTCGTTGCGCAGGTCAAGGATGAAGCCCTTTTCCTTGCCGTCCATTTTCTTGTCGAGTTCGGTGATGGCCTTCTGCAGGCCGCTGTCGGCCTGTTCGTTGAAGGTGGAGATGCGGACATAGCCGACATCATCGCCTTCCTGGCTGGATTTCACCGATTCAATCTTGATGGTGTCGCGCACCATCTTCACATCGAAGGGGTCCTTCTTGTCGCGCACCACCGAGACAGTGATGGGCGAGCCCACCGGGCCGCGCATCTTGTCCACCGCCTCGTTCAGCGTCATGCCCTGCACATCCTTGCCGTCGATCTTCACGATCAGGTCATTGGCGAGGAGGCCGGCCTTTTTGGCGGGCGTGTCGTCATAGGGCGAGACCACCTTGATCACGCCGTTCTCCATGGTCACTTCGATGCCAAGGCCGCCGAACTCGCCCTTGGTCTTGATGTTCATTTCGGCGAAGTCCTTGGCGTTCATGTAGCTGGAGTGCGGGTCCAGCGACATCAGCATGCCGTTGATGGCAGCTTCCATCATCTTCTGCTCATCCGGCTTTTCGACATAGTCGGAGCGCACCCGGTCATAAACCTCGCCAAAGAGGTTGAGCAGCTTGTAGTTGTCGCCATTGGTGGCGGCGGTGGCAAGGTTCACAACCTGCGCCACGGCGATGGCGGAAACCGCGCCCAGCGCCACAAGGCCCGCATTCTTCAAACCGGTCTTCACTTTCATTTCATTGCCTCTTTTCTGCCGGCTGCCCACCAGGGGGTCGAATCAACCGGCGCGTTGTCTCTGCGAAACTCTACATAAAAAATCGGATGGCTGTGGTCTGTTTCATCACCAAGGAGGGTGAGGGTTGACGGGCCATCACCCATCACGCCCACGGGCTCTCCCATCCTGACCACCTGGCCCATTTCCGCGGAAATCTGCTTCATGCCTGCAAGCAGCACCAAATAGCCTTCCCCGGCGTTCAAGATCAAGAGTTGACCGTAGGAGCGGAAATTGCCGGCAAACTCCACCTTCCCGTCAACCGGCGCGGTGACGGCGGCGTTGGCCGGGGTGGCGATGGCCAGGCCGTCAAGCTTGGTGCCGAGGCCGGTGTCATCGCCAAAGGATTTGATCAAGCTGCCAGCCACCGGATAGGTGAGTTTGCCCTTCTGGGTTGAAAGCGGGGCAAGCGAGCGCTGCAAGGCGGCCTGGCGCTCGGCCTCGGCCTTGGCGGCGGCATCGGCGGCGGCCTTGGCTTCGGCGGATTTGCGCTGTTCTTCCGCCTCGCGCGCCTTCTGAAGGTCGGCCAGCAGTTGCTGCAAGGACTTGGCCTTGTCGGCAAGGGCGGCGGCATTGGCCTTCTCGGCGGCCAGGTTTTGCTGGGCAGCTTCGGCAAAAGCCTTCTTCTGGCGCTGCAGGTTTTGCAGTTCATCTTGCGATGCGTTCAAGGCCTGCATGGCCTCGGCCTGGCGCTGGCGCTCATCCACGGTGGCATCACGGATGGCTTGCAGTTCATCCAGCCTGGCCTTCAGATCCTTGGCCTTGGCGCTGAAATCAGGCACCACGGCGCCGAACATCATGGCGCCGCGCAACGCTTCAAGCACATTGCCAGGCTCCACCACCAAGGCGGGCGGCGGGTTTTGCTGCAGGCGCTGGAGGCCCGCCAGCAGGGATGACAGCTCATCCGACTTGGCGGCGAGATCGCTGGCCAGTGTCACGGATTGGCCTTCAAGCTGGCGAAGGCGGGCGTCGGATTCAGCGGCGGCGGCCTGCTGCTCCCTGATCTTGCCGCCCAGGGCCACCAGCCGTTCGGAAATGTCGCTTTGGGCTTTCAGTGCCGCGGCCAGGGCGGCGGTGATGTCAGAGACCTTGGCATTGGATTGCGCCAAGGTCTGCTGCACGGTTTGCAGCTGGCTTTGGGTTTCTTCCGGCGTGGCAGCGCGCACGCCCGCGGGCACAAGCCCGAGGCAAAGCAGAACGACCGGCAGGCGTTTGAAAACCACATCCATCCTTGAAAACTAGAAGGGCACAGTGACCAAATTATGCCCGGTGGTAAGGATGATTAACCAGAATGGTGACTGAACGGTAAATTTGCTCAAGCAGCATGATGCGGGCCAGGCGGTGTGGCCAGGTCATGGGCCCCAGGGCCAGCAATTCGCCAGCTTTCCTGCGGGTGTTTTCGCTGTGGCCGTCCGGCCCGCCCAACATGAAAACAATGTCATGTTGGCCGCGGTCAGCCAGAAGGCGCAGCTTTTCGGCGAAGTCCTGCGAAGTGGGTGCCTTGCCGCGCTCATCCAGCGCGATGACATAAGCCCCCGCCGGGGCGGCCGACCAGAGCAACGCTTCTTCCTCAGCCATGCGGGCGGCCACATCCGGCTTCTGGCTTTCGGCCCAATCCCGGACGGTGAGGGCGGAGACACCCGCCTTCTTGCCGAGGGCGGGAATGCGGGCGGCATAATCTTCCGCCATCAGCTTTTCAGGGCCGGATTTCAGCTTGCCAACGGCCGCGATATGCAGCCGCAATCAATGATGCTCTTTGGGCGCATCGAGCGACCACAGCTTTTCCAGATTGTAGAAGGCGCGCACCTCGGGGCGGAAGATGTGGACGATCACATCGCCGGTATCGACCAGGCACCAATCGCCAGCCTCAAGGCCCTCAACGCGGATGTTCTTCGTGCCACGGTCCTTGAGCTTGGCCAGCAGCTGATCGGCAATGGCGGCGACATGGCGGTTGACGCGGCCCGTCGTCACCACCATCGCATCAGCCATGGTGGAGCGGCCTTCAAGGTTGATGGCCACGGTGTTCTCGGCCTTGGCGTCTTCCAGCGTGGTGAGGATGGCATTGACCAGATCGGCGGCGGCGCCACGATAGGGCACGCGCACTGGCGCGGCGGGCACCAGCTTCAGCGGGGCAGGCTTGCGCGGCGCAGGTTTTTTCGCCGCGACTTTCTTGGGCGCCAGCTTCTTGGCAACCGGCTTCTTCACCGCCACCTTTTTGGGCGCGGCCTTGGCGGCAGGCCTCTTGGCCACTTTCTTGGCAGCAGCCTTTTTCACAGCCGCCTTCTTGACAGCCGCCTTGGCAGCCTTTTTCGGCGCAGCTTTTTTCGCCTTCTTGGCGGGGGCAGCCTTCGCGGCCTTCTTGACCGGAGCCTTCGCGGCTTTCTTGCTGGCCTTCTTGGCGGCTTTCTTGACAGCCGTCTTGGCGGTTTTCTTAACGGCTTTCTTGGCGGCCTTCTTGGCCTTCACGGGCTTCTTGCTCAGGGGAATGATCCTCTTGCTGTGCGACTCAATTTATCAAACTTGGGGCCTTCGCAAAACGGGAATGCGACAGGCCCGGTTCAGCTCTGGGCCGCCCTTATGGCGGTTGAGCTTTCCTTGCGCAAGGGCATGGAAATGAAGGCCCAGGCGGGAGGGTGCTTCGCTGCCAGCACCTGCGGGCTTTCCATTGGCACGCGGGCCTCAAGATAGCGGAGTGCCGCGACAGAGCCCAGGGCGCGGATCGAATAGCCTGGCCGGGCCAGCACTGCCAGCGGCACGGTTTCCACGATCTCTTTCCAATCATGCCAGTGGTGCAGGCCTGCGAGGCTGTCTGCCCCCATGATCCAGACGAATTGCGCATCCGCATAATGTTTCAGGGCGCGCAGGGTTTCGATGGTGGTGCGGCTGCCGATCTGGCTTTCAATGTCGGTGACGACAAAGCGCGGGTGCCGGGCCAGTGCCTTGGTCTGGGCAAAACGCTGGGCATAGGCGGCGGTTTCGCTAGTGTCCTTCAACGGGTTTTGCGGGCTGACCAGCCACCACACCCAATCCAGCCGCAGCTTCTTGAGCGCATAGAGCGCCACCTGGCGGTGGCCCTCATGGGCCGGGTTGAAGGAGCCGCCGAAAAGGCCAATGCGCTGGCCGGGGGAATGCGGCGGCAGCCTTGGCATCATGGGCGCGTCTGCCCCTGGCCGCGGATCTGGTATTTGAAGGTGGTGAGCTGTGCTACGCCCACCGGCCCGCGCGCGTGCAGCTTGCCCGTGGCGATGCCGATTTCGGCGCCAAAGCCAAACTCTCCGCCATCGGCAAACTGCGTGGAGGCGTTATGCAGCACGATGGCTGAATCCACCTCGTTCAGGAATTTCTCGGCGGTGGCCGCGTCTTGCGTCACGATGGAGTCGGTGTGCTGCGAGCCATAGCGGGCGATGTGGGCGATGGCTTCATCCACGCCATCCACCACTTTCATGGAGACGATGGCGTCGAGATATTCGGTGTGCCAGTCTTCCTCGGTGGCGGGCTTGACGGCTTTGTCTGCGGCCTGGGTTTCGGCATCGCCGCGCACTTCGCATCCGGCATTGATCAGTGTGCTGATGATCGGCTTGAGCATCGTTGCTGCCACCGCCTTGTCCACCAGGATGGTTTCGGCCGAGCCGCACACGCCGGTGCGGCGCATCTTGGCATTGAGCACGATGGACTTCGCCATTTCGAGATCAGCGGCCTTGCCGACATAGACATGGCAGATGCCTTCGAGATGGCTGAACACCGGCACGCGGGCTTCGGCCTGCACCCGGCCCACCAGGCTCTTGCCGCCGCGCGGCACGATCAGGTCAATGGTGCCGCCCAGGCCAGCGAGCATTTCACCCACGGCGGCGCGGTCTGTCGTCTCCACCATCTGGATGGCATCCGGGCTCAGGCCCGCATCTGCGAGGCCCGCCCGCAGGCAGGCGATGATGGCCTTGGAAGACTGGAACCCATCCGAGCCGCCGCGCAGGATGGCGGCGTTGCCCGATTTGAGGCACAGGCCTCCGGCATCGGCCGTCACATTGGGGCGGCTTTCATAGATGATGCCAATCACCCCCAGCGGCACAGCCACGCGGCTGATTTCCATGCCGTTTGGCCTTGTCCATTTTTCCAGCACGCGGCCCACGGGGTCGGCGAGGGCGGCAATGTCCTCCAGCCCCTTGGCCATGGCCTCAAGGCGGGCAGGGTTGAGCGTGAGACGGTCCACGAAGGAGGATTTCAAATCCTTGGCCTTGGCGGCTTCAAGGTCTGCCGCGTTGGCGGCAAGGATGGCGCTTGCGGAAGCGCGGATATGCGTGGCCATGGCGCGCAAGGCTGCGTTCTTTGTTTCCGCCGGGGCCAGCGCGATTTCCTTGGCCGCGGCGCGGGCGCGTTTGCCAAGCTCAAGCATTTCACTCACAGCATCACCAGATCATCGCGGTGAACAAGCTCGCTGCCGCGGTCCACGCCCACCAGTTTTGCCACTTCGGCTGATTTGTGGCCTGCCATCTTGCGCGCGTCTTCGGCATCATAGGCGACAAGCCCGCGGGCGAATTCCTTGTGGCCCAGCATGATGCTCACCGTGTCGCCGCGCTGGAAATTGCCTTCCACCTTTTTCACGCCGGCGGGCAAAAGGCTTTTGCCCTTGTCGAGCGCGGCTTTTGCGCCATCATCAACGATGAGGTGGCCCACGGGCTGCAATGTGCCGGCAATCCAGCGCTTGCGGGCCTGCAGGGCATTGGCCTCGGCGAGGAACCAGGTGCAGCGCTCGCCACTCATGATGCGCTGCAAGGGATGAAGTTCATGGCCTGAGGCAATCACCATGTGGCAGCCGCCGGAAAGGGCAATCTTGCCAGCCTCGATCTTGGTGATCATGCCGCCGGAGCCGACACCGGAAA